>CAVPUU010000032.1:0-79982 GCA_963709015.1 uncultured Alphaproteobacteria bacterium | reverse complement strand
GCGGTCATGAATTGAGTGGGATGAGCAATGGCTAACCAAATGTCCGCTGTTGCTCCAACAGCGACGAACGAGTGTGCGGCTGGGATTGTCCGCTAAGTGCCAGAATCGGCTGTGAGCAGATGCAGCAAAATCCAGTGCAGCGGCAACTCGAAGAGTGGCTCATTCGCGGAACGGGATTTGTGGAATAGTCGCCACGGGCGCGCCTTGTGGCGCGCCACACGCGCCTTATTCGAAACCCTTTGCATTTAGAACGGTCTTGGCCGCAGGCGAGTAAAGGAACGTGACCAGCGCTTTTGCGGCGTCAGTCTGACCGCTGCCGGCAGCGATGCCCGGGACGAACTGGGTGTAGTTCTGAATCGCTGACGGAAGCGGGCCAACGAGTTCGACGGTTGGTTGAGCCAAGATTTCGCTGACTTGATTGAAGCCGATCTCAACTTCGCCGCTGGCAACGCTTGCGTACAGCGCTCCAAGCGTTGATAGCTTGGTCTTGGGTTTCATCTCCGCAGCGATGCCCAATCGTTCGAGCAAGCTGGCCACGTAGATGCCACTGGCGCCCCCACCGGCCGGATCAGGATAAATAATCGATTTTGCGGCCAACATTGAGCGTTTGAAGGCGTCGGCAGAACTGATGTCGGGCTTCACGGCACCCTTACGCACGAAAACACCAACACCGACCTTCGCGATGATGATACGGTCGCCAGCCAGGACTTTGCCTTGCGCTCGAAGTTGGTCCATCAGTGGTGCAGCGTTTATCAGAAGATCGGCCGCCTCACCCTTTAGAAAACGGTTCGCGATCGCACCCGCGGTTCCGTAAGCGACCGTTACTTTGTGTCCTGAGGATTTTTCAAAATCCGGTATCAGTGCGTCAATTGCCGGATGCAAAGCCACGGCGCATAGAAGCTTAATCTCAGCGGCTCTTGCCGTACTTCCGGCAGTGATGCCAAACAAGGCAAGTCCCAAAGCGATTGTCGCAGAGACGCTCAGAATGATGCGAGGATTTATTTTATCTCTCCATGAATGTATATCGGTCGGTGCCAACGACATAGCCTACGATCAATCGATCCGGACGTAGACTTGCGTAATTCGCGACGCGCGACAAGGCAGCCGCAATGCAGTATTTCTACCGAGCGAATGTCGCTCATGGGTCATTCGCGACCAAGCCGTTCCGTGCCAGTTCAACCAATGTCTGCTGTTATTCAATAGCAACATTCGGTTCCAGTTCGTGCTGGAGTTCGGCTTTTGTCTCCGCGTTTACGAGTCCACGCCCTACAAGAATGTGATGCGGGGACCGCGCCCTCGTCCCCCTCGATCCATCAACTCCGTCACCGCCCACACCAGCGCATCCAAGCGATCCGGCGAGCGGCCGGATGACAAGCCGTCGAGGCCGAAGTCGGCCATCTCGTCCTCGAGCGCCGGCATCGGCGGATCGACGTGCTTGACCTTGCCCTGGGCATAGAGCATGGCGACCGGCTCGGCGCGCAGCCATTTGCCGCGCGTCGCGTGCACGGTGCGCAGCGGCAGCGCCGGGTCGACCTGCGCCAGCACCGCGCGCACCATGTCGCCGCCCTGGTTGACCTCGGCGACCAGCGCGTCCGCCTCGCGCCGCTTGAACAGCGCCACCGCCTTCATCGCCCAGCCCTGCGGCGCGAGCCCTTGCACGCTGGCATCCTCCAAGACGTAGATGCGCCCGTCCTCGGCAAGGCCCGCCGCGACAATGCCGCAGGCGTCGGCGCCGGGCCGCCCGGAGCCTGGCGGATCGATGCCGATGACGATGCGCTGCAACGGCGGCGCTTGGCGCACGCGCGCGGCTTCGATCATGGCGCGCGTCCATAGCGCGTCGGCGCACTCCTCGATGATCTCGCCGTCGATCTCCTGCCGCCCCAATCGCGTGCCGGCGTAGCGGCCGATCACCTCGTCGAGGAAAGCCGGCGACAGATGCGCGGCGTTGGCGTGGGTCGAGGCGCGCGTCACCGCGGTGCGCGGATCGGCGGTGAGCCGCTTGATCAGCGCAATCGGCCGCGGCGTCGTGGTGACGAGCTGGCGCGGGCGCAGCCCCAGCCGCAGGCCGAATTGCAGCATGTCGAAGGCGGCATCCGGATAAGGCCACTTGGCGAGTTCGTCGCACCAGGCGGCGTCGAACTGCGGCCCGCGCAACTGCTCGGGGTCTTCCGCCGAGAAGGCGAGCGCCACCGCGCCGTTCGGCCATTCCAAGCGCTGCCGCGACGGCAGCCACTGCGGCCGCTCGCGGCGCGCGCCGAGACGCAACAGGCCGGACGGCCCCTCGATCATCACCTCGCGCACGTCGCGCCACGTTTCACCGATCAACGCAAGATGCCGCGCGGACGCCTCCGCATAGGGAGCAAGGCCGAGCGCCTGCGCGCGCAGCCATTCGGCCCCGGCGCGCGTCTTGCCGGCGCCGCGCCCGCCCAGCATCAGCCAGGTGGTCCACGGCCCGCCATTGTTGGCGGCGGCCGGCGGCTCCTGGTGGCTATGCGCCAGCGCGATGAAGTCGCTATCGAACCTGATCCACTGCGTCAGGTCCGGCATCTCGCTCAGCATCGCTTCGAGCTGTCCGGCTTGCGATGAATGCTCTAATGCGTCGCGCAAGTCCGCGACGAAATTCATCGATATCGGCGGGAAAATCGTCGTCATGGTCCGGTCCTGCTTGCGCCGCGGCGGCAAGGCGGTGGCGGCGCAGCTTGGTGAGAGTTTCGGTGAGGATGGACAGCGTGCGCGCGGTGCGCTCGGCGTCGATCGGCCGCAGCGGCTCTTTGTCGAGACTTTCGCGCATCGCTTCCACGGTGGCGAGTTCGGCGAGCAACGCCCGTTCGATGCGATCGAGCGCCGCGGGATCGGGCGGCGCCGGCGCGTCCGCCAATGCATCGGCCTCGACCGCAAGCCGCATCGCCGGCGACAGACCGCGCCGGCGCAGCGCCGCTTCGGGCCGCCCCCATCGCTCGCGCTTGATGAGGCGCGACAGCGCGCTGTGGTGCATGCCGAGCTTGCCGGCGATCGATGTCATGCTCTCGGTGGTGTGTTCGATCCGCCGCCGCGCCTCGGCCATGAATTCCGCCGTGTAGAACGGACGGCCGGGCTTGGCGGGCGCGCCAGAACCCCGCTCGTCCCCGCGACCCGCCTCCGCTCGCTTCGCAAGCTTCGGCGCGTTCGCAGTCCGCCGAAGCGCGGAGCGCGAAGGCGGAAAGCGGGGACCCAGGGGAGAAATATGCTGGCGTCGCATTTGTGGCCCTGGATTCCCGCTTGCGCGGGAATGAGCGGATTTGTTTTTGGCGCGGACGGGACTTGTTTTCCGTACGCTTTTCCTACGCGCGGGTGCGCGCGTTCGTTTCGCCATGACGAGGCTCCATGCTGGATTGTCGGATGAAAAAGCCGGCGGCGCAGGACGCGCTTGCCGACCCTGCCGCAATACTAGCGGAGCAGCGTTACGCTGTCAAGGACTTTATTCCTCTATGTCGAAGCCGACGCAATCTCGCTTCACCTCTCCCATAGGGAGAGGTCGGCGCACGGTCATAAGTGCCGAACTCGGCAACTGCCGAGTTCGGGTGTGCGCCGGCTGAGGGGCCGGGCCTATCGGGAATCCTCGGCCCCCTCTCACCAACGGGGAGAGGGGGCACACCGAGTTGGCGGCAAAAACGCGTGCCTATTCTTTCTTCAGGCTCGTGATGGTCTGCACGCCGTTGATGGTCTGGCTGGTGATCGTCACCTGATCGCCCTCTTTCACGGCATTGAACAGCAGCGGGTCCTGAACCTTGAACGGCGTCGGCGCGACGGTCGCATCGGCCTTCGACGCACCGCTGCCCGCCGTTCCCGCGGTGCCGGCGATCTGGATCGAGATCTTGCCCGCAGCCTCGTCGATCGCCGCGATCTTGCCCTTGATCGTCTGTTGCGCGTGCGCGAGGCCGGAAGCGCCGACGAAGAGCGCCGCGGCCAAAAGGATGCCGGCGTGTCGCATGGGTCTTTCCTCCACTGTGGTCGGAGATAACCCGCAACGCGCCAACCCTGTTCCAACCCCATTCATTCCCCGCGCTGGCGGACATCCGGTTCCTTTGTCGTTCCGGGGCGCGATTGCTTACCCTCCCACCGAACTCGGGTTTACCCGAGTTCGGCAGTTGCGATTGGCCGAAGTCGAATAAATCCGACTTCGGCTGAGGGGGAGGGTCGGCGAAGCATCGAGCCATTAGCGCGTTTACGCACGTCTTCGACGCGCTATGGCGAGATGCGAGCCGGGGTGGGGTGATCTTCTACTCGCCGCAGCTCACCCCACCCCGACCGCAGAGGAGCCGGCCGCGGCCGCCGGCTCATTGCCAAAGAGATCGCCTTGGGATCGAGGCGAGCCACGATCTACTCGGCCGCGTGGCGCGCCTTGCGCCTTTCAGCGCGGTCTTCCAGCCAGCCGAGGGAAAATGCAAAGCCGATCACGATCGCAACGGCCACTGAAATCCACGCCACCGCGAAAATCTCGAACGCAGTCATTCTCGCAGTCTCCCGAGCAAGACCCTGCCGCCGAAATGTAGGGCTATTCCGCCGACAAAACAAACGATGGCGGTAAAGGTCAGCACAGCGCGGCCCACAGTTGGATTCGAAAGCCCATACAGGAGAGCCGCAAAGGGAGCGAATGTTCCGGCCGCGACCAACGCTGTCGCCAGCGTGTTCAACCACGCTGCCGAGAGTTTCGTTTGCTCGTTATGGACCAGGAACATGATACGTCCCGCCGCGATCGGCGCCACGCGGTAGAGCCCGAGCGCGCGCAGCTTCAAGCCGCGCAGATCGGCGAGGCTTTTGAGTTCGCGGCCGAACCAGCCACCCATGCAGACGCCGGTATTGCCGGCCATGAACGGCTTGACGCCAAAGGGCTGGTAGAGCTCGTCCCACAGCGCCTGCCCGCCGCCGGCCTCGACCCAGCCCGGATTTGACGTGCTGAAGACTTCGTCAGCGGCTGGCGGGCCTATTGGCAAGCGCAAGATTGATCTTCTGCACAAGCCGGTCGAAATCGACGGGCTTGGTATCGAACTCGTCGCACCCCGCCGCCAGCGCCTTCTCGCGCGAGCCCGACATGGCATGCGCGGTCAGCGCAATGATCGGAATGTGCCGCGTCGCCGGATCGCCCTTGAGCCGGCGCGTGGCTTCCCAACCGTCGACCACGGGTAGATCGAGATCCATCAGGATCACGTCGGGCAGTTCGGTCGCAGCCTTTGTGCACCCGGCCTCGCCGTCCTCGGCCACCAAAACCTCAAATCCATCGAGCAATTCGAAACGCATCTTCAGCATGTAGACGTTGTCGTCATTGTCCTCGACGTAAAGGATTTTGGTCACGACGCCGCCTCCGACACTTTTCGCGATCGGCGAGTTTCCGCAACGAGCCGGCGTACGGTCGCTACGAGTTGGGCAGGTCGAAGGAGTCTTTCAGCAATATCCCCTCGACGCCGGAATTGAGGCGCGCGCGATCCTCGGCCGTGAGATCGAGCGCCGTGATCACGATCACGGGAATGCGCCGCCACGGTGGCCGCTGCTGCAACGCCGTGATGAACTGGAATCCGTCCATCTCCGGCATCATGAGATCGAGCAGGATGATGTCCGGCGTCTCGTCGGCAAGCCGATCGATCGCCACCCGGCCGTTCTCGGCCTCGCTGACCAGCCATTGCTGCGGCTCCAGCAAGGATCGAATCCATTCGCGTTGCACCGGGTCGTCCTCGACCAGCAAGCACGTGCGTCCGCCGGATGCGTGCCTGATAGGGCCGCAGCAGCGCGATCAGTCGATCGCGATCGATCGGCTTGGTCAGGTATCCGGCCGCGCCCAGCGTCATGCCCCTGCGGTCCTGGTCGGTGATGGTCGCCATGACCACCGGAATACCGGCAAGCTCGGGGTTGCCGCGCAACGCCGCCAACACGGTCCAGCCGTCGATATCCGGCATCAGTACGTCGAGTGTGATTGCGATCGGGTGCAGCTCTTCGGCACGCTTCAATCCTTCGCGTCCGCCGGAAGCGGTGACGACCGAGAGCCCGCCCTCCCGCAGATAATTTGCGATGAGCTCGCGCGCGGTCGGGTCATCATCGATGACAAGCACACAATCGCCGAGTGGAACAGGTTCTTCCAGCCCGCGCGCCGACTGATCAGATATTGTCGCGGTCTCTGATCCCGCCGGCAAGCGGACGGTGAATGTCGATCCCTTTCCGCTTTCGCTCGTGACCGTGACGTCGCCGCCCATCATGTTGCAGAGTCTTCGTGTTATCGCCAGACCGAGACCCGTTCCGCCGTATCGACGCGACGTAGTTTGATCGGCTTGCATGAACTCTTCGAACAGCTTGCTCATCTGTTCTGGCGTCATGCCGATGCCAGAATCGGCGACCACGAAACTGATCCATTTGCGCCCATCAACCAACGCAGATGTCACGCGCAAGGCGACGTCGCCGCCTTTCGTGAACTTACACGCATTGCTTAGAAGATTGAGCAGAATCTGCTTCAGACGCAGAGCATCCACGACAATTGGGGCGATATCGGCCGGACATTCGACATTGAGCCGGTTCTTGTTCTGCTCCGCCAGCGAACGCGCGGTGCCGACGACCTCGTCGACCAGCGCGGCGACATTCACAGTTTCCAGATTGATGTCGAGCTTTCCCGCTTCGATCTTCGAAAGGTCGAGTACCTGATTGATGAGATCAAGCAGATGCTTTCCCGCGCGATGAACGCGCCGGAGTGGTTCTACCGCCTTTTCCGTGCCGAAGCGCGCCGCATTCGTGACCATCATATCGGTAAGTCCAATGATCGCATTTAACGGCGTACGCAGCTCGTGGCTCATGTTGGCGAGGAAGCTCGATTTGGTTCGGCTCATCGCTTCAGCCTGATCGCGAGCGGCGGTGAGCGTCTCTTCGTAGCGCTTGCGTTCGGTGATATCCGAGTAGATGACAACAATCCCCCCTTCCGGTAACGGATTATGCCGGATTTCAAGGACTGTTCCGTCAGGACGGGTTCGTTCGAACGTGTGACGCTGCGCCGCCTTAGCTAAAAATCGCTGCACTTCAGCTTCCGCACTTACAGCGCCGTACTCACCCCGTTCGGCGAGGTAACGAATGAAGTCCGAAAAATGTGGCCCACTAACAAGGAAAGTCTCAGGCAATTTTAAAAGTTCTAAAACTTGTCGATTCCAAGCGGCGATCTTCATTTCACTGTCAAACATCAGCACGCCTTGCACCATATTGTCGAAAGTAACTCGGAGTTCCGCTCCGCGCCGCTGCAGTTCGGCGGTACGTTGTTCGACCGTTTTTTCGAGACGGATGGCCGCCTCTTCACGTTCAGCCAAGAGCTGCTCGAGAGCAATCGCATTTTGGCGGAATACCTCGACGGCATTTGCCATCTCAGAAATTTCGTCGCCGCGGTTGTCCTGGAGATGGACATCAAAGTTACCGCCGGCGATACGACGCATAGCCTGGCTAAGCTGACCCAACCGCAGAACGACGCCGCGCGCAACATAAAGCCATGCCACCATCATCGCACTGACCACGGCCACAATCGAAAGCGCGATCAGAATTATCTTCGCCGAATGAATTTGTTGTTCGGCCTGCATGGAAATAGCTTGCGCAGTCCGACCTTGCTGCTCGACCATATCATCAACAGCTTCTTTTAACTTAACGGTCGCAGTTTGGGCGTTCTCAAATGCAATATCGGCATCGCGGAGCCGATTAAGTTCATAAATGCGGACGGCGATAATGCCATCGCTTGTTTCGATCAAGCCCAGATCATTGTAAAGCGCCGTGAGCTTTTTTTGCTGCGTGGGGTCGCTGATGTTGTTCAGGTTTGTTTCTATTTTCTCCTTTGCCGTCTTTATAAGATCGCGTAGCACCTGAAGTCGGCTCGAATCATTTACAAGGGCGGCTTCAGTTAGAAGGCCGGCTGAGAAGATTTGACTCTGATGCAAATTCCAGGAGCCCACGCAGCGATTCAAGCTTGCGATCGAACGCGGCGTCTGTCCCCGCCTGCCTGCTCGTCGACATGAGGTCGGAATTGGCATTGGTAATTGCCAAAGCGAGAGCATTGTGTAGTGCGACGTAGGCGGGCTGGATTGCCGAAGCCAGAGTAAGCCGTTCGTCCGATATCGCAATCCGATCTTTCACAACCCCATTGAGGGTATCAAGTCGCTGTACCAATACGTTGCGGGCGGCATCAATATCATTGGTATTATCGACGCCCAGCGCTCTGAGTCGTTCGACGCCCTCCACAAGATTTTTTGCCTGTCGATTTATTCTATTTTCTGTCTCCAAACGGTCCTTATCGTTCTTAGCAGCCATCAAGCGTGGAGCCGCGGAAATAAGGCTGTTGGCCTCCTCGACCAACCGCAATGAAAAAGCCGTTGCTGGCAAGCTACGAACGACTATTTCATTGGTAGTCGCTCCGATTACAATGAATTCATAGAAAGCAATGAAAGAGCAAACGATCGTAAGCGCGGCAGCAAAACCGAACGCAGAATAAAGTCGGGCGCGTATGGTCGAGAGCCCGCGCAAACGGATCGAGCGAATTACGTCAATGCGTTTGGCCTGAACCATGGATTTTAACCTCGCACCGATGATTCGAAAGATGTTAGGTCCCCTGCCTGTCAATTTATTGACGCCGGGTTACAAAAAAAGTCTCGATTACACGGGCCTCTTTGGTGTCAATATTGTGCGGACCGTCGAGGTCGAAATCTGCGCCCAGCATCTTGGCCGTCGCTGCGGATACCAATACGCGGTTCGGCTGGCTCGCTGCCTCGACGCGCGCCGCAATATTGACCGTATCGCCCCATACGTCATATGCAAATTTATGCGTTCCGATGACTCCCGCCATGACCGAACCGGAGTGCAAACCCACCCTGATCGATAGCGGAACGGGCAATCGCGATTGCAATCGGTCGGTGGCGACGATCATGTCGAGTGCGAGCTTTACCGCGCTACGCGCATGGCCGGAGCGCGGCGTTGGGAGGCCTGCAATCGCCATGTAGTTGTCGCCGATCGTTTTAATCTTTTCGACTCCCAGGTCTTCGGCGAGCCGGTCGAATTCGCTAAATAACTGGTTTAAGCAACCGACAATCTCAAATGCCTTCATGCGCGCCGTCATCTTTCCAAAGCCAACAATATCAGCAAACATGACGGTAACGTCTTCGAAATGATCCGCGATATTGCTTTCTCCGTTTCGCAGGCGAGCGGCGATTTCGGGAGGAAATATGTTTCTCAACAAATTTTCTGAATGCTTCTTTGCCTGCTCGATTTTTCCCATATATTCAGTTTCTAGTACCCGCAGCGACCGCCTGCGCAATGCCGACGCAATCCGGGCGCGCAAAATTATCGGATTAAACGGCTTGGCAAGGTAATCGTCAGCGCCGAGTTCAATGCATTTCGATACTTTCTCGGTGTCTGTGTCGGCGCTGATCATGACGACCGGTATATCTCTCGAATTCGGATTGGCTTTGATGATCTTGAGAACCTCGTCTCCATTTAAATCAGGCATCATCATATCGAGAAGGACGAGATTAAATTTCTCCCTCTCGAGCAGAGCTATCGCTTCCTTACCGCCGGACGCATCAATGACACGCTCGTGACCGTCGGATTCCAGAAGCAATCGCAGCGTATACCGGTTGTCCTCATTGTCATCGACGATGAGGATGCCTGGGAGCTCCGAATCCATGATGCCCCTGAGTTTACTTGTCCGAATGGGCGGCTCGCTTCGCCCAAGTGTGATCTGACAGAAATATTATGCCGAGTTGATGGCGTGGTTAGTTCATCAGATGCCCCTACACCCCCCTCGCCCTCAGCACCGCCTCGATCGACACCCGCGACCACGGCGCGGTGCGCTCGCGGAAGGCGTCGTAGGAACCGGAGATCTTGCCGGTGATGTCGCTGCGCGCGCCAAATTCGAACAGCACGTCATGCGCCTTCTCGCGCGCGGCCGCGACCAGGTCGCCGGGGAACGCGGCGAGCTTGACGTTGTGCTCCTTGATGAGCGCTTCCAGCGCCTGCGCGTTGAGCCGCTCCATCTCGGCCAGCGCGTAATTCGCCTCCGCCGCGCAGGCATGCGCGACGATGGCCTTGAGGTCGGCGGAGAGCGCGTTCCAGACTTTGAGCGCGACGATGCATTCGCCGGTGCCGTTCGGCTTGTTGAAGCCGGGATAATAATAGAACGGCGCCACGCGATAGAGCCCGAGCGCGATGTCGGTGCCGGGTCCGACGAATTCGGCGCCGTCGAGCACGCCCGATTGCAGGCTGACGAGGATTTCGGCCGGCGGCGTGGTCTGCGGCGTGGCGCCCAAGCGGCGGTAGACTTCGCCGCCGAGGCCGAGCGCGCGCAGCTTCAAGCCGCGCAGATCGGCGAGGCTTTTGAGTTCGCGGCGGAACCAGCCGCCCATGCAGACGCCGGTATTGCCGGCCATGAACGGCTTGACGCCGAAGGGCGCGTAGAGTTCGTCCCACAGCGCCTGCCCGCCGCCGGCCTCGACCCAGGCCACGTGCTCGGGCGGCGTCAGCCCGAACGGCACGGTGGTGAAATAAGCCGCCGCCGGCATCTTGCCCTGCCAGTAAAACGAGGCGGTATGGCCGATATCGGCGACGCCGTTGCCGACGGCGCCCAGCACCTCGAAGGCCGGCACCACTTCACCTGCGGCATAGACGGCGATGTCGATGCGTCCGCCCGACAGCGCGCGGATGCGGTCCGCGATGCGCTCGGCCGACATGCCGGGCCCGGGCAGGCGCTTGGGCCAGGATGTGACCATGCGCCATCTCATCGTTTGCGCGCGCGCGATGGCCGGCGCGGCGATGAGGCCGGCAGCGGCCGACCCGATGAATGTGCGTCGCGTTGTCATGGCTCTCTCCATTCGCGATAAAAATGATGCAGCGGACCGTGGCCACGGCCGACTTGAAGTGCGTCTGCGTTGGCGATGGCTGCGGTGACATAAGCCTTGGCTTCCTGCGCCGCAGTGATGAGATCGCGGCCCTTGGCGAGCCCGGCAGCGATTGCCGACGACAACGTGCAGCCGGTGCCGTGGGTGTTTTTGGTAGCGATGCGTTTGGCCGACAGGCGCACGACCTCGCCAAATCCCTGACTTTGCCCGATCAGAATATCGACGCTTTCATCGCCGTCGCCATGCCCGCCTTTGATCAGCACATTGCGCGCGCCGAGCGACAGGATCTCGCGCGCCTGCGCTTCCATTTCGCCTTCGTTGCGCGCGAGCGACGCGCCCGAGAGCGCCGCGGCTTCCGGCAGATTGGGCGTCACCACCAGCACGAACGGGATGAGTTCGCGGCGCAGCGCTGCAACCGCGTCGGCCGCCAGCAGCCGGTCGCCCAAGGTCGCGGCCATCACCGGATCGAGCACCATGTTTTTGGCGTGGTGGCGCCGCAGACCCGCCGCCACCGCCTTGATCGCCGTCACTTGCGACAACATGCCGATCTTGACCGCCGCGATATCGAGATCGGAGAACACCGCATCCATCTGCGCGCCGATGAAATCTCCCGGCACGTCGTGAATGGCCGTAACGCCTTGCGTGTTCTGCGCGGTCAGCGCCGTGATGACTGAGGCGCCATAGACCTCAAGCGCGGCAAAAGTTTTCAGATCGGCCTGGATGCCGGCACCGCCGCTTGGATCGGAACCGGCAATGGTAAGCGCAATTGCGGTCATGGCCCCCGCCGTTTCAGCGCGTCGTCCACAACGCGGCGCAGGTCGAGCGCGGCTTTCGCCGGGTCGCTGGCGAGCGACAGCGCCGAGATCACCGCTACGCCGTCGGCGCCGGCCTCGATCACCGCAGCAGCATTACTCGCATCGATGCCGGCGATGGCACAAATCGGGCATTTCTTATCGCGCGCGCGCACCGCCTGCACGATGGCGCGCAATCCATCGATGCCAATCGGCGCCGACGTGTTGTCCTTGGAGGTCGTGCCATACACCCCGCCGATGGCGACGTAGTCGAGATGCTCGAGCGGCGCATCTTGTGCCTGCTGCACGGTCTTTATGCTGAGCCCGATGATGGCGGTGCGCCCGAGCAGCAGTCGCGCGTCGGGCACCGGCAGATCGTCCTGTCCGATATGCACGCCGTCGGCTTCGGCGGCGAGCGCGATATCGACGCGGTCGTTGATCAGCAGCGGCACGCCCGCCGGCTCCAGCACGCCGCGCAAGGCGCGGGCTTCTTCGACCATGGCGCGCGTCGAGCCATGTTTGTCGCGCAGCTGCACTAATGTGGCGCTGCCGGCGATGCGCGCAGCCAGATCGCCAAGCATGCGGCCGCCGGCGACGGCGGGATCGAGCAGCGCATAAAGGCGAAGATCGACATCCATCAGGTTGCCTTTGCGCGCGCGATGAGCGTTGGCCCATCGAGATTGTGAAGCGCATCGATGATCGCGACAGCGAAGCTGCCGGGACCTTCAGACTTCTCCGCCGCCAATTCGCCGGCAACGCCGATTATGATCAGCGCAGCCACGGTCGCGCGCCACGCGTCCGGTTCGATTGCCAGACACGCCGCGACCAGCGCCGAGGCGGCGCAGCCCATGGCCGTAACCTTGGCCATCAGCGGATGGCCGCTGGCAAAGGTCGCGAAGCGTGCACCGTCGCTGATCAAGTCCGCTTCGCCTGAAAGACCGATTACGGTTTTATTGTCGCGAGCGTAGGCCGCAAGCATCCCATGCGTCGACTCGCTGTTTGCCAAGGCGGCAAATTCACCGTGGTTGAGCCGGATCGCCTTGGGGCCGCGCGTCACCAGCTGACGCGCGAATTCCGCCCGCCCGGCGCTGCGGTCGATGAACACCGGGTCGAGCACCCAGGGCACATTCTCCTGCGCCGCGATTTCAACAGCGATCTCGGTCGCCGCGCGGCGCTCGCGATCGAAGGTGCCGAGATTGACCAGCAGCGCGCCGCTGCGGGCAACGAAAGCGGCGATCTCCTCGGCCGAGAGCGTCATCGACGGCACGCAGCTCGCCGCGAGCAAAACATTGGCGGTGAAATTTTGCGCCACGGCATTGGTAATGCAATGAACGCGCGGCACGCGGACGCGCAGGCGATCGAGCAACGCGGCCGCGATTTGCGGCACGTTGTCGTGCGTTGCGGTGCCGGACTGGCGCATCTCATCTCCCTCCGCCGGCATGACCCGGATCAGGTTCGTTGGGTTGGCCTTGGATCGGCCTCTCAGCCCGGCGAAGCGCCGGACACCCCACGAGATTGCTGCTGGAAATAACTAGTCCGCGCGGGCTACCAAGGCAAGTGCGCCTTGCAACGGCTGCTTGATTTTGCTGGATTGCACCCAGTAATCGGAGGCGCGCGATGACCCCCTTTTTCGTCCAGATCAAATGCGAGCTTGGCAAATCCTATCAGGTGGCCAACGAGCTGGCCGAAGCCGAGATTGCCTCCGAAATCTACTCGACTGCGGGCGATTACGACCTGCTGGTGAAATTCTACGTCGACGCCGGCACCGATATCGGCCACTTCGTCAACGAAAAGGTGCAATGCATGGCCGGCATTAAGGACACCCACACCATTATCACCTTCAAGGCGTTCAAGGCGTAGTGTCACGCGCTTACGAGATTTGCGACTCCGCGGCATCCTGCGCGATTTGCGGGTCGAGCAGGCTTGCAAGCACGGTCGGATCCTCCGCGGTGCGCACCGTCATCGGCTCGTCGTGTCCGCGGATCGAGATTTGCGTGCGCGTTAGCGCATCGTCCGCAATCCCCGCGGTCTTGCAGACTTCTTCCGACACGACCGCCTTGCAATTGAAGACTCTTGGTCATGTCCTGTAATCGCGCCGCGACGTTGACGGAGTCGCCGAGCGCGGTGAATACGGTGTGGCCGCGAAAGCCGATGTCGCCGATGATGACGTCGCCCGCGTTGATGCCGACACCGTATTCGATGGGTTCGCGCACTTCGGTTGCGAATTGGTGATTTAAGTAAGCCACATTTGATGCGACCAGCGAGGCCGCGCGCAGCGCCTGCCTGCACGCGGTCGGGCGATCGACGTCGAGCCCGAACAGGGCAAGCACGCCATCACCGACGAACTGGTTTGGCTGTCCGCCGGCATCGGTTATCCCCTTCGAGGCCGCCTCGACGAATTGGTTGATCAGGAAAACAATATCGAATGGCAAGCGGACTTCCGAGAGCTTGGTGGAGCCGCGCATGTCCACGAACATACTCACAACGTACCGTTCCTCGCCGATATGCATCCGCTGGCGGCCACGCACGAAGCCGGCGCCGATCTGCGGCGGCAAGATCGGGATCACCGCGACGTCGCTCTGCGGCCGGAGTTGGCAGGCGAGCCGGATCGCTGGATCGGCGTTGGCGCCAACCCGCGCAAGCACGAAAGCCTCGCGTCCCGACGGCCGCGGCAAGGCAAGACGATCGCTGACGACGCGAACGCGGCAGGTTGAGCATCGCGCACGGCCGCCACAAACACTCGCGTGCGGAACGTTGAAGCGCAGACTGGCTTCAAGCACGCTCATACCCTTCGGCACCCGCACCTGCCGGTGCGGGTAGGACACGGTATACATGCCGCGCTGGCGTTCGCGCAACGTGCGTGCGCCGCGCGCCACGAACACCAACCCGATGGCGGCGGCATAGCCGATGGGAAAGTACAACAGCGTTATTTCTTCGACGGTCATACGTTGCGGTGCGGGTAGGCCCTTCAAATGCTGGGCGCGCCATTCCGGCTGCTTGGCCAGCGCAATGACCTCGCGCGCGCCCTGATGAACGCCGCTCATCGCCAGCGGCGGCAACAGCACCGCTATGGCGAAAAGGATGGGCCACGCCCATTTGAAGAAAGGCTTCAGCCGCAACCAAAAGTAGAGCCCGATGCAGGCGTGGGTCCAGGCGACCGTCAGCAGCACGAATTGCACGACGATCATATGCGGCCGCAATACCCAATAGGCGTACAACGGCGCCTCATAATGAGGGGGACCGCGGCCCAGGAGCCAGCCGGCAACCCGCACGACGCCGAAATGGCTGGCGAGCAAGAGTGGTATACTCAGGCCGAGAACGAGCTGCGTGATTTCGGCCGCGGTGTAGCGGAAATGCCGCCGCTGATAGAGAGCCCACAGGCCGAGCGACATGTGCGTTGCGGCCGCAGTGTAGAGCGTGGCGTTGACGAGAGGAATTCGCCACCACCAGACGTGGACGTACCACCACGCATCCATCGTTGCGTATGAAATATTGCCGAGCGCGTGATTGAAGAAATGCGAAAAAATGTAGGAGAACATGACAAGGCCGCAGGCAACCCGCACCTGCCGCACACCGATGCCGCGCAGCCACATCGGCAATCCAAGCGCCGGCCTCCCGCCGCTTGAGCGCACGTCCACGATCGCAATTGCCTGTGACGCCATGCTGGACTTGCTTCCACAATCCGGGCCGACGATCGGAAGTCGAAAATAACGGCCTCGTGACGATCGCCATTTGCCGAAAGGGCGCTGGCGGCGTACATGATAGGCGCGAACTATATCGCGCCGCAACGCGCTAAATCTCCGGCCGGCGCGGCCCTTCCGCCTCGCGGGCGCGCTTGAGGCCGAGTTGGCGCTCGCGCCAGATCACGAACAGCCCGGCGCCGGCGACAATGATCCCGCCGACATAGACCAGCGCGCTCGGCAATTCGCCAAACACCCAATAACCGAGCAGCAGCGCCCACAGCATCGATGTATAGTCGAATGGCGCGACCACCGACGCGGTAGCAAAACGGTAGCTTTCGGTCAGAAATATATGGGCAACGCCGCCGAGCACGCCGAGCGAGATCAGCGCGGTCAGTTCCGGTCCGGTCGGTGTATGCCACGCGAACGGGAGCGTGAGCGCGCCCGCGATTGCCGTGACAACGGAAAAATAAAATACGATCGACGGCGTGGTTTCGCTTTGCACAAGGCGACGGGTTTGGATCACCGTACCGGCATTGCAAACGGCGGACGCCATCGCGAATAGCGAGCCGACGGCCGTGGTAGCGGCAGCACCGGCGGCTGCATAATGACTAACGTCGAAATGCGGAATCAGCATCACGATCACGCCGGCAAAGCCGACCAATACCGCCGACCAGCGATAGATGCGCACGCGCTCCTTCAGAACGATCGCCGCGAGCGCCACCGTGAACAGCGGCGAGGCGAACGAAATCGCGGTCGCGTCGGCCAGCGGCAACCGCGTCAGCGCGGAAAAATTCGTGAACATGCCGAACACGCTGAGCAGGCCGCGTCCGAGCTGGCCGAGCGGACGGCGGGTGTAGACCGCGCTCGCCAGCTCGCCGCGCAAGGCGTAAATCACCAGTACCGGTATAATCGCGAAAGCGCTGCGGAAGAACACCATCTGTCCTACCGGCGCGACATTGCTGAGCCGGCGCACCAGCGCCGACATCGCGGCAAACAGCAGGGCAGAGATCAGCTTGAAACCGATGGCCTTGAGGAGATTCATCGCCGCCGCTTATAGCAGCCTGCGGCAATGCCGAAATGCCTGGCGCGGATTTGACGGCAGTTATTCCGGTTTCTTCACCGGCGGCTTTTGTCCTTCGACCGGGGGCAGTGACTTGACGTAGGTCGCGATCGCAGTGCGATCCGCAGCAGTGAGCTGCGAGGTGTTGCGTACTACCTCGACCATGCTGCCGCCGACACGATCGGCATCCGGAGTCGTGCCGTCTTCGAGCGTGCCGGCGATGTCGGCCACCGACCAGTTCTTGAGCTTGAACTGGGTTATGTTCGGAACGCCGCCCTGTCCGTCCGGGCTTGGCCCGCCGGTGAAGCGCAGGCGCGGGATCACGGCCCCGAGTGCATTACGCGGGGAATGACATTCCGCGCAATGGCCGGGGCCGTTCACAAGATAGCCGCCGCGATTCCACTCCGCCGGCTTCGACGGATCCGGCTCGAACGGCCTGCCGTCGAGAAACAAAAATTTCCAGATACCAAGTGCACGCCGGATGTTGAACGGGAACGGCAGATCATGATCGCGCACCTTGCCGGAGACCGGCGGCAGCGTTTTCAGAAAAGCGAACAGATCGCGCAGGTCGTCGAACGTCATGCGCTGATACGACGTATAGGGAAACGCGGGATACAGGTTCTCGCCGGAGGGCGACGTTCCCTTGGTCATGGCGGTGACGAATTGCACTTCGCTCCAGGCGCCGATGCCGTCCTTCGGGTCGGGGGAAATATTGGGAATGTAAAAAGTGCCGAACGGCGAATGCAGCGCCAGGCCGCCGCCGAGCCTGGTCTTGTCGGGCTGTTTCGGCACCGCGTGGCACGACGCGCAACCGCCCGCGTAGAACATCTCCTTGCCGTTGACAAGATTGGGCGTGTGAGCGCCGAGCATACTCGCCGGCACCAACGAAGGACTGCTCAGAAACCAGAATGCCGCAAACCCGATTACGGCCGCGGCAGCGGCCCCTACGATCAACCTTCAAATCATGGGCGCCCCACGCGCATATTGATGCAGGTCATACAACAAAGGAGGCGTCGCCGCGATGGGTTCGCACCGGCGCTGCGCACGAATCTGCGAGGCCTATTGCTTCGACAGGCGGTAGTCCTCATGGCAATTGTCGCAAGCCTTGCCGACCGCCGGTATCGCCGTCCGTAGCCCATCGAGCGACGATTTTGCCTTTTCGTGGTTTTCCGCCACCGCTTTGCCGAAGTCCGCGGCCTTGGCGTCGAACGCCTTCTTGTTCAGCCAAATCTTCGGCGACGCGCGGTTATCGCCGCCGGTCTTGGAATTCTCCGGGAACAGGCCCGGCAGTTTCTGCGCGGTGTCGGCCCATTGCTTGAAGGCGGCGTCGACCTCGGTCGCGTCGAATGGCGCCTGCCCCCGCATCATGCGAACAACCGCGATGGCGTGTTTATTATTCTCTTTCATCAAGTCTTCGCGCGTCTTGACGGGATCCTGCTGAGCCATAACGGCACCCACGCTGAGACTGACGGCGGCAGCGGCAAAAATCATGCGAACGAACATCGAGTTCTACCTTCTTGTCGTACGAAAGACTGTCTCCGGAGAACCCTGGCGTCGTCGGGTTATTCCGTCCACCACCGGAAACTTGCTGCGCGCGATCCCCCGCTTTGGCAATCCCGATCACAAATGCGTCATCGTCTAAGTGCCTATGCCGGCTATGCCTTTTTGCCTGTCGCAATCGCGGTCCAGATCCGTTGCGGGGTTGCCGGCATGTCTATGTGGCGAATCTTGTAAGCACGCCAGAGCGCATCGAGGATCGCGTTGATCACGGCCGGACATGAGCCGATGGCGCCGGCCTCGCCCGCGCCTTTGACGCCGAGCGGATTGTTCTTGCAGGGCACGTTGCGCGTTTCGAACACGAAAGACGGCGCGTCGCCGGCGCGCGGCATCGCGTAATCCATGAAGCTCGCACTGAGCAATTGTCCGGACGCCGGATCGTAGACGGTGTCCTCCATCAGCGCCTGGCCAATGCCCTGCACGGCGCCGCCATGCACCTGGCCCGCCAGCAGCAGCGGATTGAGCGTGGCGCCGAAATCGTCCACCACCACGTAATTCAGGATCGCGGTTGCGCCCGTTAAGGGATCGACTTCGACTTCCGCAACATGGGTGCCGTTCGGGAATGTCGGCTGCTCGGTGCCGAACTGGCTCGACGGCGCGCAGTTGTTCGGGTTTCGCCTGCGAATGCGCGGCAAGATCGACGAAAGAAATCGCGCGATCGGTGCCGGCGACGCGCACCGTGCCACCGGCGATTTCCATGTCGGTGGGCGCTGCCTCGAGCGCATCGGCAGCAAGCTGCTTGAGTTGCTCGGCCAAGGTCTTGCTCGCGCGATCGACCGACACACCACCGATCGGAATCGAACTCGAGCCCCCGGTACCGGCGCCCGACGCGATCAAGTCGGTGTCCCCCTGCACGACGCGCACGCGCTCGGGCGACAGATCGAGCCGCTCGGCGACCAGTTGTGCGTAGGACGTGGCATGGCCCTGCCCCGTCGATTGCGAGCCGATCAGCACAGTGACGCCGCCGTCACGATCGAGCCGCACATTCGCGGTTTCCGGTCCGTTATTGCCGCAGGCTTCGATGTAGGTCGCCATGCCGATGCCGCGTAGCCGGCCAACACGCTTGGAGGCCGCAGCACGCTTGTTGAAGCCGTCCCAGTCAGCGATCTCCTGCGCGCGCGCCATACAGCCCGTGAAATCGCCCGAGTCGTAAATTTTCCCGGTCGGCGTCGTATACGGCATCGACTTCGGCTTGATCAGATTCTTGCGGCGCAGCGCATCGGGCGCGGTATCGAGGTCGCGCGCCGCGGCATCGACCAGCCGCTCGATCAAATACGCAGCTTCCGGCCGCCCGGCGCCGCGATAGGCGTCGACCGGGACCGTGTTGGTATAGGCCGCGCGCAGTCGCACATAGGCAACCGGAATGTCGTAGGCGCCGGTCGCCATGCCGACGCCGAGCCAGGGAATATAAGGGCCGAAACAGGACAGATACGCGCCCATGTCGGCGACGATATCGAGTTCGAGCGCGAGGAAACGGCCTTTGTCGTCGAGCGCGAGCCGCGCGCTGGAAATATTGTCGCGGCCATGGCTGTCGCCGAGGAAATGCTCGCCGCGTTCGCAAATCCATTTTATCGGCTTGCGCAGGCGCTCGGCGGCGACCGCGGCCAGCGCATATTCACGATAGGGAAACGCCTTGGTGCCGAAGCCGCCGCCGACATCCGGCGTGACCACGCGCATACGTTCGGGCAAAATCTTCAACACGTTGTTGCAGATGATGTCGCGGATGAGATGGCTGCCCTGACTGCCAAGCGTGAGCGTGATGCGCTTGCCATCGAATTCCGCAATCACGCCGCGGGTATCGAGATAATTCGTCACCAGCCGCTGATTAACGATGGTCAGCTCGACGGTCTTGGCGGCGTTCGCGAAGACCGCCTTGGTCGCCGCCGCATCGCCGGCGCGGGTCTCAAACGCGACATTGCCCGGCCGGTCGGGCCAGACCTGCGGGGCGCCGGGCGCGAGCGCCGCCATGGCGCCGATGACGTGCGGGAGCGGCTGCCAGTCGACCGCGATCGCCTCGGCCGCATCTTTGGCCGCCGCAAGGCTGTCGGCCACCACAAAGGCAATCGAAGTCGCCGACATGGCGCACGATATCCCTGGCAAGGATCGGATAAACCGGGACCTTGATGTCCACGTCCGGCAGCACGCCCGGGGTCGGCAGCGGGCCGAGATCGGCGATGTCGGCGGCGACCAGCACGAGCCGCACGCCCGGCATGGCGCGCACGCGATCGAGATCGTGGACGGCAAAGCGCGCATGCGCATGCGGCGAGCGCAGCATCACTGCGTGCAGCGTGGCCTCGGGCGCAACATCGGCCACGTAACACCCGGCGCCGCGCAACAGTGCGTCGTCCTCCTTGCGCGTCAGCGGCTGCCCAAATCCGAACTTCATCGTCATCGTTCGGCCGGCTGGGTTTGCTGGCCCCGCCGCTCAAAGCGGTGGGCGAGCCAGCGCGTGAGCACGTAAAACACCGGCGTGAAGATCAGTCCGAAAGTCGTGACGCCGATCATGCCCGAGAACACGGCCGTACCGAGCGTTTGCCGCAGTTCGGCGCCGGCCCCCACCGCCCAGACCAGCGGCGTCACGCCCAAAATGAACGCGAGCGAGGTCATCAGGATCGGCCGCAGCCGCAGGTGCGCCGCCTCGACTGCGGCCGCAAAGCGATCGCGGCCGGCGTCCTCCAATTGCTTGGCGAACTCCACGATCAAGATGGCGTTCTTGGCGGCAAGGCCGATCAGCACGATGAAACCGACTTGCGTGAGAATATTGTTGTCCTGCCCGCGCAACACCACACCGACAATAGAGGCGATGAGGCACATCGGTACGATCATGATCACCGCCAACGGCAGCGTCAGGCTCTCGAACTGCGCGGCCAGCACCAGGAACACGAACACCACCGCCAGCACGAAGGCGAAAACGGACGTGTTGCCGGCACGCAATTGCTGGAAGGCGAGCGTCGTCCACTCGTAGGAGAAGCCATCCGGCAGAACTTCGGCGGCGAGCTGCTCCATGATCTTGATCGCTTGGCCCTGGCTATATCCAGGCGACGCCGTCCCATCGAGCTCGGCCGCCGGATAGAGATTGTAGCGCGGCACACGATAGGGTCCGGTGACGGTGCGCACCGTCGTGAAGGCCCCGAGCGGCACGGTATCGCCGCCGCTGTTTCGCACGCGGATCCGTAAGACATCTTCGGTGTCGTTGCGGTAGTCGCTCTGCGCCTGGGCGACGACGCGGTAGGTGCGGCCGAACAAATTGAAGTCGTTTACGTAGGCCGACCCGAGATAGATTTGCAGCGCGGCGAACACGTCAGGAATATTGATGCCGAGAAGCTGCGCCTTCACGCGATCGATGTCGAGATAGAGCTGCGGCGTGGTGTTCTCGAACAGCGAAAAGACCTGCGTGAGCCCGGGCGTTTGCGCCGCCCGCCCCATCATCGCATAGACCGCGTTCTGCAAGGCCTGCGAGCCCTGCCCGGCGCGGTCTTCCACCATCATGCGGAAACCGCCAGCATTGCCGATGCCGGAGACCGGCGGCGGCGCGGCAACGAAGATCAGGCCGTCCTTGATCGCCTGCAGCCGCGTGAACAATTGGCCCTGGATGGCGGCGGCCGACTGCCGTGGGTCCTTGGCCCGCTCCTCGAACGGATCGAGTGTGACGAAGATGGCGCCGGCATTGGGCGCATTGGTAAACGTGGCGCCGGAAAAGCCCACGATGTTCACCGCATGCGCGATCCCGGGCACCTTGAGCGCGATCTCGACCGCGCGCCGGTTGACGTCATCGGTACGCGCGAGCGACGCGGCGGGCGGCAACTGCGTGATGATGATGAGATAGCCGCGGTCGAGCTGCGGAATGAAGCCGATCGGCGTCTTGCGGAACTCGTTGAGACCGAAGGCGATAACGCCGCCATAGACCACGAGCATCAGCACGGCGAAGCGGACCGTACGCGTCGACAGCCAGCCATAGCCGCGCGTCAAGGCGTCGAAGTAACGGTTGAACCGCGGAAGAAGCCGTAAATCGGCTTATTCCACCAGTGTCGTCTTCAGGCCGCCCATGCGGCTTGAGCAGCAGCGCGCACAGTGCCGGCGACAAGGTCAGCGACACAATCAGCGAGATGATCGTCGCCCCGGCGATGGTGAGCGCGAACTGGCGGTAAAACTGACCGGAAATTCCGGTGATGAAGGCCGAAGGGATGAACACCGACGACAACACCAGCGCGATCGCGATCAGCGCCGCGCCCACCTCGTCCATGCTCTTGACCGCCGCGTCATGCGGGCTCAAGGCCCGCCTCGATATTGCGCTCGACGTTCTCCACGACGACGATGGCGTCATCGACGACGATACCGATGGCGAGCACGAGGCCGAACAGCGACAGGTTGTTGAGCGTGAAGCCGAACAACGACATCACGAAAAAGGTAGCGATCAGCGATACCGGAATGGCGACGATCGGGATGACCGCTGCGCGCCAGGTTTGCAGAAACAGGATGACTACGAGCACGACCAGGATGATCGCTTCGCCGATCGTCGATTCGACCGCATCGACCGACTGCTGGATGAACTGCGTAGGATTGTAGACGATGGTGTATTTCAGGCCCGGCGGGAACCGCTTGGAGAGATCCTCCATGGTCTGTTCGATCGATTTGGCGGTCGAAAGCGCATTCGAGCCCGGGCGCTGGAAAATGCCGATGGCGATTGCTGGGTCGAGATCGAGATAGGAATTTGTCGAATAGTCCTGCGCCGCGAGTTCGACCGTCGCGATATCCTTTATCCGCACGATCGCATTGGCCGTCTGCTTGACCACGATCATGCCGAACTCATCGGGATCGGCGAGGCGGCCTTGCGTCTGCACCGAGATTTGGAACGCACCCGATTTGTCCATGGGCGGCTGGTCGAGCACGCCGGATGCCACCTGCACGTTTTGTCCTTGCAGTGCGGTTACCACGTCGGCCGCGGTCAAGCCGACCGATTGCAGGCGGTCGGGATCGAGCCAGATGCGCATCGCATAGTCGCGCGCTCCGAACACGATGAGCGAGCCGACGCCGTCGACGCGCGTCACCGCGTCGGTGACTTCGAGCGTCGCGTAGTTGGAAATGAACAGCGTGTCGCGCGATTTGTCCGGCGAATAAAGATGCACGACCATCATCAGGTCGGGCGAGCTTTTGTTCACCGTGACGCCGATGTTGCGCACGTCGGCGGGCAAGCGCGGCTGTGCGATGGCGACCCGGTTTTGCACCTGCACTTGCGCGATGTCGAGATTGGTGCCGAGGTCGAAGGTAACCGAGATCGTGAACCGTCCATCCGCCGTCGAGTTCGACGACAGGTAGATCATCTTCTCGACGCCATTGATCTGCTCCTCGATCGGCGTCACCACCGTCGAGGCGACCACATCGGCGCTGGCGCCAGGATACTGGCCGGACACCGTGATGGTCGGCGGCGCGATCTCCGGATATTGCGCGATGGGCAACCGGAAAAAGGCGACCCCGCCGAGGATGACAAAGACGATCGAAACCACGGAGGCGAAGATCGGCCGGTCGATAAAGAAATGCGATATGCGCATCGGTTTCGACCGGGGTTATTTCGGCTTTTGCGGCGGGCTCGCGCCCGGCGCCGGCGCCGCGCCCGGCTTGCCCTCATCCTGCGGCGTGACCTTCTGGCCCGGTCGCGCGCGCATCAACCCGTTCACGATTACATTGTCGTCGGGATCAAGACCGCTCTTGATCGCGCGCAGATTGTCGCCGGTGGTCTGGCCGAGCGTGACGTATTTGGGAACGACCGTGTTGTCGGCATTGACGGTGAGCACGAATTTCCGCGTCTGCTCGGTGCCGATGGCCGCGTCCGGCACCAGCAACGCCTCATACGGCGGCGACCCGGGCACCTGCACGCGGGCGAACATGCCGGGTGTAAAAACATTGTTGGGATTGGCGAACACCGCGCGGCCGCGGATGGTGCCGGTCGACCGGTCGATCACGTTGTCGACGAAATCCATCCGGCCCTGATGATCGAATTTGTTCTCGTCGATTAGCTTGAGCGACACCGGCACGCCGGCGCCGCGGCTGGCGATGTCGTTTCCGGTCTTCGACATCCGCTCGTAGCGCAGGAACGACGCCTCGTCGAACGTGAACTCGAAATAGATCGGATCGGTCGACACGATGGTGGCGAGCATCGTGGTGTTGCCGGCGGTGCCGCCGGTAACCAGGTTGCCGGGCGATACGCGGCGGTCGCCGATGCGGCCGTTGACCGGCGCGCGCAACTCGGTGAATTCGATATCGAGCTCGGCCTGGCGCACCGCGGCCTCGTTGTTGCTCACCGAGGCTTGCGCGTTGTGGAAGGCCTGCGCGCGCTGTTCGAAGGTCTGGTCGGTGATGGTCTTGTCGCGCACCAGTTGCTGACCGCGCGTGTAATCGGATTGGGTAAAGGCGAGATTGGATTTGGCTTGCGTCAGATTGGCGCGCGCCTGGTCGAGCGTGTTCTGGAACGGCCGCTTGTCAATAGTAAAGAGCAGATCGCCCTGCTTGACGATCTGTCCGTCTTTGAAATGCACGCCGTCAAGATAGCCGGACACACGCGCGCGCACCTCCACGGAATTGATCGCGGTGAAGCGGCCGACATATTCGTCGAAATCGGTAACCATGCGCTTGATCGGCTTGGCGACGCTGACGGCCGGCGGTGGCGGCGCGCCGCCCTGTTTCTTCGCCTCCCCGCAGCTTGCGACCAAAGTTGCAAGCGCGCACATCAAAACTATGTTGCGGCGGCTATGCATCAATGAAAATGATCGAATTGCCCGTGCGAAATTCATGGATACCTGCGATATCGGCCCACCACGAATAGCGCGGCCGGTCCCCCATAGCGTCCGAAAGCAGGTATGTCCACGGGGGCCGATCGGCAAGGACCGCGCGCAGGAACCTTTGCTTAGCCGCGCCGCCGGGCGCGAAATGCGGCTAGCCAGTTCGCGCCGAACAGCGCCGATACAATGCCGCCGTAGACGCCGCTGCCGATCATGGCCAGCAGCGCCAATGTCGAGACATCGCCCAACCGCTGCCAGGTCGCGAACAGATGCGCGACCGGCGCCTCACAGAGCCACAGCGCGGCGGCCAGCGCGAGTCCGGCAATCGCCAGCTTGAGCGTGGATTGCCGCAGCCGCCCGTCGATGTGGATATGGCCTGCCCGCGCCGCGAACCAGATCACCAGGCCGAGATTGATCCAAGCGCCGATCGAGGTCGCCAGCGCAAGACCCACCTGCGCGAGTGGGCCCATCAACAAGAATTTGAACGCGATATTGACGGCGGCGGCGATCAGCGCCGCCTTCACCGGCGTCGCGGTGTCGCCGCGCGCAAAAAAAGTCGCGACCGTGCTGCGGATCAGCACGAAGGGCAGCAACCCGAACGCGTAGGCCGTGAGCGTGCGGCCGGCGGCCACGGCGTCGGCGGCGTTGAAGGCGCCGCGCATGAACAGCGCGCGCATGATCAATTCGGGAATGACGAAGAACGCCGCCAGACAGGGAAGCGACAACAGCAACGTGAATTCGATCGCGCGGTTCTGCGCGCTCGATGCGCCGCTTTCGTCGCCGGCGGCGATACGCCGCGCCATCTCCGGCAAGATGACGGTGCCGGCGGCGATGCCAATCACGCCGATCGGAAGCTGATCGATGCGGTCGGCGTAATAGAGCGCCGACAACGCGCCCGCCGGCAGGAAGCTCGCGATGATGGTGTCGGCGAAGAGCGCGAGCTGCACGCCCATCGAGCCGACCGTCGCCGGCCCGAGCGCGCGGAAGAACTTTCGCACATCGGCGTCGAGTTCCGGCCAGCGCAACGCGGCAAGCGCACCCGCCCGCCAAGTGTCGCCGCCGACCAAGAGCGCCTGTAGCGCGCCGGAAATCAGCACGCCCCAGGCCGCGGCATGGCCGGCGGTCGGGAAGAAGGCGGCAAGCGCGAGCGTCACGATCATCGACAGATTGAGCAGCGTCGAGGCGGCGGCCGCGGCGGCGAATCGCTGCAGCGCGTTGAGGATGCCGCCATAGAGCGTCACCAAAGTGATCAGCAGCAAATAGGGAAAGGTGATACGGGTGAGATCGACGGCGAGCGCGAAACGTCCGGGATCGCGCGCAAATCCAGGCGCTAGGACGTCGATGACGGTCGGCGTGAACAATAGCGCCAGCGTCAACAGCACGAACTGGCTCGCCAGCAGCAGGGTGAAGATACGGTCGGCGAACAGCTCGGCGCGCTCAGACCCCCCCTGCTCGCGGATGCGGGCATAGGCCGGAACGAAGGCGGCATTGAAAGCGCCCTCGGCAAAAATGGCGCGGAAATGATTCGGCAGGCGGAACGCGACAAAGAAGGCATCCGCCGCCGGCCCGGCGCCGAGGATCGCGGCCAGCACGATATCGCGCGCAAAGCCGGTGATGCGCGACAGCAGCGTCAGCCCGCCGACGGTGAGGATACGTTCTATCATCGGTGTACCTGGCGCCGACGTAAATATGCCGAAGTTGAATGGACTTAAAAGCGCAACGATAGCCGTAGTCACATCGTCCGAACTGCCTTAAGACAATTCCCGTCCCGAACATAGAGCCAGGACCGGTTCTGCCAGTGTATGATCCCAAGAAGCGGGAACCGGCTTTCGGAAAAGATCATGCACATGCAAAATGTTAGAGACAGTATGATCTAATCCGAATGGACCGGTCTCCATAGCCATGCCCTCCCCCATCATCCCCATTCTTCTGGCCGGCGGCGCCGGAACGCGGCTCTGGCCGGTTTCGCGCGATGCCTTGCCCAAGCAGTTCCTGCCTTTGGTCGGCGACCGTTCGACCTATCAGGAGACATTGCTTCGCGTGCAGGACCCGATGTTCGGGCCGCCGATCGTCATCACCGGGCCGAATTTCCATTTCTTCGCCCGCCGGCAGGCCGAGGACATCGGGGTCGGGGCAGTGGTGGTGATCGAACCGCTGCGGCGCAACTCTGCGCCTGCCATCGCGGCCGCGACCGCCGTGGCCTTCAAACGCGACCCGAACGCCGTGGTATTGGCGCTCGCCGCCGATCACATCATCCTCGACGTGCCGCAATTCCGGGAGACCTGCCTTGCCGGGCGCGAAGCCGCCGAGGCAGGCCGCATCGTGACTTTCGGCATCAAGCCGAACGAGCCGAAGACCAGCTACGGCTACATTTTGCCGGGCGAGGCGATCGGCGAGAGCGGCGTGCATGCAGTGAAAAGCTTCGTCGAGAAGCCGGACGCCGCGACCGCCGCCCGTTACGTCCGCGGCGGCTATCTTTGGAATTCAGGAAACTTCTTGTTCCGCGCCGGCGTACTGCTGTCCGAACTGGCGCGGCTCGAGCCGAAAATGGCCGAAGCGGTCGAAGCCGCCGTCGCACAATCTTCCAGCGACCTCGGCTTCCTGCGTTTACAACCGGACGCTTTCGCGCGCGCGCCACAAAAGTCGATCGACTACGCAGTGATGGAGAAGACCGACCGCGCCGCGGTGGTGGCGGGTGATTTCCGCTGGTCGGACATCGGCAGTTGGGACGCGCTGTTCGACATCACGCCGCCCGATGCGGCCGGCAATGTCGTTCAGGGGCCGGCGGTGACCATAGATACGACCGGTTGCGTGCTGCATTCGGACGGCCAGCTTGTCGCCGCGGTCGGGGTCAAGGATTTGGTGGTGGTGAGCACGTCGGACGCGGTGATGGTGGTGCCGCGCGCGCGCGCGCAGGAGGTCAAGGAACTGGTCGGCAAACTCAAGGCCGCCAAACGTCCGGAGGCCACCGACCACAAGCGCATGCACCGGCCCTGGGGCTATTACGAGTCGATCGACATGGGCGAACGCTTCCAGGTCAAACGCATCGTAGTTATCCCGGGCGGCGTGCTGTCGCTGCAAAAACACCGCCACCGCGCGGAGCACTGGGTGGTCGTGCGCGGCACCGCCGAGGTCACCGTCGCCGACACGATTCGGGCGGTCCACGAAAACGAGTTGGTCTATATCCCGATCGGCAGCGTCCATCGCATGGCCAACCGGGGAAAAATCCCGCTCGAATTGATCGAGGTGCAGACCGGCAGCTATCTCGGCGAAGACGACATAGAGCGCATCGAGGATATTTATAAGCGCTCATGAGCGCGCCGGCTCAGGGCCGCATCATGCCGAGGGAATCGAATTTCCAGATCAAGGCGCCGCGTAGGGTCTGCCCGGTCAAGGACACCCGATAAACGTCGTTGAACTGGTTCACGTAATCCTTATGGCCGTAGTCGTCGTAGAGGTATTGAATACGCGCGATCAGATTGTGAGTGATGGCAAGGTCGGCGCCGCCGCCGACCGACCAGCCGTAATATTTTCCTCCGGTAACCGCAAAAAGATCGGTGCCTTGGTGGAAATTGACATCCGCGACGGCAAAGCCGCCGGCGACAAAGAGCAACCAGTTGTCGAACGCGTAACCGGCGCGGCCAAGTATGTGAGACGTCCAGTTGACGTCGTAGGTGTTGGGGATGGGGACGACCGCGAGCCCGACACCGTGCGCATTGCTCCAGCCGAAGTCGCCATCGAGACCGAGAACAAAGGGGCCGCTCTGCCAATTGACGCCGACGAGCGCACCTCCGACGACGCCGTTGGTCGGCGCGCCCGGCTCAGTGACCACGCCGTTCTCTTCGACCCGGGTCTTGCCCCAGAAATAGCCAAGGTGGGCGCCAACATAGAAGCCGGACCAGTCGTAAGGCGCAGCGACCGGCGCCTTCATAACCGGCGCTTTGACCGGTATATCGGCGGCCGAGGCAAGTTGCGCAAACACGACTGTCGACACGACGCCGAGGAGCGCAGGCAAGAAACAATTCATAAGGCCGCCCAAGTCTCTGTCGATAATAGACGTCGCCAATCTATCGGCTGCCGAGGGTCGGGAACACAGCGTATTGCGCGAATTTCTGCAAATTTGGCGGCTATGACAAATTAGCCACAGAACGCCGAAAATTGCCGCCAGGCCTCAATAAGATAGCCAGTCCGGCTACAAAATCTTCCTTTTCATCAGTTCGTCGATCACCTGCCGCGCCAGCGCAGCTGCCTCATCGCGGCCGGCCATCAAATGCAGCTCGGGATTTTCCGGCACTTCGTATGGCTGATCGACGCCGGTGAAATTCTTGATCTCGCCGGCGAGCGCGCGGCGATACAGGCCCTTAGGGTCGCGCGCGATGCATTGGTCGATCGGCGTGTTGACGAAGACTTCGATGAACTCGCCGCTGTCGAGCAATTCCCGCACCATGCGGCGTTCAGCGCGGAACGGCGAGATGAACGAGCAAAGCACGATCAGGCCGGCATCGGTCATCAGCTTGGCCACCTCGCCGATGCGCCTGATGTTCTCCACCCGGTCGGGCTCGGTAAAGCCGAGATCTTTGTTCAAACCGTGCCGCACATTGTCGCCGTCCAAGCATGACGGTGTGTGCGCCGCGCGCATGAAGCGCAGCCTCGACCAGATTCGCGATGGTCGACTTGCCCGAACCGGGCAGGCCGGTGAACCACAACACCGCCGGCCGGTGAGGCATGAGGTTCACACGGCCTGATTTGTTCACCAGATGCTCGTGATGGTGGATATTGGTCGCGCGGCGCAGCGCAAAATCGATCATCCCGGCGGCGACCGTTTCGTTGGAATAACGATCGATCAAGATGAACGCGCCGGTGTCGCGGTTGTCCGCATAGGCGTCGAACGTGACCGGCCGCGCAACCGACAGATTGCACACGCCAACCTCGTTCAGCGCCAGCGTTTTGGCCGCAAGCTTCGAGAGCGTCGTTGACGTCGATCCGGTGCTTGATCTCGGTCACGGTCGCCGGCAACGTGCTGTGGTTGATCTTCATCAGGTAGGAGCGACCGGGCAAAAGGTTCTCTGCGGACATCCACATCAGATGCGCGGCGAACTGATCGGCAACCATGCGGGCGGTCGCGCGGCGCGGCGAACATGTCGCCGCGCGCCATGTCGATTTCGTCGGCAAGCGTGACGGTGACGCATCGCCCGCCCGTGCCGCGCTCGAGCCTCGCCGGCCGCGCCTACCATCGCCTTGATCCTGGTCGTGCGCGCCGGAGGGTAGCACCACGACCTCGTCGCCCGCACTGACGCTGCCGCTCGCGATCGTGCCTGCAAAGCCGCGGAAATCGGCGTTGGGCCGATTGACCCATTGCACCGGCATACGGAACGGCTTGCCGGCGCGAGCATCCTCGACGTCGACCGTTTCGAGATAGTCGAGCAGATGCGGCCCGGAATACCAGGGCGTCCGCTCGCTGCGCGACGAGACATTGTCGCCGTCGCGCGCCGACACCGGGATCGCCTCGATCTCCTTGAAGCCGAGCGCGCCGGCAAAGCGGTCGAAGCTCGACGCGATCGTGCTCGAACGCAGCTTGATCGAAGGCGACGAGATCGATCTTGTTCACCGCAAGCACGACGTGGCGGATACCGAAAGGCTGACGCGATGATCGCATGGCGGTGGGTCTGGCCGAGCAAACCCTTGCGCGCGTCCACCAGCAGCACGGCGAGCTCGGCGTTGGATGCGCCGGTCGCCATATTGCGGGTATATTGCTCGTGGCCCGGCGTATCGGCGACGATGAAGGCGCGCCGCGGCGTCGAGAAATAGCGATAGGCGACGTCGATGGTGATGCCCTGCTCGCGCTCGGCTTCCAGGCCGTCGAGCAGCAAGGCGAAATCGACGTTCGCTCCGTTGGTGCCGTTTTCTTCAGAATCGCGTTCGAGTGCGGCCAGATGATCGTCGAAAACGAGATTTTGTTCGTAGAGCAAGCGGCCGATCAGGGTCGATTTGCCGTCGTCGACCGACCCGCAGGTCAGAAAGCGCAAGGCCGGGCGCGTATCGGCGTCAGCGCTGCGTTCGAGCGCGTCGGCGGCTATTGGCGCGGAACTCCGTCATCAGAAATATCCCTCGCGCTTTTTCTTTTCCATTGATCCGGCTTCGTCGTGATCGATGACGCGGCCTTGCCGCTCCGAGCTGGTCGACGCCGCGCATTTCCGCGATGATCGCGTCGAGCGTGCCGGCGCTCGATTGGATCGCGCCGGTCAAGCGGATAGCAACCGAGGGTACGAAAACGAACCTGCATCATCCGCGGCTTTTCGCCGGGCGCGAGCGGCAGGCGGTCGTCGTCGACCATAATCAGCGTGCCGTCGCGCTCCACCACCGGGCGCTCTTTGGCGAAATATAGCGGCACGACCGGAATGTTTTCCGCCCTGATGTATTCCCACACGTCGAGTTCGGTCCAATTGGACAGCGGAAACACCCGCATCGATTCGCCGGCCTTGATCCGGGTATTGAACAGCCGCCACAGCTCAGGCCGCTGATTGCGCGGGTCCCAGGCGTGGCTGGCGGAACGATGCGAGAAAATGCGCTCCTTGGCGCGGCTTTTTTCCTCGTCGCGCCGCGCCCCGCCGAAAGCGGCGTCGAACCGCCATTTGTCCAGCGCCTGGCGCAGGCCTTCCGTTTTCATGACCTGGGTGTGGATCGCCGAGCCTGAAGCTACCGGCGATATGCCCCGCGCAAGCCCTTCTTCGTTGACGTGACACGAGCATATCCATCCCCGAGCCGCGCGCGGTTTCGTCGCGAAACGCGATCATCTCGCGGAATTTCCATGTTGTATCGACGTGCAACAGCGGAAACGGCGCCTTCCCCGGATGAAACGCCTTTTGCGCGATGTGCAGCAGCGCGCTCGAATCCTTGCCCATCGAATAAAGCATCACCGGGTTTCGGAATTCGCTGACGGCCTCGCGCATAATGTAGATCGCCTCGGCCTCGAGCCGACGCAGGCGAACATTCTGGTCACGCCAATTCATCCGATGAATCCGAGCCCTTTGCCCGGCAGTGCTACTTCATTTTGATCGATTACGGGAGAAACTGATATTTCAATTTTGCAAGCGGCACGGAAAATTTAGCCTCTAAACCCTCACGATACGAGGGCGCAGCGCGTGGCGTCGACAATGCAGTCCTGCGTGGAGTCGTCGAGGTAGGCATGCATGGGCAGGCTGATGACTTCGGCGGCCAGCCGATCGCTCACCGCCACGCCGCCCTCGCCCACCGGGTAATGCTTGTAGGCCTGCTGACGGTGCAACGGGATCGGATAATAGATCGCCGTCGGAATGCCTTTCGACTTGAGAGCGGCCGCCAGTTTGTCACGGCGGCCACCGGCGACGCGAATGGTGTATTGCGCCCACACCGAACTCATTCCTGCCGGCACCACCGGCGTGATCACGACGTCGCCGAGCGCTTCAGAATAGCGGTGCGCGATGCGGTCGCGCGCCTCGATCTCGTCCGGAAAAATCTTCAGTTTCTCGCTCAGGATCGCCGCCTGAATGGTATCGAGGCGAGATGCCAATCCGATACGTACGTTGTCGTATCGGTCGCTGCCTTGCCCGTGCATGCGCAAGCTGTGCAGGAGATCGGCCATTTCGTCGTCATCCGTGATCACCGCGCCGCCGTCGCCGTAGCAGCCGAGCGGCTTGGCCGGAAAGAAGCTGGTCGCGGTGGCATGGCCGAAGGTTCCGAGCCGGCGGTTATTGAAAGTCGCGCCGAACGCCTGCGCGGCGTCGTCGAGAATGAACAAGCTCTCATCTTTCGCAGCCGCGGCAACGGCGGCATGGTCGGCCGCCAAACCGAACAGGTCGACCGGGATAACAGCCTTCGGCGCGAGCCCCGCCTTTTTCGCCGTGGCAATCGCGCCCGCAATCTTGTCCGCATCGATATTGAACGTGTCGGCATCGACATCGACGAAAACCGGCGTAGCGCCCACCAGCGCCGCCACTTCGGCGGTTGCGCAAAACGTGAACGACGGACAAATCACCGCGTCGCCCGGCCCGATGCCTTTCGCGCGTAACGCCAGTACCAACGCGTCGGTACCGCTGGCGCAGGTGACGGCGTGGCGCGCGCCGCAAAATTCCGCAAGCTCCACCTCGAACGTCCGCACATCGGGGCCGAGGATGAACTGGCAGTGACCCAGCACGCGGGCAACCGCCGAGTCGATGGCGTTTCCAAGCCGCCGGCGCTGAGCGGCCACGTCGACGAATGGAATCATGGGCGGGTTGGGACGCTGGTTCATACTTGGTCCAAGCAGTGGCGCAGTTCAGCCGGCAACCACGCGCGGTGCCTGCCGCAGTGACGACGCCGCTGCCGCCGGGCGGGCGGCCAGGCAACGGATGGCGATCTCGAGGCTGGCGACGCCTTCCTCTCCGGTCACCGCCGCCGCTGATCCCGACCGCACGGCGCGCAGGAACGCCAGCAACTCTGAGCGCAACGGCTCGGCATGCCCGACCGAAAGATGGCGCATGGAATAGCTGCCGTCCGGCTGGAAGCCGAAGCATTCCGTCACCTGGCGAGTGAGCAGGTCGCCCATCACGTATTTGCCGCGGGTCGCGACGGTGACGTTGCGCGCCTTGAACGGGGTCAGCCAGTTGGTGTTGATGTGCGCTAGCACGCCGGACGCGGTGCGGAACTGCAAGAGCGCGATGTCCTCGCGCTCGGCCACCGCGCTCGATAGCTGCGGCTGCACTTCGACGATGTCGGAATCGGTGAACCAGCGGATCAAATCGATGTCGTGCACGGCGAGATCGATCACCACGCCGACGTTCGACATGCGCGGCGGGAACGGTCCGACCCGGGTGATGGCGATCGAAAGAATATCTTCGTTGCGAATCGCGTCCTTGATCGCTTCGACTGCCGGATTGAAGCGCTCGACATGACCGACCATCAGCGTGACGCCGGCCCGCCGCGCGGCGGCGATAATGTCGCGGCCTTCCTCGACCGACGACGCGATCGGCTTTTCTACCATCACGTGGACGCCGCGCGCGATGCAGGCAAGTGCGATGTCGCGGTGAAGATGGGTCGGCGCCGCGACGGTGATGGCATCGACCTTGAGATCGAGCAGTTCATGGACGTTGGCGACGGCGGCGCAGCCGAGAGTGCGGCCGACGAATTCGGCCTGCTTGCGGTCGGGGTCCGCGACGGCGATAAGCTCGGCCCCGGGCAACCCTGTGAGCACACGGGCGTGATTGCTGCCCATTACGCCGACGCCGACCACGCCGATGCGCAACGATGTCTCCGCACCCGGTTTTACCGCTTGCGTCATGTTCTGACGAATTCCCCTGACCCTCACCCTAGCCAAGCCCTCCCCTAGCACGCTCAGCAGCGGCTGGCGACCACCCCGACAAAACGCAGCGAACACGTTTTGATTCAAAGCGTTACAGGAATTACCACGGCGTAAAATCCAAATGTAACGAACGCTAGAACATGATCCGCTTCAATTGAAGCGGATCATGTTCTAAATTCCTTATTTGGTCGCATTTTCTACGGCGAACCGGTCGCCACTTCGCCGGAAAATGCTCTAGCCTGCGCGACCATTTCTGGAATGTCGTCGGAAAATACCGCAAACGAGACGCGGCGATCCGACATGGCGGCGACGAGATCGCGGCCATAGCGCTCGTTCGCTAACCCCTCTTTCTTAAGCAGCGATGGCTTGATGATCAGGCGCCTTTTTTTGAATTGCTATTTGCCCCATTCTCATCACGGCACAATCAAGCTATGAGCAATGAAATTCCGTGATTTTTCCAGCCGCGTTTGACGCATAGCCGAACTACGCCAGCAATACGGACTCCGCAAATACGTGTCCGCTGCCCGCAGGACCCTGGATCAATGCGAAATTTTCTCACATTGGCGCTGAAAGCGGCGATCTCGTTCATTCTGCTGTACTTCGCCTTCGCGCACGTGAAATTTGACCTGGTCGGCCGGCAGTTCGGCCATCTCCAGTATGTGTGGCTGGCGGCGGCCGTTTTGATCATGATCGCGCAAATAATGGTGGGATCGCTGCGCTGGCAGATTATCGTTCAGCATTGCAACACGCCGGATGAGCCGCCGTTCACGATCGCCAACGCGCTCCGCTACAATTTCGTTGCGGCTTTTTTTAACCAAACTCTACCGTCGACGGTGGGTGGCGACGCAGTTCGTATTTGGCTTATGGCCCGCGACAATGGCAGCTGGAGAAGCGGGACTTATTCGGTGCTCATTGACCGCATGGTCGGCCTGCTGGTCCTGGCGTTCCTGGTGATCTTCTGTCTGCCGTGGTCGTTCGCCTTGATAAAAGATGTCGCCGGGCGCGCGACGTTGCTGGTCGTCGGATTTGGCAGCGTCGGCGCCTGCGTCGTATTCCTGGCGCTGGGATTTATCCATTGGCGATGGCTGGATCGCTGGTGGCTGACGCGTCAGTTCAGTGCGGCCGCATCGTGTGCGCGCGACGTGTTCGGCTCGCCTTCGAGCGTGGCGCCCATTCTCGCGTATTCGCTCGTCGTCCATTTGATGTCGGTGACCGCGGCATGGTGCCTCGCGAGAGCGGTGGCCGCACCGCTTGAGTGGAGCCAGGCGCTATTTCTCGTGCTTCCGGTGTTGCTGATCGCAACCGTCCCGCTCTCCATCGCCGGCTGGGGCACGCGCGAGACCGCAATGGTTCTGGCATTCGGCTATGCCGGGTTGCCGGAAAGCGACGGTCTGATCGTGTCGGTGCTGTTGGGGATCGCCATGTTCGCCTCAGGTCTGCTGGGCGGTGCCATCTGGATCCTGGATCGCGGCAAACGCCGCTTGGCCACGGTGGAGCGGCGCCCTGCCGAAATCCGCGCCTTAATCCGGCGCCCATGCGTTCCCGCGCGCTTAGGCAACCTGATGGTACTGCTTGTACCAGGCGATAAACCGCGCGATCCCCTCGGCGATCGGCGTCGATGGCTTGAATCCGACATCGCGCATGAGATCGTCGACATCGGCGTAGGTCGCCGGAACGTCACCGGGTTGCATCGGCATAAGATCACGAATGGCCTTTTTGCCGATCGCCTCTTCCATAATTTTCACAACCTCCAGCACCTCGACCGGACTGTTGTTGCCGATATTGTAAATGCGCCACGGCGCCGAACTGCGCGCCGGGTCCGGATTATCACTCGACCAATTGGGATCGCCCTGGGCGGGCCGCTCGATCAACCTCACGACCGCCTGCACGACGTCGTCGATATAAGTAAAATCGCGCCGCATTTTGCCGTGGTTGAACAGCTTGATCGGCTTCCCGCTCACGATCGCCGTCGTAAAAATCCACATCGCCATATCGGGCCGGCCCCATGGACCGTAGACGGTGAAAAAGCGTAGCCCCGTCGTTGGCAGATTGAATAAGTGCGAATAGGAATGCGCCATCAACTCGTTCGCCTTCTTCGAGGCGCCATACAGGCTGAGCGGATGATCGACATTGTCCGCGGTACTAAATGGCATCTTGGTGTTGGCGCCGTAGACTGACGATGACGAGGCATAGACGAGGTGGCGGCAGCCGTTGTGACGGCAGCCCTCCAGGATATTGAGGAAGCCGGCAAAATTGGCGTCCGCATAAGCATGCGGATCGATCAGTGAGTGCCGCACCCCGGCCTGCGCGGCGAGGTGGATCACATACGGAAAGCGATGCTCGGCAAACAAAGTCGCGGTGGCGGCACGATCCGCCAAATCCAATCGCGCGAATTTGAAATTTTTCGCCCCGGTAAGCTGCCGCAGTCGCGCTTTCTTCAGCATTGGGTCGTAGTAAGGCGACAGATTATCGACGCCGATCACCTCGCGGCCGGCCTCCGATAGCGCGCGCGCGACGTGAAATCCGATGAAGCCGGCGGCGCCGGTGACGAGAACGGGATTTGCAGCTGCCACGGATCGATGCCTTCCTGCTTACTGCCGGGCCTGGATTTGCACCGATAACAGCAAGATTGTTGCAAGTCGCCTGAGCAGGTAATGAATATCCGCAAAGACGGGTCGGGAGCAAACAGGAACCTTGCATGTGCGGCATCGCCGGCTTCATTGACGGATCCGCGTTGCGCAGCTGCGCTATGGACGCCGTCGTCGGTGCGATGACCAGCAGCTTGCAGCATCGCGGACCGGATGACGCTGGGGTCTGGGCCGACCACGAATCCGGCGTAGCCTTCGGTCATCGCCGGCTTTCCATTGTCGATCTTTCCGCCGCTGGACATCAGCCGATGGTGTCGCACGACGGCCGCTACGTGATTACGTTCAACGGCGAAGTCTATGGCTATGCTGCCCTTCGCGCCGAGTTGCAAGCGCGCGGCGTCAGCTTCATCGGACATTGCGATACCGAGGTTCTCGCCGAATCGATCGCCGCGGTCGGCGTCGAAGCGACGATGCCGCGCCTGATCGGGATGTTCGCCTTCGCCATTTGGGACCGCAAGGAACGAACCCTCAAGCTCGTGCGCGACCGGCTTGGCATCAAGCCGCTGTATTGGGCGAAATTCGGCGGCCTCTTCCTGTTCGGCTCCGAGCTCAAGGCGCTGCGCGCGCATCCCGGCTGGAACCCAAAGATCGATCGCGGAGCGACCGCTCAGTTCTTGCGCCATTCGCACATTCCGGCTCCGCGCACCGTCTACGCGAATGTCCACAAGCTTGAACCTGGCACGATCCTCACTTTGCCCTGGCATGGCGAGCCGAGCATCAGCGCCTATTGGAGTGCGCGCGAAGTTGCATTGAAGGGCCTAGCCAATCCTCTGGAGGCAAGCGACGACGAGCTTGCCGATAAACTGGAAGCGCTGGCGATCGACGCCGTTCGGCTGCGCATGATCGCCGACGTTCCGCTCGGTGCGCTGTTGTCGGGCGGTGTCGACTCCTCGACCGTCGTAGCGTTGATGAAAGCAGCCAATGCCGGGCCCGTGAAAACCTTTACCGTCGGATTCGACCTGCCAGGCTACGACGAATCCTCGCATGCCGAGAAAATCGCCAAGCATCTCGGCACCGAGCACCACACGCTGACGGTTTCGCCCCAGCAGGCTCTGGATGTGATCCCCCGCCTGCCCGACTGGTACGACGAGCCTTTCGCGGATTCATCCGCAGATTCCGACCTATCTGATTTCGGCGATGACCCGGCAGCACGTGACGGTCGCATTGTCGGGCGACGGCGGCGACGAGCTTTTTGCCGGCTATAGCCGCTACCAGGCCGCCGAGCGCTACGCCAGCGGCATGGGCGGCTGGCCGCGGCCATTGCGAAAGACGTTTGCCGCCGCGATTACGGCGCTGTCGCCGCAGCATTGGGACCGACTCGTCCCGTACCTGCCGCAACGCCTGCGTGTCCCTCAACTCGGCGACAAGCTCTACAAGTTTGCGAGTTTAATGCAGGCGCGCGGCGCCGACGACAGCTATCGCAGCATCATTACCCACTGGGAGCCGGCGGAGATCACGCCGGGAACCGACGAGCCGAACGCGATTTGGTCCGACACGTCGGTCAACGACGACTTTCCGAACCTGGTCGAGCGGATGCAGTTCATCGATCTTGTCAGCTATCTGCCCGACGACATTTTGACCAAGCTCGACCGCGCCAGCATGGCGATCGCGCTCGAGGCGCGGGTACCATTGCTCGACCACCGTCTGGTCGAATTCGCCTGGGCGCTGCCGCGACGCGCCAAGCTACGCCATGGCACCGGCAAGTGGCTGCTGCGGCAGGTTCTGTACCGCTACGTTCCGGCGGCTCTGGTCGAGCGGCCGAAGATGGGTTTCGCCATCCCGCTGGCCGAATGGCTGCGCGGCCCGTTGCGGGAGTGGGCGGAAACGCTGCTCGACGAACGGCGGCTGCGGGCAACCGGTCTTGTCAACGCCGGCCGCGTCCGCGCATTGTGGAACGAGCACATCGGCGGGCGCCGTAATCACCAGCATTTGCTTTGGGATGTCCTGATGCTCGAGGCTTGGCACGCGCGCTGGAGCGCGCCGGCCGTCAAGGCGGCATAGGTTGTCAACCTGATGGCGCAAAAAATCCTCTATCTCGTCACCGAAGATTGGTACTTTATCTCGCACCGGCTGCCGATGGCGCGCGCCGCGCAGCGGGCCGGATACGAGATTTATGTGGCAACCAGAGTCGACAAATGTACCGCCCAAATCGAAGGCGAAGGCTTCATTCTGCATCCAATTCAATGGCGAAGGGGTAGCACGAATCCCTTTCGACTGCTAGGCGCCGTTCTCGAAACGCGACGGCTGTACCGCCGGCTGCGACCCGATCTCGTGCACCATGTCTCTCTCATCTCGGCGGTCATCGGGTCGCTGGCGGCACTCAGACTGCACATGCAGAAACTCAATGCATTCGCAGGATTGGGTTTTACATTTGCCTCGACGACTATGAAGGCGCGGTCTCTGCGCGTACTCGCCAACCTGATGCTCGGCTGGCTCCTGAGGCGTCCCAATTCCACCGTACTCGTGCAAAATCCCGATGACTGCGCGATGATCGCAAAGCTCGGTGTGCCGCGAGACCACATAGCCATCATTCCAGGTTCCGGCGTGGACGTGGACGTTTTGACCCCTTTGCCCGAGCCCAATGGTCCTTGCACGGTGGGCTTCGCCGGCCGCCTGCTTGATACCAAAGGCGTGCAAACTTTGGTACGCGCGCACGAGATTCTTAGCGGAGCGCGGCGTTATCGTTCGTGTTCTACTGGCAGGCCGGCCCGACCCTTTTAATCCCTCCTCGATCCCTGAACATGTACTCGCCCGCTGGCGCCAAAGGCCGAATTTGTGCTGCTCGGGCACGTTGACGACATCCGCACCCTGTGGGCGCAAACTCACATCGCCATTCTCCCGTCGCGCAGCGAAGGCCTCCCGCTGAGCTTACTGGAAGCTGCGGCCTGCGGCCGGCCGTTGATCGCCACCGATGTTCCCGGCTGCCGCGAAATCGCGCGGACGGCGTCAATGCGTTCTTGGTGCCGCCGAATGACGCCGAAGCGCTCGCCGACGCCATCGATCGGCTCGCAAGCGATGCCGAATTGCGCCGCCGCTTCGGTGCAGCCGGCCGCCGTATAGTGGAAGACGAATTCTCGCATGTACGCATTGGTGAGCAGATCGTCACGCTCTACCAGCGCCTGCTGCGCCAAAGCCGAATGCCGACCAGCTATTGAGCCGCCGGAACCTCCCAGATAAACAGGGGTGGCAAGCGAAGGAAACGCCCCGTGGCGCATACGCGTAAGATTGCCGTCATTGGCCTTGGCTATGTTGGCTTGCCGGTAGCGGTCGCTTTCGCACGCACCGGCGCCAGCGTCATCGGATACGACATCGATGCGGGGCGCATCGCCGAGATCGCGGCGGGCAATGACCGCACACGTGAAGTCGCGCCGGAGGACCTGCACGCCGTGCGGGCGCGCTGGACTGCCGACCCGAACAATCTGCGCGCGGCGGATTTTTTTATCGTCACGGTTCCGACGCCGATCGACAATCAGTTTCGTCCCGACCTGCGCATGTTGCTGAAAGCCTCGGAGTTGGTCGGCCGTGCACTCAAAGAGGGCGACATTGTGGTCTACGAGTTCACGGTCTATCCGGGCGCCACCGAAGAAGATTGCATGCCGGTGCTCGAACGCGCCTCGGGGCTTACCGGCGGGCGCGATTTCACCCTTGGCTACTCGCCGGAGCGCATCAATCCCGGCGACAGGCAGCATCGCTTCGAGACTATCGCCAAGGTGGTGGCCGGGCAGGACGTGCGCACGCTTGATATCGTTGCTGAAGTTTATGGGTCCGCTGTGAAGGCGGACATCCACAAGGCGCCGTCGATCAAGGTGGCGGAGGCCGCCAAAGTCATCGAGAACACACAGCGAGACCTCAACATCGCATTCATGAATGAATTGTCCGAGTTGTTCCACGTGCTTGGCATCGACACCGCCGACGTGCTTGCCGCCGCACGCACGAAATGGAATTTCCTTCCCTTCACGCCCGGACTGGTCGGCGGCCACTGCATCGGCGTCGACCCTTACTATCTGACGCATCGCGCAGAGAAAGCGGGCTTCGATCCAAAGATCATTCTCGCCGGCCGGCGCGTCAACGACGCGGTAGGAAAGAAAGTGGCGCGCGAAGCCTTGCGCCTGCTGCAAGCCGGCGGCCGAAAGCCGGAACGCGTGACCGTTCTCGGCCTCACCTTCAAGGAAGACGTGCCGGATATCCGCAATTCGAAAGTCGTCGACATCGTGCGCGAGTTGTCGGCGGCCCGCATCGCTGTGCAGGTGCACGATCCGCTAGCCGATCCCGCCCAAGCACGTCAAGAATACGGCATCGACCTGCTCGAGCTTGAGGCGTTACGGCCCGCCGATGCGGTGGTGCTGGCGGTTGCCCATGACGTCTACAAGACTGGCCGGTCGCTGGTCCTGCCGCTGTTGCACGACGGCAAGGGCGTCGTCGTCGACGTGAAAGCGCATCTCGACCGCAACCGCGTTCCAGCGGGCGTCGTGCTGTGGCGGCTGTGACATGACGCCGGCTGGCGGCGTTGTGCTCGTGTTCTTAGCCTCCGCATCGGCCTGCGCGGTCTTGATTTGGTTGTTGCTGCCCTCGCTTCAGCGTCACGCGCTCGCGCATCCTAATGCCCGCTCGTCGCACAAGACACCGACGCCGCAGGGTGGTGGAGTTGCGGTGATCGCCGCGACCGTCGGCGTCGTCGCAGCATCGATTCTGTTTGGCATCTCCGGCCTCGCCGGACATTCCTTGTGGCTCGTCCTCGCAGCCACGGTTTTCATCGCCGTCGTGGGTGCAGTCGATGACGTTCGTCCGATCGCGGTATTGCCACGACTGATTCTGCAAGCGGTCGGGGTCGCGATCGTGCTCGCCGCGCTGCCGAGCGATCTGCGCATCGTGCCGCCGCTCCCCGCTTGGCTCGAACGCGCGCTGACAGGCGTCGCCATCCTCTGGCTCGTCAATCTGACGAATTTCATGGACGGCATCGACTGGATGACGGTCGCCGAAGTCGTGCCGGTGAGCGCTGGCCTCGCCCTTTTTGGCCTCATGGGCGCGCTGCCGCACGACGCCACCGTCGTGGCGCTGGCGCTGTGCGGCGCCGTGATCGCCTTTGCGCCCGTCAATCGTCCGGTGGCGCGTCTATTTCTCGGCGATGTGGGCAGCCTGCCGATCGGACTGTTGCTCGGCTGGCTGCTTGCCGTCCTCGCCGGAACCGGACATTTCGCGGCGGCGCTGCTGCTGCCTCTTTATTATCTTGCCGACGCGACGATCACACTGTTGCGCCGGCTGGCAAACGGCGAACCGGTCTGGCAGGCGCATCGCAGTCACTTCTATCAGCGCGCGACCGACATCGGTTTCAGCGTCTATCAGATCGTTGGGCGCGTATTCCTGCTGAATATCGCATTGATCGCCCTCGCCGCCACGACCTTGCTGACGGCGTCATTTGTCTTTCACGCCGCCACGCTGATCGCCGGCTGTGTCCTGGTCGCCGCGCTGCTTTATCGTTTCGCGGCCGCCAAGGCCTGATCGACAGCCGCGATCACTTCAGCCGGCGGCAGTTCGTCTAGGCACGCACTGTAACTATCGAGCCGCCGCTCGCAACCTTCCAGCTGGCATGGCGTGCACGGCAGCGCGTTCTGCACCAGCCAGACATTGCCGCGGTTCTGCGATCGCACCTGTTGCCGCCCACACCTTCTCCAAGCCGCCGACCGGCCATGGACCCCAAAGCCGCGGATCGGTCGGCCCATAGAGTGCCATCGTCGGACAGCCCGCCGCGGCCGCAAGGTGGGTCACCGACGTGTCGGGGCCGATATAGACGCGCGCCTTCGACAGCAGGCCGCGAGCTGGGCCAATCAAGCCGGCCATCAACGCCGCGTGACCGGCGCGCCGTTCCACACCGTCATCGAGGTATTCGCCGCTCGTCCTCGGCCGGCCCGCCGGTCGCAATAACGCTAAGCCCGCGCGCGATCAGCGCGCCGGCGAGCGCGCGCCAGCCGCTTTCGGTCCATTGCTTGTAGCGAAACATCGGCGCGGCATGGATCACCGCGTAGGGTCCGGCCGGCAATTCGTCCGCTTCGGCGGAACGCGGGCAGACCAGTTCCGGCACGCGTGCGATACCCAGTGCGTCGGCGAGCCGCAATATTTCCTCGACCCGATGCAAGCCCGGCGCGGTGGCGACGCTGCGGCGGAGCAGCATTCGCTTCACGCGGCCATTAAGGTTCGCGGGCACCGGCGCCACGCGTAGCCGTCCAGCGACGATGGCAAAGCCGGTCGGACGGTCGCCGCTTTGCGTTGAGATCGCCAAGTCGTAGCCGCGGAACAGCCGCGCGCCCAACGCGAGCGTCCGCGCGATCGAAGGCCGCGGCTGAATCGTCATGACTCCGTCGAGATCGGGATTGCCCGCGAGAATGCCAGCGGTGTCGGCGAAAACCAGCGCGCGGATGATCGCGTCCGGCCACGCGCGCCGGAGGCTGCGGATCAGCGGCGTGCTCAGCAGCACATCACCGATGCGGCGCAAGGTGACCACCAGAATGCGCGGCCGCGGCGGAAGATCGAGCCGGTTCACGGCCCCGGCGCTGCGCTGCTGGAGGTGGCGTTGCCTTGCATCAGGCTAGATTGCCGCTGCAGCGCGCCGGCCGCCACGCCGACCCCAAAGACATAGAGCCAGCCCTCGGTAAAATCGAAAATGAAAGAATTGAACAATGAGCCAACGATGTTCGCGGTGACGACGACGGTACCGATCCACGCCACCGGCCCGCTCCCCCGAAAAAACATTCCCTGGGATATCCACATCGCCCACAGCGCCGCAATTCCGAGAAGGCCGAGCTGAATGCCGACCGCGAAGGTTTGATTGTGGGGGTTTGCCGAGAGAGCGCTGTCTGCGCCGTGTTGCCCTTCCGCGGCTTGTCGGAACTGATCCGGGATCGAACCGGTTCCGTGCCCGACGAACGGCGCGCTTTTGATGAAGCCAATCGATTTTTTCCAGAAGGCAATCCGCAAGCCTGATGAGCTAATATCGTTCTCTTGTTCGTAGTGTTCGGTTTCCGTGTAAGTCCCGATCACACGCTCGCGCACATAGGGCGACGTTGCCCACACCGCGCCGGCAAAAATTAATCCGGCCGCGCCGGCGCCGAAAATACCCTTCCAGCCGGAATGCCGAAATCCGTAAAGAACGACGAGCACGGGAATGACGACCAGCGCCGTGCGGCCGGTGGTGATGAAGAAAATATCGCCGAGAAACGCCAAAGCCAGCGCGGCCAAGGCCACCGAGCTTTTCCATCGCCGCAAGCGCGCCTTTGTGACGGCGAGATCGAGCAAGACCGCCGCGCACATGGTGAATTCGAGGCTTTGCAAAATATAGCTTTTGACCGGAACGCCCTCGTTGCCTTTCGGCCGGAGGTGAATGCCGGGCCATGCAGTCACAACGAAGGATGCGATCAGCAACGCCACGCAGGAGAGCAGAAACCCCATGAGCATGCGATAACCGCTGTCGGAGCGACGGAATTGCGTCATCAGCAGCGGGATCACCAGCAACCTTACAAAGCCGTCCAGCCCACCCCAGCGCGCGTGCCACGTCACGTCCGCCCATGCCATTCCGACGGCGCCGAGCAGAAAGAGCACGACTGGCAACCCGCCGACGGCGGTGAAGAGTTCGCGGCGGAGATCGCACCACGCGAGCGAGGGAATAAGTGCGACAAGCCACAGCACCAACAGAATTCCGGTAGCCGACGTCGACCACGGCAGCGATACCGCGACAGCGACGGCGAGGCCGTCGGCGATTTTGGCGAGCCGTGCGCGGTCAAGGTGCGGCGCGATCGATAGCGTGGACATCGTTCACCCCATCAGCGCAGGCGAAGACACGGGCCGCAGCGCGGACAACCCCTGCCGCGCGCGGATGCGGCCGCCGGCGAGGCTATCTGAAAGCCTGCGTTCATTTTCGGCGAGCCGTCCGCGCTCGGCTTCGGCATGCCACAGATGCAGCACGCCGGTGGCGAATACGCCGTCTTTGCGCCGCACGCCGGCATGCAGCAAGCGCACGATAATGTCGGAATCCTCCTTGCCCCAGCCGCTGTAATCGGCGTCGAAGCCGTCGACGCGATCGAGATCGGCGCGCCAGATTGCGAGGTTACAGGAACGCGCGCCGCGCCACTCGCACCGCCGAAGCCATCGCAGTGGTCCGAGCGGCAAGCGCAGCAGCGCCGACAGCCGGTTGATGCCGCCGCGCCGGCGTTCCGCCAGCCAACGGGCAAAGGTCCATGTTTCCGGCGCGAGCTTCCCATCCAGAACTTTTTTCGTCAGTTCGCGCGACAGCAGAATGCGATTGCCGGTGACGAAGCAGTTCGCTTCGGCCAGGCGGCGATGGGTGGCGACGAAGTCGGGGCGCACAATGCAGTCGCCGTCGAGGAAGATACAATAGCCGCCGCGCGACGCCAGGATCGCACGATTGCGGATTTCCGCGGCGCGGAACCCGCAGTCCTCTTGCCAGACGCGGTCAAGGCGGCGGCCGACCTTCCCTTTCCGGGCGTCGATCACCACGGCGGTGGCCGCGGTCGAGCCGTCGTCGGCCACGACAACTTCGAAATCCTGCTCGGTCTGGCGCGCGAGCGAATGCAACACCGCCTCGAGCGCGTCTTCGCGGTTGTAGGTGGTCACGATGACGGAAATTAATTCATCCAAGGAAGTGCCTCGCTACAAACGCCGATGGCAGGCCGCATTGTCTAACCGGCAGCGGAACGTTCATGCAGCATGTTTTCACAAAACATGGATTCCGCGAAGACCGCAAGCCTGCCGAAAAGCCATATGAACTAGTGTCGCGATTTGGAAGTTCGCTTGAGTGTTCAGCGTGCTCCGAAGCGAACTTCCGAATCAAAGCGACACTGGAATCAAGAACTTGCCAGTGTCCTTCGAATTTGAAGTTCGCTAGGACCTTGCTGCACGATATGGCGAACTTCGAATTCGGGACACTAGCGCATTTTATCGTTTACGCTGTGCACCGGGTAACAAGGGTGTTAGCTTCTGCGCGTTCAACCGAGTCCCCATGCGTTTAAGGTCCGAGTGGTCAATTGCGCTGCTCCGTCGTCATCCCGACTTACAATCGCCTGAACGTGCTGCCGCGGGCCGTCGCCAGCGTCCTGGCACAGGACGAACCTGATTTTGAACTCATTATCGTCGATGACTCGACCGATGGCACGCGGGAATGGCTCACCACGCTGACCGATCCACGCATAAAAACCATTCTGTCGGAGCGCCCCAGGGGCGTGAGCGCGGCGCGTAATCTCGGCATCGCCGCAGTCCGCACGGCAATTATCGCATTCCTCGACTCCGACGACTCCTATCTGCCGCAACGTCTAAGCCAGGCACTCGACGCGCTCGATCGCGAGCCCGATCTCGTTTGCACGCTTTCGTCCGCCAACAAGGAAGTGCGGAACAAGCTGCGCCCGAGCCCACTGCCGGACATCAAATTGCAACCGCAAGCGTTCGAGTGGGCTCTCTACAGCGACCTGTTTGGCGTCGACGGAAGCAGCCTCACGGTCCGCACCGAAGCGGCGCGCGCGATCGGCGGTTTTTGCGAACAGATGCGTCGGACCGAAGACCGCGAGCTTCTCATCCGCCTGGCGCCACATGGCTCGGTGCGTCTGCTGCCGGACGTGCAATGGGAAAAGGGATGGACGACCAATAGCTTGTCCAACGAGTGGAAAGGCGCCGGCCGCGATCTGGTAGCCTATGCCAAGCAGCGGCCCGAACTCACAACACGGTTTCGCAAGCTCGGAAGGTACTTCGCGAGCAAGATTCTCTGTCGCCGATTTACGCCGCGGAGATTTCGCGACGCTCGCCGCGGATTGGCAAACCTTTCGCCGTACCGGACTTTTGCGGGGCGGGCTCGGCCGCATCTGGCGCGATCACCGCGAGGTGCGTAACTATCGCCGCGCGATGTCGAACCGCGACGCGCTCGCGCGGCTCACTGGCGCACCGACAGAATGGACCTGATCGTGACGAAGCTGTCAGCCTATATCTTGACCTATAACGAGGCGGAGAAAATAGCCGCCGCCGTTTCCAGCGTGCTATGGGCCGACGAAGTGGTGGTGATCAATTCGTTCAGCACCGACCGCACGGCCGAAATTGCCGCCGCACTCGGCGCGCACGTGGTGCAAGTACCGTTCAACGGGTTCGGCGAGCTACGCAACCGCGCGGTCGAAGCCTGCAAATACGATTGGATTTTTAGTCTCGATGCGGACGAGCGATGCACCGCGGAGATGCGCGACGAAATTCTCAAACTGCTGGCCGAGGGCCCTGCGCTCGACGTCTATCGCGTACCGCGGCGAAGCTACATGATGGGCCGATGGATCCGCGGCTCCGGCTGGTATCCGAATTTCCGCCAGCCGCAGTTCTTCCGCAAAGGCAGCATGCGCTACACCCTCGAGCCGGTGCACGAGGGCATTTGAAGTCCTGAATGGCAAGCCGGTCGGCGCGCTCAACAACGCCATTTGGCAATTCCCCTTCCGCAATCTGGAAGAGGTCATCCGAAAAATGGACCGGTATTCATCGCTTGGCGCGACGAAACTTGCGGGCAAACGCGTGTCGATGGCGGGCGCGCTCGGCCGTGGCCTATGGGCGTTCCTCAAGCACTACATTTTCAAGCTCGGTTTCATCGACGGCTGGGCCGGCTTTGTCATCGCCTTCGGCAATTTCGAAGGCACTTTCTATCGCTACGCCAAGCGTTACGAAGAAACGCAAGACTGGCAGCCGCCACCGAGCCAGCCGGTCAAGCGCGAACCAATTCCTTAGCGTTACCCCTTAGCGTTTCTTGGGTGTGCGTGCGCGCGCGACCATGTCGCTGGTCGAATGGCCAGGCACGATCTCGATCAGAACCACCTCGCCGCCGGCCGCCTCGACGATTTCGCGGCCGACCACCTGCTCGCGCGTGTAGTCGCCGCCCTTAACCAGCACCGTCGGCTTGACGCGTGCAATCAGATTTTCCGGCGTGTCCTCGTCGAACACGACGACCAAATCGACGGCTTCGAGCGCCGCCAGCACCTCGGCGCGCGCCTGCACGGCCTGCACCGGGCGCCCCTCGCCTTTGAGCCGCGTCACCGAGGCATCGCCGTTCAGGCCCAACACCAGGCGGTCGCAGGCCGCGCGCGCGGCGGCCAGCAACTTGACGTGGCCGGGATGCAGCAGATCGAAGCAGCCATTGGTGAAGCCGACGCGCAAGCCCTGCCGCCGCCATTCGGCCAGATGCTCGTCGAGCAGCGCCCAGTCGAATACGATCTTTTCTTCAGGAGCGAGCGTGGCCGCCGGCAAAATGCGCGAGCGTAGCTCGGCAATGGAGAGCGTCGCGGTGCCGCGCTTTCCCACCACCACCGCGGCCGCCGCATTGGCCGCCCGCATGGCGGATTCGAAGTCGGCTTGCATCGCCAGCATGGCGGCGAGCACCGCCACCACCGTGTCGCCGGCGCCCGAGACGTCGCGCACGCGCACCGGATAGGCCGGAACATGAATTGCCCCGCCCGCGCCCACCAGCGTCATGCCGACCTCGCTGCGGGTCACGAGAACGGCTTGCGTTCCCAACGCCCGGCCGAGCTCGGCAGCGGCCGCGGCGACCTGATCGTCGGTCTGTGCCGCAGTATGGGTCGCGTCGGCGAGTTCCTGCCGGTTCGGCGTGATCAGCGTGGCGCCGCGGTAGATGCCGTAGTCGCGGCCTTTCGGATCGACCACCACCGGCTTCCCGGCCTTGCTGGCGGCATCGATGACGGCGCGGATGACGCGCGGGGTCAGCGCGCCCTTGGCGTAGTCGGACAGCACCACCGCGCCCGCGCGCGGCATCGCCTTGACGACGTGGCCAATCAGCGCGTTCTCGCTTGCCGCATCGACGGCCGAAGCGATTTCCCAATCGGCGCGCAGCATATGGGTGGAATGATGCTCCGACACGAAGCGGACTTTGCGCGTGGTCTGTCGCGCGGAATCGACCACCAGGTGGAATTCGATCAATGGATGCTTGGTCAGCGCCTCGCTCAGCGCGCGGCCGGCGTCGTCGGCGCCGACCACGCCGACAAAAATGCAGCGTGTGCCGAGCGCGACCAAATTGCGCGCCACGTTGCCGGCGCCGCCGATCATCATTTCGGTGCGCTTGACCGCGATCACCGGCGTCGGCGCTTCCGGCGAAATGCGCGAGACCTCGCCATAGACAAACTCGTCAAGCATGAGATCGCCGATGCAAAGCACGGTCTGCCCGGCCAGGTCTGCGAGATGTTTGTCGAAGTCGAACATGGAGTCAGCGATACTTGTCTTCGCAATCGAGATAGCCGGTGACGTATTGGCCGACGGCGCTCTCGAGCGGCGTGAAGCCGGCGTTATAGCCGGCACGCCGGAGGTTCTCGACACTGCCTTGCGTGAAATATTGGTACTGGCCGCGGATCGCGTCCGGCATCTCGCCATATTCGATGTTCGCAGGCCGCCCGAGCGCCTTGAACATGGCGCCGATCATGTCGCGGAAGCTTTCGGCGTTGCCGGTGCCGACGTTGAATACGCCATTGACCGCGGGGGTGTCGAGCAGCCAGCGCAACACCGCGACGGCGTCGTCCACATAAATAAAGTCGCGCCGCTGGTCGCCGTCAGCGATGCCGTCGCGATGCGACTTGAACAGCCGCACCGGTTTGCCGGCCTTGGCCTCATCGAACACTTTGGCGAGCACGCTTGCCATGTGGCCTTTGTGATATTCGTTCGGGCCATAGACGTTGAAGAACTTCAAGCCCACCCAATGCGGCGGCATTTTTTCTTTTTTGACGTAGCGGTCAACCACCGCAAGATCGAACAGATGCTTGCTCCAGCCGTAGAGATTCATCGGACGCAACTTGCGCAACGCGTCGAGCGACCAGTCGTCGTCAAAGCCTTGGCTGCCGTCGCCATAGGTCGCCGCCGACGAGGCATAGATGAACGGTGTGCGGGTGGCGGCGCACCAGTCGAGCAAGCGAAGCGAGAGGCGGAAATTGTTTTCCATCACCAGGTCGCCGTCGGTGGCGGTGGTGTCGGAAATGGCGCCCATGTGAATGACGGCATCGAGTTTGCGGCCGTCGAGCCAGTTCATCAATTCGCCCGGCGGCACCAGGTCGGCCACCTGACGCTTGGCCAGATTGCGCCATTTGGCGTCGTCCTGGCCGAGCAGGTCGTTGATCACGATATCGCTCGCGCCCGCCTCGTTGAGGCTGGCCACCACGTTCGATCCTATGAATCCGGCCCCGCCGGTGACCAAAAACATACCCAATCCTTCGTCCCGGCAAAGCTTTGCCCCAGTCCGCGGACGGGCGCAAATGTTAGGCCGTATTCGCCCGCAAATGGCTCAGGACACGGTAAAAATCCTGACTGGACAGGCTTAGCCCGCGCAGGCTAACGCCTGTCCAAGCCGGCCGAAACGGACGCTTTTTTTGGGGGCTGCGCGCCGAACGAATGAGCCAGGACTTAACCGCTCCGCCAAGCCCGGTCCTGATCGTCCCCTATGTCTGGATCGGAGACTTTGTCCGCTGCCATTCGGTGGTGAAGCTGTTGCGCGCGCAGGCGCCCGAGCGGCCGGTCGACATCGTCAGCAGCACGCTGTGCTCTCCGCTCGCCGATTATATGCCCGGCATCCGCAAGGCGATTGTCGCCGATCTGCCGCGCGGAAGGATCGGTATCAGCCTGCAACGGCAACTCGCTGACGCGCTGCGCGTAGGATATTACGGTCAGGCGCTGGTGATGTCGCGCAAGTGGAAGGCGGCGCTGGCGCCGTGGCTCGCCGGCGTCGCGCTGCGCACCGGCTTTGTCGGCGAATTCCGCTTCGGGTTGCTCAACGACGTGCGGTTTGGCGAGTTGAAGCTGCCACGCATGATCGATCGGATGGGCGCGCTCGCATTGCCGAGCGGCGTGAGCTTGCCAGGCGAATGGCCGCTGCCTGAATTGAAAGTGCCGGCGCAGGAAGTCGACGATTGGCGAAGGCAACGCGCGCTGACGGCGGGCAAACGGCCCGTCGTTACTTTGTCGCCGGGCGCGGTCGGTGCCGGCAAGGCATGGCCGCCCCTGCACTATGCCGAACTCGCCCGCGCATTGATCGCTAGCGGCGTATCGGTCTGGGTCCTGGGCGGACCAAGCGAAACCGCGATCGCACAACAAATCGTTGACGCCGCCGGAAACAGTGTGCGCGATCTCACCGGCAACGATCTGCGCAACGCCATTCTCGCGCTCGCCGCCGCCGACGTTTCCGTCACCAACGATTCCGGGCTGATGCACATCTCCGCGGCTATCGGGACGCCGACGGTAGCGATCTTCGGCCCGACCAGCCCCTGGCATTGGAAGCCGCTCAACCCGATTGCTGCCATTCTCGAGCCCCCCGGCGACGAGGCCGCGCGCGAGCGCGCGCGCGATGAAGGCAACGATGCCGTCAGCCACCGGCAAACGGCAGATGTGACGGTCGAGTCGGTGCTAGCGAGCGTGCGCGCTGTGCTTCGGAAACGCCGCTAGGGCGCAGCCGGCAACCAATGCCGCGCCGAGGGCATCGGCAATCGCCGCAATTAATTAGAACGTTTGTCTGTAATAATCGGCGGAATGTTTTTGAGTTGGCCCGCGATCACGGCGTTAAGCTGATCGATATCGCCGGTGTGAATTGTTTGTAGCCCGTCCGGACCCTGCTCCCCCTGGAAGTACCAGCCAAAGAGCGGAAACTGCAAACCGCCGCCCGCGTTGACGATGGTACCATCCCACTGAATGGGCCCCGTCACGCCGCCGCCGCTCGTCACAACATAGGCGGTGCCGGGCGTCGTCAGGTTGAACCGTTGTCCCGACGGCAAGGTGAAGTAGGCGCAACACTCGACGAGAATCATGGTGAGCTTGTAGCCCGTCGCAGGGCTTCCCGTCAGGAGAACATCGAGAATGGTTCCGCGAATCCCGATGGTCGCGACGGGGGTTTTGATCGTGTAGTTCCTCGGATTCTGTGCGCCGGTTATGAAGCGGAATGCACCCTGCGCAGCATTGATTACAACACGGCCGGTGCTCCGGTTGGGATTATAGACGAAACTGTCGAGCACCAGATCCGCGCGAGGGCCAACGCTTACGCTCGTTTTATCGAGGAACAGAAGCTGCGCGGTGCTGGCATCGCTCGTGATAATGTGTTCGTGCGCGAAGACATCGCTTCCAACGGCCAGCGCGCGGCTATTGCCGCCTGATACGCCCCGCACCTGATTGACGACGGCCGCGGCAACGCCGATTTTTTCGGCCATGGCGCTGCTCCCAGCACCGGCAACCACTGCCACAATCGCGCTCGCGTATAAAATCGGGCGTATGGCATTCGTCATGGCGTGACCATTGGGTAACAATAATTATAATTCTAACGACCCAACCGCCCACCGCCGATTATTTCGGTGCACTTCGATTGGCCGTCCGTCCTGGTTCTGTTATTATACTATCATTCATTCTACGCGTCATCGCTGGTTTTGGATTGTTTGAAATCATGATCGGTCGGGAAATTGGCCTGATGCGCGCGCCGCGCCCGCCATATTTAGTTCCGCCGCTTGCAGCGGCTATATTTTTATTGAGCCTCTTTATCGTTCAATCGGCGGCGGCTTCCAATCAACTTGACGCACTTTATTCACAGGTTTTGAAGCATCCCGAAGACAGTCAGCTCAATTTGAATTTTGCCCGTGAGGCCGAGGCCGCCGGCATTCTCAGGTGGGCGCTTTCGGCCTATGAGCGCGTGGCGGTCAACGATCCCAACAATGCCGAGGCGCAGGCCGGATTGCAGCGCGTTCGCCGCGAGCTGCAGCCGGACTACAGTCAAGTGAACATCGAGGTCGGCTCGGCGGTTGAAAGCAATCCGCGTTACTATCTGGGCCCGCGGCGGACGGAAGGTGAAGCTCTGGCATCGGCCTCGCTGCGCGACGAACGGGCTATCAACGGCCTTCGCTGGCGCACGACGGGCGCGGTTGCGGGACAAATCTACAGCCAAAGCAGCGATCTGGGTTATGGCTATGCCGGCCTCAACACCGGGCCGGTGATCGATTTATTCTCCGGGGTGTCGATGGTGCCGGCAATCGGCGGCGCGGCCTCTTTCTACGACCAACATTTTTATTATGGCGAAGCCGCGGTCAGCGCGACTTTCGAGGGCGCATCGCAGGGCCTCTATCAATCGCTGCAATTGAGGCTGGCCCATCGCTCGTATACCGACTTCTTTCCTTCCGGCGACGGTTTTTACACGGAAGCGCGCGGGCGCTTTGCCTTCCCCAATGTCATCGCAAACAGCGGCGTCCTCATTGTGTCGCCTTGGCTGCTCTATAGCGATACGCCAGGCACGGCCATTTCTCCCGCGCTCACGGAACTGGCGCCCGGCGCCTATGTCGAGGCCGGCGCCAAAATCGAGGGCTATAGGGGAATTACCGACTGGCTGATTGCCGGCGCCAACTTGTCTTACAGCCGACGCGCCTACCGCGACGACCTGACGCCGAGTGGAGACAAACGGGCCGACGATTTGCTGGTCCCCGGTGCGACTTTGCTGTTCCCGCACATCCTATCGTACCAGACGGACATTCGGCTCGATTACAAATATCTTTGGAATAACTCAAACGACCCGACCAAGAGTTTTATCGACCACCTTTTCATGGCGACTTTGATCTTCCGCTTCGACCCGAGGCAGCCGTTCTGGGCGCAAACCGCATCATTGCCGGCCGCACGCTAGAACCCCTCGCGTTAACGTTTGGCCGGCCCCAAGCCTGACGCGCGGCCCGTTCCGTGCTATCAAACCAGCGATCAATAAAGACGGTGACCGCCCTATGGCCAGACTTAAAATCGCCGATATGACCAGCGAACGCGCGCAGGCAGCGATCGATTCAGCGTTGCGCACGCTTGAGGCGGAAGGCGGCGGCATCGACGCGCTCGCCACCGCGCTGCGCGACGGGCTGGGCGCGGCCTTCGCTGCGGCCGTCGACCTCATCCGCGCCGCGCAGGGGCGGGTGATCGTTACCGGCATGGGCAAATCCGGCCATGTTGGGCGCAAGATCGCCTCTACTTTCGCTTCTACCGGAACGCCGGCGCTGTTCGTGCATCCGGGCGAGGCGAGCCATGGCGATCTCGGCATGATCGCCGGCAGCGATGTGATCATTGCGTTGTCGTGGTCCGGCGAGACGGCGGAACTGAAAAACCTCACCGACTACTCGCGCCGCTTCCGCATCGGCCTGATCGCGATGACCGCTAATGCCGACTCGACGCTGGCGAACGCCGCCGACGTGGTGCTGGCTTTGCCGCAGGCGCGCGAGGCCTGCCCGCACAATCTGGCGCCGACCACCTCCTCGCTGATGCAGCTCGCGCTCGGCGACGCGCTGGCGATCGCGCTGCTGGAGAGCCGCGGCTTCACGGCTGTGGATTTCGGCCTGTTGCATCCGGGCGGCAAGCTCGGCGCGCTGCTCAAAGTGGTGCGCGAGTTCATGCATACCGGCGAGGCCGTGCCGCTGGTGCCGCTCGGCACGCGCATGTCAAATGCCATTCTCGTGATGTCGGCTAAGGGATTCGGTTGCGTGGGCATCGCCGATCCGCGCGGGATGCTGGTGGGCATCATCACCGACGGCGACCTGCGCCGCCATATGCGCAACAATCTGCTCGATGCGCGGGTCGACGACGTGATGACACGCGCGCCAAAGACAGTACGGCCCGATCAGCTGATCAGCGAGACGCTTGAGCTGCTTAATTCGACCAAGGTGACCGCGCTGTTCGCGGTCGAGGCCGGCAAGCCGGTCGGCGTCATCCATATCCACGACCTGTTACGCGCCGGCGCCGCGTAGCAAAAATCTCCGTTCATTCACGCGCAAGCGGGAATCCAAACTCACGATCACTTAAGTCCACGATCTATTGCTCTGGGTCCCCGCTCCCCGCCTTCGCGGGGACGAGCGGTGAAGGATTCAACCGTTCAACTGCGTGCTGAACATCCTCAACCGCAGGCGGCGTCCCATCCGTGCCGAGCACAACGATCGGCCCGCTGCCGACCGGACCGGTCAGGCTCGGCTTGCTGCCGGCAAAAATCGCGACCAGCGGAACGGCAAGCGCCGCGGCAAGATGCAGCAGCCCGGTATCGACACCGACGACGAATTGCGCGCCCGCGATCAGTTTCGCGACCGCGTCCAGGGGTGAGCGCTCCGGGACGCGCGCGTGCGGCAGCGCGGCGGCGATACGTTCGCTGCGCGCCCGCTCCGCGTCCGTGCCCCAGGGCAGCACAAGCGCGATGCCCTGCCCCGCGAGCGTCTGTCCGAGCGCGATCCAATTCGCCTCCGGCCATTGCTTGCCCGGCCGCGCCGTGGCATGCAGCAGCACGGCATAGCGTTCGCCCGTCGTAGCAAAGCGCGCGCGGTCGAGGCCGAAATCGGGCGCGCCTTGCGGCGTGTAGCCGAGCGCCAGGCCGCTGAAGGTGCGGTTACGCGCTACCGCATGCAGATCGCGGCTGACGCTGTGGCGCACGTCGTAGAAAATCGCGGCGAGCGGCTCGCGGATGCTTGCAACGTCGTAGCCGTGCCGCCGCCCGTGCGCGAGGCGGGCAATGACGGCGCTGCGCAACAGGCCCTGGCTGTCCACGATCTCGCGTAGTGCCGCGCCCGGATGGCTCGCAGGCTGCCGGAAATCTCGCTCAGCGTTGCCGGCGCATAAAACGACTGCCGCCAGCGCCGCCAGGCAACCGGAAAGACCTCGTCCACCGCCGGGTGCAGGCGGACCAGCGGCGCGAACGCCTCCTCCACCAGCCAGGTGAAGTTTGCGTCGGGGCGCGCCCTGCGCGCCTCGGTCAGCGCCGGCATGTGATGGACCACATCGCCGAGCGACGAAGTCTTGATGAAGAGAATATCGGCCATAATGTCTCTGCCGGCGTCATATACCGAGCATTAAGCATGACCGCCATAACCATGATCGCTTGCCGTGCGGCATAAGCGGTCTTTCATGGTCAGCCGGTAAGACGGCGGGAATATTCGAGAGGCAAATCTCGAGGGGCATGGGTGATGACGATCCTGGTCACGGGCGGGGCCGGCTATATCGGCAGCCACATGGTGCATGAGCTGGTCGATGCAGGCGAGCCGGTGGTCGTGCTCGACAACCTGTCAACCGGATTCCGCTTCCTGGTCCCCGGCAGGTTCCGTTCGTCGCCGGCTCAACCGGCGACCGCGATCTGGTGTCGCAAACCATTGCCCGCCACGGCGTGTCCGCCATCATCCATTTCGCCGCCTCGGTCGTGGTGCCGGATTCGGTGCGCGACCCGCTCGGTTATTACACCAACAACACCGTGAATACCTGCGCCCTGCTCGACGTCGCCATCAAGGCCGGCGTGCGTCAGTTCATTTTTTCATCGACCGCCGCGGTCTACGGCAATGCCGAGCATGTGCCGGTACGCGAGGACGCGCCGGCGGCACCGATCTCGCCTTACGGCACCTCGAAGCTGATGTCAGAGATCATGCTGCACGATGCCGGCGCGGCCTACGGCCTGCGCTTCGTCGTATTGCGCTACTTCAACGTCGCCGGCGCCGACCCGAAATTGCGCACCGGGCAATCGACGCCGGCCGCGACCCATCTGATCAAGGTCGCCTGCGAAGCCGTGCTCGGCAAGCGGACAAAGATCGACGTGTTCGGCACGGATTATCCGACGCCGGACGGCACCTGCATCCGCGACTACATTCATGTCAGCGACCTTGCGCGCGCGCACTCCGCGGCGCTCGCCTATCTGCGCCGCGGCGGCGCCAGCGCGACGTTCAACTGCGGCTACGGCCGCGGCGCTTCGGTGCTCCAAGTGATCGATGCGGTGCGGCGCGCCAGCCGGCGCGACTTTCCGGTCGAAATCACAGGACGGCGGCCGGGCGACCCGGCGACGCTGGTGGCCGACGTCGGCCGCATCCGGGCGACACTCGACTGGCGCCCGCAGTTCGAGGACCTCGACACCATCGTCACCCATGCGCTTGCCTGGGAACGGCGGCTGCCGGGCCGGCGCGAATCGGTCCCAGCCTGACCGCTTGATATAGCCGAGTACGGGATTCCACAGTTAACTCGTTTTTGGCTTGAAAATTGCGCCGTCAGCGGGCAAGGAAACGCCTGCTCCAGCCAGCATTCAACCTGTGCCATAATCAGAGCCCGATAGAGGGCGGATGAACGACCACACTTTGCCATCGGCCGACCACGAGCGTTACGGCACGATCGCTATGATCCGGCGATTGCTGACCGAACAAGGTCTTGTGCATTGGCGCAAATACGCCTTCGCATTCAGCTTGATGGCGGTCTCTGCCGGCTGCACGGCGCTCAGCGCCTATCTGATCGGCGACGTCATCAATCAGGCCTACGTCAATAAAAACCTCACCGGCATCTTCATCCTCGGCGGCATCACCGCCGCGCTGTTCGCCATCAAGGGGCTCGCCACTTACGGCCACAGCGTGATGCTCTCGCGAATCGGCAACCGTATCGTTGCCGACAATCAGCGCGCCGTGTTCGCCAAGCTGCTCAATGAAGGGATCGGTTTCTTTTCCGATCGGCATTCGACCGAATTCATCGCACGGCTGACCGCGGGCGCGGCGGCCGCGACGCAGGTCATCAACCTGCTGATCACCTCGCTTGGCCGCGATCTGCTGTCGCTGATCGGGCTGCTGACGGTGATGGTGGTGCAGGACCCGCTGATGTCGTTCATCAGCTTTGTGGTGGCGCCGCCGGCGTTTTTGATACTGCGGAAACTAATCCGCCGCATCTACGGCATCGCGCGCAGCCCAGTTCCACGGCGGCACCCGCATCATCGAGACGCTGCAGGAAACGTTGCAGGGCATCCGCATTGTCAAAGCTTTCACGCTCGAAGACGTCATGCGCGAGCGCTTCGACCGCAACGTCGCCGCGGTCGAACACGAAGCCAACAAGATGGCACGCGTTTCCAATCGTTCAAGCCCGCTGATGGAAACGCTCGGCGGCTTCGCGATCGCCATCGCCATCACCTATGGCGGCTATCGCGTGATCGCGACCGGCGCGACGCCCGGGCAGTTCTTCTCCTTCATCGCCGCCTTCCTGCTGGCCTATGAGCCGGCCAAGCGTCTGGCGCGGCTGAACATCGAGCTCAATAGCGGACTGGTTGGCGTCCGTATCTTGTTCGAGGTGCTCGAACTCGCCGCCGAGCGAAGCGGCCGACGACGACAAGCCGGCGCTTGAGATCAAGACCCCGCGGCTCGAATTCGACGACGTTCGCTTCGCCTATCGCAGCGACGAATCGGTGCTGCGCGGCATGTCCTTCATCGCCGAACCGGGCAAGCTGACCGCGCTGGTCGGCCCATCGGGCGGAGGCAAATCGACCATCTTCAATTTGATCCTGCGCTTCTATGACATCGAACGAGGCAGGATCGTCATCGACGGGCAGGACATCGCCCAGGTGTCGCGTCTCTCGCTGCGCCGCCACGTCGCTTACGTTGGACAAGACGTGTTTCTGTTCCGCGGCACGATCCGCGAGAACATCGCATTCGGAAAACCAGGCGCCAGCGAGGACGAGATCGTCGCCGCCGCCAAGGGCGCCTACGCGCACGACTTCATCACGACTTTCCCGCGCGGCTACGACACGCCGGTCGGCGAGCACGGCCTGCAACTGTCGGGCGGCCAGCGTCAGCGCGTCGCCATCGCGCGCGCGCTGATCAAGAGCGCCCCGATCATCCTGCTCGACGAAGCCACTGCGGCGCTCAATTCCGAATCCGAGCTGCAAGTGCGCGAAGCCATGGAGCATCTCTTCCAGGGCCGCACCACACTGGCGATCGCCCACCGCATCCATACGGTGTCGCACGCCGATTGCATTTTTGTGGTCGAGGACGGCGGGGTGGTCGAGTCCGGCCGGCACAACGAATTGCTGCGCAAGAGCGGCCGTTACGCCTCGTTCTACCGGCTCCAACTCAAGGAGCAGGAAGTCCGCACGCCGGTCGAAGCGGCAGCGCAGTAGGACCGTGGATCGGGCGCTTTTTCCGCCTTGTTCGATCCGGCATTATGCGATACCGGATGGGCCGGCCGGCCAGCGCATTCCCACAACATCGCAGAAGGCAAATTCCCATGAGCGCGGACTACGTCATTTCGCCGCCGCCGCGGCCGATCATTGCGGTCGCCGGCTCCAGCAAAACCTTTCCGGTCCGCCGCATCTGGTGTGTCGGCAGAAACTACATCGAGCACATCCGCGAGATGGGCCAGGACGAGCGGCTGCCGCCGTTCTATTTCGCCAAGCCCGCCGACGCTATCGTGCCGGACGGCGGCACCGTGCCCTATCCGTCGCTGACCAAGGACATGCACCACGAGGTCGAACTGGTGGTCGCGCTCAAGAGCGGCGGCCGCAATATTCCGGTCGGCAAGGCCAATGACTACATCTACGGCTACGCGGTCGGCATCGACCTCACCCGCCGCGATTTGCAGATCGCCTCGCGCGACCTCAAGCGTCCGTGGGAAATCGGCAAGGCGTTCGACCATTCCGCGCCATGCGGCGCGATCAAACCGGCGAGCGAGATCGGCCATCCCGCCAAGGGCAAGATCGCGCTCAAGGTCAACGGCAAGGTGCGCCAGGACGGCGACCTCAACCAGCTGATCTGGAACGTGCCCGAAATCATCTCCAACCTCTCCGAGATGGTCGAACTGGTGGGCGGCGACATCATCATGACCGGCACGCCATCGGGCGTCGCCGCGACGATCGCCGGCGACAAGATCGAGTGCGAGGTCGAAGGCGTCGGCAAGCTCACCGTGACCATCGGGCCGCCGCTGAAGTAGCTCTACAGCCCCAAATAGGCCTGCCGGACGCGGTCATCGCTTAAAAGCGCCGCGCCACTGCCCGACAAGGTGATGCGGCCGTTCTCCAGCACATAGGCGCGGCTCGCGAGCTTGAGCGAGACCGCCACGTTTTGCTCCACCAGCACGCAGGTGAGGCCCTCGCGATTGAGATCGCGCACGCAGCGGAGCACGCTTTGCACGACGGTGGGCGCCAGACCGAGCGAGGGCTCGTCGAACATCACCAGATCGGGCGCGCCCATCAGGCAGCGCCCGATAGCGAGCATCTGCTGCTCGCCGCCTGACAGCGTGCCGGCGAGCTGGTGGCTGCGCTCCGCCAGGGTCGGAAACAGCGCGTAGACGCGGTCGAGATTGCGCTCTCGCGAACCTCGAGCACGCGGCAGCATGGCGCCTGTGGAAAGGTTCTCGGCAACCGAGAGCGTAGGGAACACCTGGCGCCCTTCCGCGACCTGGCCGATACCAAGATTGCAAACCTTGTGGCTCGGCAAGCCGGCGATATCGGTGCCGCGATAAAGAATGCGTCCACGCGCAGGCCGATGCATGCCGGCGATGGTGTGAATCAGCGAGGTCTTGCCGGCACCGTTGGCGCCAACGATTGCCACGATCGCGCCCTCCTCGATCTCGAGCGAGACGCCGTCGAGGGCCTGGGCGTCCCCGTAAAACACGTCGAGGTTTTCGACTTTCAGCATCACTCGACCGCCTCCGCGCCCAGATAGGAGTTCGATCACCGCGCGTTCGCGCACGACCTGTTCCGGCAATCCTTCGGCAATCGCCGCGCCGTGATGCAGCACCAGAATGCGCGAAGCGAGCGCCATCACCGCGCGCATCACGTGCTCGATCAGCAATATGGTGAGCCCGGTTTCGCGATTGAGATCGCGCAGGACCGAAACAATGCGGTCCATCTCGGTCGGCCGCAAGCCCGCCATAACCTCGTCGAGCAGCAGCAGTCTCGGATCGGTCGCCAGCGCGCGCGCGACTTCCAGCCGCTTGCGGTCGGGCAGTGTGAGCGACGAGGCGCGCAGCTCGCGTTTGCCGTAAAGGTCCAAGCGGCGCAGCACCTCCTGCGCGCGCCCGCGCGCGTCGCCGACATGGCGGCGATGCATCAGCGCACCGACGATGACATTGTCCTCGACGCTGAGCGCCGGAAACGGCCGCACGATCTGGAACGTGCGGCCGATGCCGCGCCGGCAGACGCGGTCAGGCGGCAGGCCGTCGATGCGCTCGCCAGCGAAGGTGATGGAGCCGCTGTCCGGCGGAAACATGCCGGCGATCATGTTGAACAAGGTGGTCTTGCCGGCGCCGTTCGGACCGATGACGGCAAAAATGCCGCCCTCGGACACGTCGAAACTGGTGCGGTCGACCGCGACCAGGCCGCGGAAGCGCTTGCTCACGCCGTTGACCGACAGAAGCGCGTTCATTTGCGGCCCCCGTCAAAGCCGATGCGTCTGCAAACCCACGGCCAAACGCCGTCCGGCAGCGCCGTGATCACCAGCAGCAGGCAGACGCCGTAAAACACCTGCTTGGCACCCGGCAGATCGACGCCGAGCGCGTTGAGCGCGGCGGTGAGCGTTTCCGCAAGCCCGGTGAGCACGACGGCGCCGAGGATCGGTCCGAACAGCGTGCCGATGCCGCCGACAATCGGCCCCAAGATGATCTCGATCGAGCGCGAGATGTGAAAGACCTGCTCGGGGAACAGGTTGTTATAATAGAACGCATAGATCACGCCGGCAAACGAGGTCATGGCGGCGGAGATCACCACCGCGATCATCTTGTAGCGGAAGACGTTGACGCCGGCCGAGCGCGCCGCCTCCTCGTCCTCGCGGATCGCCAGCCAGAAATAGCCGACGCGGCTTTGCAAGAGCGCACGGCAAAAGATCAAGGCGAGTACCGTGGCGGCCAGCAGCACATAGTAAAACATCGCCGGATCGCCGCGCAGCAGCCAGAGATCGTTGTGGGCATATTGCTTGACCGGCAGGAACAGCCCCGCCGAGCCTCCGCTCCAGCTCAAATGGTCGAAGCCGACGCGCGCGAATTCGGCGACGGCAATCGTCAGGATGGCGAAATAGACGCCGGCGACGCGAAAGCGGAACGCCAGAAAGCCGATGAAGGCGCCGGCCAGGGCCGCAACCGGCACCGCCGCCAAAACGCCGAGCCACGGACCGATACCGAAATGCACGTAGAGCGATGCCGCGGTATAGCCGCCGAGCCCCACATAAAGCGCGTGGCCGAGCGAAAGTTGCCCGGCAAAGCCCATCATGATGTTCCAAGCCTGGCCGATATAGGCGGCGTACAGGATCAGAATAAGCACGGTGAGCAGGTAGTCGCCGGCGAACAACGGCGCGAGAATCAGTCCTCCGAGCAGAGCAGAGAGCAGGAGCAGCGCCCGGCGCGGTACTCCCTCGATCAGGCGAGCGATCATGCCGCCCTCTTGCCCATGATGCCCTGCGGGCGGAACAGCAGCACCAGAACGAGGATGCCGAACGCGAACATGCTTTTCGCCGACGGCGTGAACAGCAGTCCGGCCATCGCTTCGGTGAGCCCGATCAAGACACCGCCGACGAGCGCACCGGGCATCGAGCCAAGACCGCCGGTGATGACGATAACGAAGGCAAGCAGCGTATAGGCCGGCCCCAGCGACGGGGTCACATCCATGATCAGCACCAGCATCACGCCGGCGGCGCCGACGCAGGCGGCGCCGAGGCCGAAGGTCAGGGCGTAGAGGTGCTTGACGTCGAGCCCGACCACGAGCGCGCCGGTGTAGTTGTCGGCGCAGGCGCGGATCGCGGTGCCGAGCCGGGTGGAGCGGAAGAAGGCGAACAGCGCCGTCGCGACCACGATCGCGGCGAAGCCGGCATAGAGCTTGGTGGCGTCGACGATCAGCGGGCCGATCTTGAAGCTGTCGAAGGCGTAGGAAGCCTGCACGGTCCGCGCGTCCGGGCCGAACGCGATCAGCAGCAGATTGACGATGATGATCGCCACCGCGACCAGCAACAGGAACTGGCTGTGTTCGGGACGGGTGATGAAGGGATTGATCAGGCGCACCTGCAACACATAGCCGAAGGCGAACAGCACCGCGGCGATCGGCACCAGCATGATCAGCGGATCGAGATGGAACGCGGTAAACAGCGCCACCGCGATATACATGGCGATGGTCATCATCTCGCCATGGGCGAAATTGACCACGCGCACCACGCCGAAGATGACCGACAGCCCCAGCGCCATCAGCCCATAGACGAGGCCGGTCAGAACCCCGCCGACCGCCACATTGAGATAGACATCCGCCGGCACGGGGCGATCCTAACAACGCAACGCTCCGGCCGCTATCACGGCCGGAGCGCCGGAGAACGTTATACGCGTCAGCCGCGCCTGTCGTAGGGCTTCAAGGGCCATTCTGCCTTGCCATTGGCCGCTTCCTTCGGCGCGACGGTGACCAGCTTGCCGCCGCGGTTCTGGATGCCGCCGCCCTTGATCTTGTCGTTCTGGCCCTTGGCGTCGAACTGGATGCCGGGGCCGATGCTGACATTGTCTTTGATATCGGTCTTGCGCACGGCGTCGGCGAGCGCCTTCGGATCGGTCGAGCCGGCGCGCTTGTAGGCGTCGGCGGCGATCAGCAGCGCCTCGAACGTGTAGACGTGGTTGGTGTTCATATTGACGCCCGGATGTGCCTTGACGAGCGCGGCCTCGAGTTGCTTCGCCATCTTCTTGTTCGGATCGTACCAGGGCGCGAAGCTCAACGGCCCGTCGGAAAGCTTGATCAAGGTCTTGAGATACTGGTCTTCGTACCAGCCCGGGCCCATGCTGAGGATCGCCATCGGCGCCCATCGCTGCTTGACCATTTCGCGCGTGAGCAGGATGGCGTCGTTGAGGCGGCTGACCGTCAGCAGAGCGTCGGCGCCGCTCGCCTTGGCTTTCGAAATTTCGACCGACAGGTCGCGCGCCGCAGGATCGTAGGCGATCTCCTCGACGATCTTGTACGGCATGTCGAATTTCGGCATCACCGCGCCGATGCCTTTCGACATCGCGGTGCCGAAAGTATCGTTGACATGCATGAACACCGCCGTCTTCGGCGCCGCGCCGACCGCCGCGAACACTTCTTTCTGGTCGATGAAGGCGTCGCGCAAAATCATCGGGGCGGTGGGGAAATTGCGGAACACGAACTTGTAGCCCTGCTCGGTGATCGGCGGCGCCGCTGCGATGTTGATCACCAGCGGAATACCCTTCTGCTCGGCCACCTGCGCGATCGCGGTGGTCTGGCCGGAATCGAAGGCGCCGACCAGAAGCTGCGCGCCGTCGCCGATCAGCTTTTCGGCGCGCGAGCGGGCGACATCGACGCTCGATTCGGTGTCGGCATTCACGATTTGCAGCGGCGGCAGGCCGAGATCCTTGAGCATCCCCGGCGTTATGTCGACGCCGCGCTGGCAGTCCTGGCCGATGCCCGCTTCGAAGCCCGAACGCGGCAGCAGCACGCCGACCTTGAGCGGTCCGGCCGCGCGCACGATGTTGAACGGCGCGGTCCCGGCCAGGAACCCGGCGGCGCCGAGCCCCGCGGCGAACGCGCGGCGGTTCACGCGTGCCGTCTTCGATTGCGTTTTGCGTTTCATGGACAGTCCTCCCCGGCGCAGTACACGGCCGTTACCGCGATGATGCCGGATTTTTGCCGGCTTTAACAGGCGCGAAAAAGTGCGGCAGGTAATCGTCTTCTAAACCATCAGCAGCCGCTCCACCGCTGCCGCGATGCGGAACAGGCGCTGGTCGTGCCCGTTGCGCGCGACCAGCATCAATCCGGTCGGCAAGCCGCCCTCGCGCGGCAGCGGCAACGAGATGGCGCAGCAATCGAAGAAATTCCATATCGATGTGTTGCGCAGCAGCATGGCGTTCTGACGGAAAAACTCATCCTGCTTGGCCACATCGGCGAGAAGCGGCGCGACGATCGGCGTCGTCGGCATCGCCAGCACGTCGAGATCGGCGAGGCGGGCATCCATCGCGGCGATCAATGCGTCACGCTCGCGCAGCATGTCGATGAAATCGGCGGCGGGGATTTTGCCCGCGCGCTCGATGCGCAGGCGCACGTTGGGATCGACTATGTCGCCGCGCCGCGCCAGGCGATCGCGATGCACGGCGAAGGCTTCCGCCGGCGCGATGCCGCCTTTGGCGTTGACCGCGTTCATGCGCTCGAGCAGCGGCAGCTTTTCAGAAGAGAACCGCGCGCCGGCTTTTTCCAGCCGGTCGAGCGCGTCGGGAAACCGTTTGCCCACGATGGCATCGAGATGCTCCAGCGGAGCGCCTTGCGCGATGCCGCAGCGCAGGCCGGCGAGCGGCGCCGGCTCAAGCGGCTGCGGCGTCTCCCCGGCCATGACCGCGTCGGCTTGCGCGCAGTGCGCCACCGTCTTCGCCATCGGCCCGACCGAGTCGAGCGTATAGGACAGCGGAAAGGCGCCGCCGGTCGGAATGCGCCGGCGGCTCGGCTTGAACCCCACAATGCCGCACAGCGCCGCCGGGATGCGCGTGGAGCCGCCGGTATCGCTGCCGATGGCGATCTCGCACAGGCCGTCGGCGGCGGCGACCGCGCCGCCCGACGACGAGCCTCCGGGAACGCGCTTGCGGTCGGCCGGATTGCCCGGCGTGCCGTAATGCGGATTGGCGCCGATGCCGGAAAAGGCGAACTCGGTCATGTTGGTCTTGGCGACGATCACGGCGCCCGCGGCGCGCAGGCGGCGCACCACCGGCGCGTCGGCTGGCGCCGGTTTGCCCTCCTCGGCCAGAAGCTTGGAACCGGCGCGGGTGACTTCGCCGGCGACGTCGAACAGATCCTTGATGGTGAGGATCGCGCCGTCGAGCGGCCCGAGCGAAATGCCGGCCTTGGCGCGGGCGTCGGACGCTTCCGCGGCCGCGCGCGCCTGATCGCGATAGACGATGAGGCAGGCGCGCACGCCTTCGCCTGCGGGGTCGTCGATGCGGGCTAGCGCGGCGTCGAGCCGGTCACGGGCGGAATTGGCCTTCATGCTGTGCGATAATCCCCTGCCAGCCATTGTTCGCGCAAGCGCCATCGCCCGTATTCTTGGCGGCGCGTCTTTCTTTCCCTCTCCCCGTTTACGGGGAGAGGGTGGCGAGCGAAGCGAGCCGGGTGAGGGGCATCTCTCCGCTCATCGCCCCTCACCCGTCCTCGCTCGGCTTCGCCTCCGCGAGGGCACCCTCTCCCCGCTGCGCGGGGAGAGGGAAGCAAGCCAACGCTCCGCCACCCGTATTCTTTACCGGCGCCGGGTACGCCGTCGTCTGACTTCCAGCCGCCCGCCCCCGAAAAGTACCGAGGGCGCGCGGGACGCCAAGGGTCCTGGAGGACCCACGGGCCTCGACGCCTCGCGACATCGAGGTCTGTCGAAGTCCGTATTACCGCAAGTCCGCCAAGTCCCAAGGCGTCCCGCGCGCGGTGTTTCTTAGGTTTGCTCCGCGAAGGTCCTCGGTGGTCGACCCGTTCGTCACGTTAACAACCCCGTCGTGGGGCCGTGACCCTCCACCGATTTGGCCCTGGCAGCTCGGCCAGTGGTCTTCTGACAAGACCGCCGGCCTACCGGCCGTCAGAGGGCCTTGGCGCGCGGCTGTCGCGCCAGGACACGTGCGGCTTGGACCGCCGGGCCTTGCAAGCGCATCTCCGCTGCAAGTCATTCCCCGGCCACCGCTCCCCGCCCCGCGTCTGGAGACGCTGATCAGACACCCCTCGGTCACGAGGGACGGGATGTAGGGATACTATCCTAAGGAATATATGCCTGTCAAGGCCCGGGAAAAAATGGAAAGCCGCCAACCGAGCGGTCTAGGGCGCATCAATCTTGCGCGCACCAAGCATATTCAATGCGCGTTCCTTTATCTTCTCAGGATCGCGTTCGCCAGTGCTCGTAATGGTGATAATCGAACTTGCAATCAGTTCGGTGAGCGGATCGCTCCGGTCAACCAGGCGTAGATCGGCCAACGCGCCCTCATAAGCAGCGGTCATTACTTCGATCACATCGGGATCAAAGTTGCCGCTCGCAATCAACCGATATATGGCCATCGGTTATCCGCCCTTACCCTGACAGGTGAGATTTTGCCGTCAGCCAATGGAATTGACAATCCTGTCTTGCTGAATCCGTTCCTATTTCAAACAGGCCCATGACCGAAGGCCCCGGCAGGGGGTCGGTTTGAAATAGCAACAAATTCAGGAAGCTCAGCGGGGAGCATGGCCTGAACCAGACCCGTATTGCAGCCACTTACGCGAGAAATTTTCCAATGCGATGCGCTGTTCGTAATACCAAGTGGGTTCGTAGCAGGCGGCGCTTGCAAATGGATTGTTGCCTTCTGCAAATCCGAGATGGCAATCTTTGCTTTCCGTGCTCCATGTGAACCCTTCTGCTTTCATGCAGAGGGTCATCAAATTTTGCATCGGAGCGGACAAACCGAAGGTCTGATTCGGAAAGAGCTTTCGCGTCTCAAATTCACATTCTGCAATCTGCCCCGTCCGCGGCGCACAGGCCGCCAAAAACAGCAACATAAACAGCCAAAATATCCTCATGAAAGGCTATGATGCTTCCGTCCCATTTTCCCCCCTCAACCACATCTATAATATCACCGATTCCCCATAGTTTGTCAGTAACATCCGCGGCCATCGCAGCTGTTACGCATTATGAAGGCGGACGAAATTGTAATAGATCATGCCCAGTATGACGGTGCGTGCCCTGCCCGCGGGCGCCGCAATCCGATCCCCGACATCACGCTTCGTTTGTTCCCGGCATGCGGCGGCATCGTGGCTGCCTGAAAAATTTCCCGCGCCGCGCGGCCGCCCGCCCATTCGCGCCGGAAAGCCGTTTCGCCGCGCGCGCCGCCGCGCTAGCTTTTGCGCCAAGGCAGCAGGGAGACGCGCATGACAGCCAGAGGCAAACATTCGGCGCCGGGCCAAGGCAACATCTACGCCAAGGCCAACCAGGTGATCGTCAAGATCACCGGCGCCGATACCAACCAGACGTTCGAGGTGGTGGAGGAAAACTGCAAGCCCGGCTTCCAGTCGCGCGCGCATTACCACGTCAAGGCCTACGAGACGTTTTACGTCTTCGACGGCAGCGCGGACTTTCAGGTCGGCGACGAACTCTTCCACGGCACCAAAGGCTCATGCATTCACATTCCGCCCGGCGTGCCGCACCAGGTGACCTCGAAGGACGGCGTGCGCATGCTGATGGTCTACTCCCCGGCCGGTACCGAAGGCATGTTCGCCGACATGCACGCGCTCACGCAGGACCAGCTGATGAACGCCGAGCTGACCAGGCAGCTCGCGCTCAAGCACGACACGGTGATGATCGAGCAGAGCAAGGACGGCCGCGGCAAGGGGACAATATTAGGCTGACGACGCTTTATCCCCGAAGTTAACAGCGGCACATTTTTCGCGCTTGCCACCTGCGCGCAGGTGGATAGGCTTCACGGCAGGTCACCCATCTTTGGCTCTGCCGAATACGGATGGCCGCCATGGCTCGAGCGGGCATGGGACGTGGGTGCTGCTTGCAGTATTCGTGGTCCATGTTTGCCGGTCCTGGCTCTCAGTAACTGGGTACCGTGTTGCGCGCTCACGCGTGCGGCCCGGAAATGGATCCGAGAGCTTGTGACGGGCGGACGACGGTCTGCCCGTTATGGCTTTTAGGGGTGTGATCCGATTAGATTGAATCACGTTGCTTCGCAACATTTTGTTTGCGCATGATCTTATCCGAAAACCGGTGCCCACTTTTCGGGATCATGCGCTCGCGCCTCACATTCTGGCGCCATCGAATTTTTTCACCTTGAATTGTTCCGGATCGACGCCGTCGAGGCAGCGCACGTTGATCATGACCATGTCCTCGCCACCCGGCCCTTTGCCATAGGCGTAGGACTGGATGCCGCAGGCCGCGCAGAACGGGTGATGAATGACGTGCCTATTGAATTGAAAGTCCTTCATCTCGCCCTCCCCTGCTAGCAACTTGAAATCCGCTGCCATCGCCGCGGCCAGCAACGACCCAAGCTTCCGGCAGCGCGAGCAATTGCACGAAATCACTTCGCCGATGTCGGTGGCGACTTCATAGCGGACCGCGCCGCACTGGCAGCCGCCGGTATAGGTTTGCTTCATCGCTCGCTCCTGTCCAATCGCCCCCGGCTGACCGGTGCATCATCGATCGTCGTGCCCGCTCCGCCGGCCCGAGCACAAGCCTTGTGCCGGGCATCCGCGCCTTATTACTGTGCAGGGTTATAAGACGTGGATGGCTCGCGCAACTCGAGCCTGCCCGAGTTGCGCAAAATCGGGTTAAGTACCGCAAGTCGGGGATACCCGGCTTGCGGTGACGAGCCCCGCCATGACGTGTGCATAGGGAGTTCTCATGCCGGACCAGAAGACCGGACTTGTCGTCACCGCCCATCCGGGCGATTTCGTCTGGCGCGCAGGCGGCGCCATCGCGCTGCACGCCAAGAAGGGATATCGCGTCAAGATCGTGTGCCTGTCCTATGGCGAGCGCGGCGAAAGCCAGTTCGCCTGGAAGGAGCCGGGCGCGACGCTGGAGAAGGTCAAGGCCGGCCGCAAGGACGAGGCCGAACGCGCGGCCATCCTGCTCGGCGCCGAGATTGAGTTCTTCGACTGCGGCGACTATCCGCTCAAGCTCACCGAGAAACATTTCGACCGCATGGTCGATATCTATCGCGAGACCAATCCGGCCTTCGTGCTCAGCCACGCGCTGGAAGACCCTTACAATTTCGATCATCCCAATGCCGCGCATTTCGCGCAGGAAACCCGCGTGGTGGCGCAAGCCATGGGCCACAAGCCCGGCGCCCACTACAAATATTCGGCGCCGCCGGTGTTTCTGTTCGAGCCGCACCAGCCGGAAATGTGCAACTACAAGCCCAACCTCATCCTCAAGATCGACGAGGTGTGGGAGAAAAAATACAAGGCCTTCCAGATTCTTGCGGCGCAGAAGCACCTATGGGCCTATTACGAACGCGTCGCGCTCAACCGCGGCATCCAGGGCTCGCGCAACACCGGCGTGCCGATGACTTACGGCGAGGCCTATCAGCGGCTGTTTCCGACGGTGGAGACGGAGCTGAAGTGAAAGACGACAACATTGCAGCGATCGCAAGCAAGCTCCCTCTCCCCAACGGGGAGAGGGTTGGGGTGAGGGGGCAAGTGGCTCTCCTGGATCACTTCCCCCTCACCCGCTCGCTTCGCTCGCGACCTCTCCCCAACGGGGAGAGGTGAAGAAGGAGAGTCAGAAATGAAACCCGTCGTCGTGCGCAACATCAAACGCGCCGATCCCAACGCCATCGGCACGCTCGCCGCCGCCGGCGTCGCCACCGCGCATGAGGCGCTCGGGCGCTCCGGCCTGATGAAGCCCTATATGCGGCCGATCTGGGCCGGCGCCGCGATCGGCGGGCCGGCCGTCACCGTGCTGGCGCAGCCGGGCGACAACTGGATGATTCATGTTGCCGTGGAGCAATGTCAGAAAGGCGACGTGCTGGTGGTCGGCTGCACCGCCGACAATACCGACGGCATGTTCGGCGAATTGCTGGCGACCGCGCTGGTGCGCGCGCGGCGTGATCGGCCTCGTGCTCGACGCCGGCTGCCGCGACGTGAAGCCGCTCAAGGACATGGGCTTCCCGGTCTGGTCAAAGGCGATTTCGGCCAAGGGCACGGTCAAGGCGACGCTCGGCGCGGTCAATATTCCGGTGGTGTGCGCGGGCGTCAATGTCGAGCCGGGCGACGTGGTGGTAGCCGATGACGATGGCGTCGTCATCGTGCCGAAAAAACTGGCGGCCGAAACCGCCGGCAAGGCGCAAAAGCGCAAGGACGACGAGGACGGCAAGCGCAAACAGCTCGAGGCCGGCGTACTCTGCCTCGACATGTACAAGATGCGCGAGGGGCTGGAGAAAGCCGGGCTTACGTTACGTCGACAAGCCGGAAGACGTGTGAGGCCGTCAATTTTCGCTTAACGGCGGCTTCTTTTTTGGCGCCACTAGCCGGACAGCCTCGGACCAGGACGGAATTTAAAGGCCGCGATCAAACCGAGCACCGCAATGATTACAAGTCCCGCCGCTTGCGCGATCGCGAAATGGGTGTTGACCGGTTCTGGAAACGGCGGCCCGATCTGGGGCGCCAATGGATTGATCAACGACAGCTTCTCGAACGACTGAACGATCAGCACGAAGACGTTGAACCACAGCGCTACAACGGCGGCGATCACGTAGATCCAGCGCCAGGCACCGGCGAGATGCCTGCCGTAGAGAGCCAGCAGCGCAATCGCCAAGATGATCATCGAGATGACGCCGACCCCCAACGCCGGCGTGAATCCGTGGATAGGGAACATGAAACCGGTCACGCTGGTGAGAACCGTCGTGAGCAGGAAGATCGCGGTCCAGCCGGGAAGCCGGCGCGACCCGATCATGCCCAACAGGACGACGATCCCGGTTGCGATCGCGATAAAAGTTATGATGACGTGCACCATGGTGAAGGTGTGCAGCGACATACCCAAAACCATGACGACCCCTTTCACATTTCCGCGATCATCTTACACCGCGGCCTGCGCGGCCGCCAAGCCGTTCATCATTCCGTCGCCACGAACAGACGGCGCGCGCCCTGCATGTCGAGCCAAAGCCCTGCCGGCGTGTGCGTGAGCCGCAGCACGGCCGTGTCGCACTGCACGCAGCGCAGGATCGCGCCCATCGAGCCGCCATAGGCGCGCATCGCGCCGAGCTCGGCGGCGGCGCCGCAGCCGGCGCAAACGATTTCCGCCGCCGTCACGTCGAGCGCGAACAACTCGCGCAGCAGCCCGCCCGCCGCATTGCCGTCGAGCGGGGCTTCGCCTTGGCCGTCCATGCTCATGGGTCTTCTCCCGCGTTAGGTTCCGGTCGGCCCGAAACGCTCGGTCTTGATCAAATGCGGCGCGTGGCCGATGTCGCGCAACGCGCCTGCGGCGGCTTCCACCAGCGGCGTCGGCCCGCACACGAAAATGCGCGGCTGCGCGCCGGGCGCAAAGCCGGCGCTTTCGAGCATGGCGCGGTCGATACGGCGTGCGAGGCCGCTCCAGCCGGCGGGACGCTCGCGGGTGAGCGTATGCACGACCTTGAGTTCGTCGCCCTGCCCGGCCAGCCGCTCAAGCTCGGCGCGATAGATGATGTCGCCAAAGCCGCGCGAGGAATAAAGCAGCGTCGCCGGCACCGTGCTTCTGGCGGCGGCGCGGTGGCGCAGCATGGCCATCAGCGGCACGACTCCGGAGCCGCCGGCGACCAGAAACAGCGGTCCGCCGAGCGCCGCGGGCCAGACAAAATAGCCGCCGATTGGCCCGCGCAATCCGAATTCATCGCCTTTGCGCGCCTCGTCGGCGAGATAAGGCGACACCTCGCCTTCGGCGATCCGCTCGACCGTGAGCATCACCTGCCCGGCTTCCGGCGCCGATGCGATCGAATAGCTGCGCTGGGCCTGGTAGCCGTCCTCGGCGGTAAGGCGCACGTCGACGTGCTGGCCGGCCCGATGCCCCGGCCAATCCGGCACGTCGAGCGCCAGGCTGCGCACGCGCGGCGTCTCGTCGATTACGTCGCGCACAATGGCCGTCATCCATTTGAGTCGTGGCGGCGCGGCGATGGCGCTAGTCGCCGGCATAACGCTGCTCGCGCCAGGGATCGCCGTAGATGTGGTAGCCGAGCTCCTCCCAAAAGCCGGGCTGCTCGGTGTCGATGAATTGCACGCGCCGCACCCACTTGGCGCTCTTCCAGAAATAGAGATGCGGCACCAAGAGCCGCGCCGGGCCACCATGTTCGGGATCGAGCGGCTCGCCGTCGAATCCGGTCGCGATCATCGCCTTGCCGCCGACAAGATCTTCCGACGGCACATTGGTGGTGTAGCCGCCGTCGCAATGGATCAGCGCGAACGGCGCCGGCGGCTCGCTCAAGCCGGCGGTTTCCAGCAGCGTATCGATGGAAACGCCGCGCCAATTGGTGTCGAGCTTTGACCAGGTGGTGACGCAATGGATGTCGACCGTCACCTCGGTCTGCGGCAGCGCGTTGAATTCGGCCCAGGTCCACTCGCCGACCGGGCTGTTGCCGTCTTCGAGCGTAAAGCGCCAGGTCTTCAGGTCCGGCTTCCGGCGTAGGCCCCGCCGACAGCACCGGAAAGTCGGTGACCAGATGCTGGCCCGGCGGTACGCGGGCGCTTTGCGCGCCCGGCCGGCGCCCGCGAAACCCGCGCGAAATCGGAGGTTCGCTCATGAAAGAAACCTGTCTAGTGTCGTTCGCAAATCCGGCAAAAACAATACGGCCAAATCGCCAGCCGCACCTATGCGACAACGGCGGCGGCATGGTTCCTTTGAGTTGGGAACCTTGCTGCCGCCTGCGCTTAGCGGTTGGCGTGACTCCACGGCGCGATGCGGCGCTCCAGCCATTTCAGCGCCGAGGTCAGCGACACGCCGAGGAACATCAGCAGGATCACCGGCACGAAGGTCTTGTCCATGTCGAAAATGTGCGCGTAGCGTGTGATCATGTAACCGAGCCCGGAAATCGTGGTGTAGAATTCCGCGATCACCACGCCGACCAGCCCGCGGCCGATGGCGAGGCGCACGCCGGCGGCGATGTAGGGCAAAGCGAACGGAAACAGCACGTCCCGCCACATTCGCCATTCGTTGGAGCGGAACGAACGCGCGACTTCGAGCATGTTCTTGTCGCATTCGCGCACGCCCTGATAGGTGTTGATCAGGATCGGGAACACGCAGAACAAAAACACCACGATAACCTTGGCTTCCATGTAGATGCCGAACCACAGCACCAAGAGCGGCACCAGCGCGACCATCGGCGTCGCGTACATGGCGTTGACCGGCAGATCGAGCGCCCAGTCCACGGGCCTGAAACGCGCCATCAGGACCGCCAGCGGAACGCCGACCAGGATCGCAATGCCGAGCCCGTAGAACAGGATCAAAAGGCTCTCGACCATGTAATGCTGAAGCTCGCCGGTGACGAAAGTCAGTTCGTAGAACGCCAGCGCGATCTTGGTGGGATAAGAAAAGAAGATCGGATTGATCATCGGTCCGACGATCTGCCAGATGATGAGAATGAGCGCGAGGAAACCGTAACGGTAAAATCGCGGCCAACGCCAGAACGGCACCTTCGGCTGCGGCTTGACCACATCCGCGCCGGCTGCGGCAAGCGCGCCGGCGCGAACCTCATTGACGGCACTCATCGCTTGTTCTCCGTGCTGCGCGTCACTGCTCGGTCGACGGGCACACCGGCCCCTTCCATTCGCCCAGTTCCTTGATCGCTTCATTGGCGAACGACAGATCGACCAGATCCTCGTATTTCGGCGCCTTGCCTTCGGGGATATTACCGACCTTCTCCATCAATTTCGCGGTGAAGTTAATACGGGTCGGACCAATTCCGCTATTGGCGTCCCAGATGCAATTTTTGATCATGAAGTCGAGCGTCTCTTTGGCGATTTCCTTCGACTGCTCGGTGTATTTGACGATGGCCGGCAAGACTTTGGCTTCGTCGGTGTAGATCAGCCGCACCGCCTCGATATTGGCCTTGGTGAAGGCTTGCAGCGCGGCGCGCTTCTGGGCGATGGTCTTCTCCGTCACCGCGAACACCGTGCTCAAGTTTTTCGGCTCGAATCTCCCACATGCGCACGATGGCATGCAGGCTTGGCACTTTGGACCGCGCCACCATCTCCTGCTCGACGTGCAGGATCGCGGTATCGACCTGGTCGGCGACCAGCGCCGGAACGTCTTCCGAGGCGATGCTGACGAAGTGAACGTCCTTGGGATCGACCTTGGCGGCGCGCAGCACGTCGCGGCTGAGCACGTCGGCAAAGCCGCCCGGCTCCTGGATGCCGATGCGCTTGCCCTTGAGGTCCTCCAAACTCTTGATGTTCTTGTTGACCACCATCGAGGCTTCCAGCTTCGGCGCGCTGGCGAGGATGATCTTGGTCGGAGCGCCCTTGGCGCGGCCGACGATCGAGAATGCACCGGCGGCGAGCGCGACGTCGGCGCTCCCTGCCACGGTGGCGCGATACGTGTAGACGCCGCCTTCGAGTTGAATGGTGGAGACTTCGAGGCCGTACTTCTTGTACAGGCCGAGCTCTTTGGCGATCAGCACCGGCATGTGCACGACGTTCGGCGGCGTGGTCGGCAGCGCGACGATAAGCTTGTTGTTTTGCGCGCTCGCCGTGCCCGGCAATATCAGTGCCGCGGCTACAGTCAAGATCGGATAAAGCTTGCGCATGTGAATCCTCCCAATTTTTTTAGGCAATTGCGGCGTTTTTCGCCGAAGCCGCGATACTGCCCGATCATACCCTCAAAAACAACGAAGCAGGCCTGCGTAATCCCGCTGCCGGTCTCAACAATTGGGCTTTGACCGGCTCAACCGGCCATGGCCTTATAGCGCCCGAAAACCTTGAACCCAGCGAGAGATGCCGTGCCGCCGGAACCTATTCACGACATCGCCCATCTCGGCCATGTCGAAATCTTTACCCCGAAATTCGAGGAAAGCCGCAAATTTTTCATCGACGTGATGGGCATGACCCAGAGCGGCGAAAAGGGGATCGAGCGTCTATCTGCGATGCTGGGACGATTACGAGCGCTATTCGCTCAAGCTCACGGATTCCAAAACGTCCGGCCTTGGGCACGCGGCGTTTCGCACCCGCTCGCCGCAGGCGCTGGAGCGGCGCGCCGCGGCGCTGAAAGGCTCCGGCTTCGACGTCGGCTGGACCGATGGAGACCTCGGCCATGGCAAGAGCTTCATGTGCAAGGATCCCGACGGGCACATGATCGAACTGTATTACGACACCGAATGGTATGATCCGCCGCCCGGCCAGAAACCGGCTCTGAAGAACCAGGCGCAGCGCTATCCGGCGCGTGGCATCAACGCGCGGCGCATCGATCACTTCAACGGACTGGCGGTGGACATCAAGGCCAATCGCGAGTTCTTCCAGAATTATCTCGGCTTCATGTTGACCGAGCAAATCGTGCTCGATGACGGCAGCGAAGCGGGCATGTGGATGACCGCCACCAACAAATCCTACGATTTCGCCTACACGCGCGATCACACCGGCACCAAGGGACGCCTCCACCACGTCACCTTCGCGCTCGATAGCCGCGAGGACGTGCTGCGCGCCGCCGATGTTTTCCTGGAGAACGGCGTGTTCATCGAGACCGGGCCGCACAAGCACGCGATCCAACAAACCTTCTTTCTCTACGTGTATGAGCCGGGCGGCAACCGCGTCGAGGTCGCCTGCGCCGGCGCTCGGCTGGTGCTGGCGCCGGACTGGAGACCGATCGCCTGGACCGAAGCCGAGCGCAAGAAAGGCCAGGCCTGGGGTTTGCAGACCATCAAGTCGTTCCACACCAAGGGTACGCCGCCGGTACCGGGCGTGGCGGATTCTGTGAGGCCGCAATGAACCGACGCAATACGCCGCGCGTTTCCTTCATCGGTTTCGGCGAAGCCGGACAGGCGATCGCCTCGGGCTTGCGCGAGACCGGCATCGAGCGCATCGCCGCCTGGGACATTCTATTTCCGGAAGCCGCCGGCGCGAAGCTGAAAGCAGCCGGCGAGAGCATGGGCGTGCAGCTGGCGAAGTCGGCAGCCGACGCGGTGGCCGAAACCGACATGATCTTTTCGGCGGTGACCGCCGCATCAAGCGTCGACGCCGCGCGTTCGGTCGAACCGCATCTCAAAGGCACGCCTTATTATCTCGACATCAATTCTGTGTCGCCCGGCCGCAAGCAGGAAACCGCCAAGCTGCTGGGCGAGCGCGCCCGTTACGTGGACGTCGCGGTGATCGCGCCAATTCATCCGGCGCGCCACAAGACGCCGCTTTTGATCTCGGGCCCGCATGCGTACGCGATTTCGCCGCTGCTCAACGAACTGGAGATGAAGCCGAGCGTGGTCGGCGACGATACCGGCCAGGCCGCCGCGATCAAGATGATCCGCAGCGTGATGATCAAAGGCATGGAAGCGCTCACGCCGGAATGCTTCCTCGCCGCCAGCCGCGCCGGCGTGCTGGAGGAAGTGACCGCCTCGATGAAAAACAATTATCCGTCGCTCGATTGGACGAAGACCGCCGAATACAATCTCGAGCGCATGGCGAGCCACGGCGAGCGCCGCGCCGCCGAGATGGAAGAATTCGCCGGCACCTTGCGCGAACTCGGCCTCGATCCATTGATGGTCGATTCAACCGTCAAGGCTCAGCGCGAGATGGGCGCACTCGGCAAAGATGGAAAGTGCGTGCCGCGCTCAAGTCCGGCCGCGCCGCCATGCTCGAGGCCATCAGCGCCGCCGCCAAAGGCGGCACTGAGCATTCGGCGACATGAACGCGTGTTCAGGTTTGAGTGCGCCGCAACGGCGCAAATTTCTTGTAACCTCCGGTAATTTCCCTTCTAGTATGGCGCGTCAATAACGTCGGGAGGAAATGATGAAACTGAAAAATATCGGTTACGCTGCATTTATTGCCGCCACGGCCGCCGCTCTCTTGATCGGCTCGGGCGGAGCGAGCGATGCCAAGTCCAAAAAGAAGATGATGGCGCCCCCACCGCAACCCGGCCCGTGCTGGGAAATCCAGAAGCCGGTGTGCGGCGCCAAGGCGGCATGAAGTTCACCTACGCGAACGCATGCTTTGCGGAAAAGGACGGCGCCTCGGTAGTCTCGCAAGGCGCTTGCCCGGCCAAGAAGGCCATGAAGCATCACAAGAAGCACGGCAAGAAGAAGATGGCCAAGCCGATGAAGAAAGAAATGAAGAAGATGTAGCCGTCGGCAATTATCGACCGCGAAAAAAGCAGGCCGTTGTCATGCAGCGGCCCGTTTGCGTTGGTGCGTATCGCGCGCGACTATTTCTTGCGCGGTGGAATTTGCAACAGCTCCGCGATCTGCTCCTTGGTCAGCGGTTTCTCGAGGAATTTGAGCTTGACCGCGTCGCGGATGGAGCCGTCGAGATCGGCGAAGTGATCGGTCTGCAACGCCTCCTTCGGCTGGAACTTGGCCATCGACTCCTTAAGCATTTCGACGGGCCGGTGGATTTTGGCGGAATACATCTCGACCGCCTTGGGATCGGAATACATCCAGTCCACAGCCTCACGATAGGCGTCCATGAAACGCATGATCGCGTCGTGCTTGGTCTTGAGCGCATTCGAATTGACGATCAGAACACGCACGGTCTGCCCGCGCAGCGAGGGCACGTCGCTGCCGTGCGCGATGATGCGGATCTTGCCGTCCTTGATTTCCTGCAGGCCAAACGGCGGCGCCGCCCAACCGATATCGACCTGACCGGACATCACCGCAGTCAGAGTGGCGGCCGGTCCGCCGGTGGCGGTCGGCCTAGCCTTGGCGCCGAGCTCGTTGATGAAGGCGACGACGATATTGTTCGAGCTCGATCCGTTGGTCGAATAGGCGATGGTGGTTTCGGGCGTTGAATCCTTCAGGCTTTTGATCTTGGAATCGATCTTGACGTACCAGAACAGGTCGCCCGTGCCGGTAAATGCCGGCGCCAGAATGCGGATCGGTGCGCCCTTGGCAAACGCGCGCATGGCGCCCGCGGCGCCGACGCCGGCGCCGATATCGGCCGAACCCGAGATCACCGCCTGGATGGTCTCGCCGGCGCCCTGCGTGCCGGTATTCTCCAGCACTAGCCCGTGTTTCTTGAAGATGCCGGCGTCCTGGCCGAGCGTCGGCGCCTGATTTTCCCAATTGTTGATCTGGCCGATCACCAGCTTGAGCGCGTCCTCGGCGGATGCCGCGGTACCCGCGAGCGCCAACGGCACGACGAGCCCGAGCGCAGCGACCACTGTCTTGAAGCTATTCATTCGATTTCCTCCCTCTAGTCATTTTCTATCGTTGAACATCGCCAGTGGGCCACATTCAACACCGAGTGCGGCCCACGGGGAAAGGCTAATTTCTCAGCGCCGCCGCATTTTACGCGCCCGGCGCGGCTTTGCCGACGCCGCGGACTTCGTGGTCGGCGCCGGCAGGCCGCCGGCCTTGGCAATCCGCAACGCCCACGTTATCCCAAGAGCGCGTGACCCCGGTTGTCTTGCCGACGAATCGCCACAGCGCTCCGTTTCGCCCGGCGAAAGCGACGCGATGTTGCTCCGATGCTGAGCGCGCGCACCTGGTGCTCGGCATTGCGGCCGAAAAGATCGAGCGGTATACGCACTCCTTAACGTTGGCCCCGGCCACCGTGACGCCGTGGCGTCGCATCAGCACCATTATGCCCGCCGATGGCGCGGGCGAGCGAGGCGCCCTCCTCCGGTTTGACCACCAGCATGTTGGTGTCGCCGAACTCGTCATGCTGATCCCAGTAAGGAGGCTTGATGCCGCCGACCGCGCCGAGATGGAAAATCGGCACATAGTCGGTGCCGATGGCGATCAACGGCATGAAGGCCGGGCAATGATGATGGCACACCGCATTACGTCCGGTCGGGCTTTGTAGATCTCGCCGTGGATCACCCGCTCGGAATATTGCCGGTGCCGGGATCGCGAACCGGCGCGAGTCGAGGTCGTATTCGATCAAGTCTTCCGGCGTCACCAGTTCAGGCGCACGCGAGCGCGACAGCAAATAGCGGTTCGGATTCTCGGGGTGGCGCATGCTGACATGCCCGAAGGTGTCGATGACGCCCTCATGGGCGACCATGCGGTTGGCGAGCGCGAGTTCGGCGCGGGCTTCGGTAAGCAGGGTCGGCACAGACATTTCCTCTCGTTGAATACGGCACTACAGCAGCCATTTGCTATCGAACTTGACGGCAAATGTTCAAGCTCATGCCGCGTTGTAGACCGGCAACTTTTTGATTTCGGCGGCGAGTTTGTCTTCCGTCGTTTCCAAATCGTAGCGTGCTTGTATATTCATCCAAAACGCAGCACCCGTCCCGAAATATCGCCCAAGCCGCAACGCGGTATCTGCCGTGACCGGCTTCTCTTCGCGTGCCAGGCGCTCGATGCGCATGTAGTCGATCTGAATAAGCTTTTGGCCGGCCCGATCGGGGTTTCGATTCGCCATCCTTGCGTTCTAGGTCAAGGCGTAGGGTGCTCTTAATCGTGTTACGCGAGACTTTATACTGCCTTGCAAGCTGAGTAGGTTTTGCACCTGAACCAGCTGCACCAACAATTAGACCTCTCTGATATGGAGTCAATTCAGGCCCACGCCGCTCATTTCCAGAGCGTGGGCCTAAAGGAGTTCGAAGCATTGAGCAATTGAGGTTGGAGTTGTAAAGAAGGAAGTGGGGGAACGCGTCGCGAACGCGTATTTGACAATTTCGGTTAAAACTTTTTACTACTTACTGTATTGGAGGGGACGCGAGCCTCAAGGGCCAGCGGCACGACGAAGACGTATACAACATCCAGAAGCTGGAAACTGTGAATTTCTTCCCCGAGACGGAGCTACATCTCCAAGTGCCTAGAGCTGTCCGACGTCAAGGACTCCTTTGAAGGCGCCAATCACCAGGAGCCGGTCTACCTCATCACGGGGCTCAAAATTGCCTGGGGAGCAACAGTGACTATGGCCAGAGGGCGGCAGTACGACGGCAGCGCAG
>CAVPUU010000031.1:0-26142 GCA_963709015.1 uncultured Alphaproteobacteria bacterium | reverse complement strand
TCCTGGTTTGCCCAACGGAATGTACGCGTTGAAGTCGTTGCTTTGCATGGTGCCGTCGAGATTGCTCCATGGATACACTTAGCTTCTGGAATAGTCGACAGCTACGAGACGGGCATCTCGGCAGAAGCAAATGGCCTGCGTGTGATTGAGACTCTCATGTACTCGCAAGCTGTTTTAATTGGCAAGCCTACCCCTTCCAATGAGAAATCCATCAATCGTCTTTCCCAGCTTTTCAGCGAGGCTGCACACAGATTTAGCAAGTCACGATAAAGGAGGTTCACTATGTTCTCTCATTCCACAACTCCGTATTACAGTAAATGCACGGTGCCAAAAAGCATGTTTTTACTGCCGACCAGCGGGGGAAGGTAGCGTCCAACCCTCCCTAAAACAAGACATCACTGTCCAGATCGCACTCGCCCACAAGTGTATTCATCACGTTGTGAAGCCGCCTGGTGAGGTCGGGGCTCTCCGCGATCTTGCCGGCGAGAGCGAACGTGGCGATCGCAGCCTCCACGCTGTGCGGTCTCCCCAATCGTGGCTCGGCCGCTCAAACTGCTCCGCGACGTCAGCAATGCGCTGGACGCCGATAACGCCTTCCCGATCCGAACCTGCTGCCGCCGCAGGTGATGGTCGAATACGACGTTCCAGACGATCTCCCCACGCGCCTGTTGGCGATGAACGACCTGGACGTTGACTGGACGATGCGCGAGACGGTCACGCAAAAGCTGGGCGACGCATGGCTTAGCGGCGGTACGGAAGCCCTTTTGCTCGTTCCATCCGTGATTGTGCCGCTCGCGAGCGCACCTGAGCGCAACGTGCTGATCAATCATCGGCAGTCGGCTAGCGCCCGCATTCAAATCGTGGCCACGACGCCATTCACGCTCGATCCGCGGTTATTTAAACCGTGACACCCTGCACTTTGGCCGCTTAACTGCGATTTGACGGCGCGCGCGGAAGCTTCGGCGGGCGAGATCAATCCCCTTCAGCGCTTATGCCGTTTCGGCGCCCGGGCGGCCTTCGGTATTTTGCCGGGCCATGAGACGATAAAATCCTCCAGCCGGTCGTCCGGCACGTCCTTCTCGTTCGCGCTCACGCGCCCGCGCACCGAGACGCCGGCTTGGTGCACCGTCTCCGGATCGCCGGAAATGAGCGGGTGCCACCAGTAAAGATCCCGCCCCTCGGCCACCAGGCGATAGCCGCAGGTCGGCGGCAGCCAAGTGAGCCTGCGCACGTTGCGCGGCGTGAGCCGCACGCAGTCCTTCACGCGCGCCTGGCGGTGGGCGTAATCGGTGCAGCGGCAGGTGTCGCCGTCGAGCAGCTTGCAGCCGACATCGGTGAACACGGTGCGGTTGGTGTCCTCGTCGATCAGCTTGTTGAGGCAGCAGCGGCCGCAGCCGTCGCACAGGCTCTCCCATTCGCGCGGGCTCATTTCGCTTAAGCGTTTGGTGCGCCAGAAGGGGGCGTCGGCTGCATCGGGCTTCTTCGCGGTCATCGGCTTTGAACCGTTCCTTCGCTTCGCGCGGGCCGCGCCACTATCGTTCCCTCTCCCGCTTGCGGGGGAGGGACAGGGAGGGGGTAAGACGCGGACGCGTGAATTTCAACGAATATCCCGTTTCGGGGCCTGCCCCCTCCCCAACCCTCCCCCATCCGAACTCGGGTAAACCCGAGTTCGGCATTTTACGTGGCCGAAGTCGGATACATCCGACTTCGGCGGGGGGAGGGAGAAGAAAGGGCGAACGGAACCGGCCCTTTTTCACCGCACTTTATCCTCCCGCCCGCCGGAAGAGGCAGCCGCCGCCAGGCGCTGCGCACCTCTTGCGCCAATGACCGCTTGTGTGTAAATCCATGTGTGGAGATCAACACATGGCCACCAATTTGTCCATCGATCCCGCGCTCATCGAAACCGCGCGCAAGGTGAGCGGCGAGCGCACCAAGAAGGCCGCCGTCACCAAGGCGCTCGAGGAGTTCATCGCGCGGCGCCGGCAGAAGCGGCTCGCCGAGCTGTTCGGCAAGCTCGAATGGGATGCGGGCTTCGACTACAAGAAGGAGCGCGCGCGCTGAGCGTCTTTGTCGACACCGGCGTGTGGTCGCTGGCGTTGCGGCGCGATACGGCCCCGGAGGCCGCCGCAGTGCAGGCTCTTGCCCGCGCCATCGCGGGCGGCGAGGCGGTGTTCACGACCGGCCTGGTGCTCCAGGAACTGCTGCAAGGATTTGCCGGCCCGAAAGCGCGGGAGGCCATTTTGCAGCGGTTTCTCGCCCTGCCCTTTCTCGTCCCCGACCGGCGCGACCACATCGAGGCGGCCGCGCTCCGAAACACCTGCCGCCGCGCCGGCGTTCAGATCGGCACGATCGATGCGCTCCTGGCGCAACTGTGCATCCGGCACGGCCTCACCATGCTGACGGCGGACGCCGACTTCAAACGCATCGCCAAGCGGTCGGGGCTGAAGGTGTGGGAGCGGTAGCAGCGTTCCGCTCGGTGCGGGTTCATCTCCGGGAGCGCTTTGCCGCACCAGAACGGAGCGTCGGCTGCATCGGGCTTCTTCATGGTCATCGGCTTTGAACCGTTCCTTCGCTTCGCGCGGGCCGCGCCACTATCGTCCCCTCTCCCGCTTGCGGGGGAGGACAGGGAGGGGGTAAGACGCGGACGCGTGAATTTCACGGATATCCCGTTCAGGAGCCCGCCCCCTCCCCAACCCTCCCCCGCAAGCGGGAGAGGGAGAAGAAAAGGGCGCCTGGAAACCCGCCCGTTTTTTCACCGCAATTGGCGTTCACCTGACGGCGTTAACCGGGGCGGCGGCATTGGCCGGGGCGCCGCGACACCCCTCACGCCGCCACCACGCTGATGCGCGCGGCCGAGCGCGACCGGGGCTTCTTGCGAATGACGATCTCGATGTCGCGGTCGAGCGCGTTGAGCAAGGTCATCAGCCGTTCCACCGAAAACCCTTCGAGCTTGTAATTGCGCAACGCCGACACCTTGGGCTGATTGAGCCCGAGCCGTTGCGCGGCCACACCTTGCGTCAGCCGCTGGGCGGCAATCACCGCGTTGAGCGCATAGGCCAGCCGCAGCTTGGTCTGCCGCTCCTCGGCGTCGGGGAGACCTAAATCCGCGAACACATTGCCGCTGCCGCGCACGATGGCTGCCGATCGGTCCTTTTTAGCGGTTTGTCGTGCCATAACGGGCCTCGTAATCCTGCTGCGCGAGCTTAAGCCGCCGCGCGATCAATGCGATATCTGTCCGCGCGGTCCTGATGCCTTTGGGCGACTTCTTCTGGAACGCATGCAGCACATAGATGACCTCGCGGTGCCGTACTGTGTAGACCGCGCGGTAGGTGTCGCCATCGTGGTCCTCGACCACCTCGAAGATACCCGGCCCATGGCCCTTCCACGGTTTTGCCTTCGGGTGCTTGCCGCCGAACTGCGCGATGCCGAGCGCGTTGCCTAATTCATCTTTCACCGGCGCGGGAAAGGAGAGGAAATCGCGCTTCGACGAACCGACCCAGTCAAGCGGTTTCTCGCCTTTCGCCAACCGTGCACGCATGGTCTATATCCCAGATTTGGGATGGAGCCGCAAGTCTTGGATCAAGTCTTGGATGATGTTGGCGCGCCTCGGACAATGTTCTCTGTTTGTTCTAACTCGCGAAGCGGTTGAACTCAATGCCTCGGATGCGGCTATTTGGGCCGCGCGCCCGCTCTTTCGCTTTTGACGCGGCGCGTGGCCGCGCCGCCGCGAGGCGGGCGCCGGTCGTTCCCTCCCCAACCCTCCCCCGCAAGCGGAGAGGGAGAAGAAAAAGGCGAGCGGAACCGGCCCTTTTTCACCGCAATTGGCGTTGCTGGGCGCGCGCTGGGCCTGAAAAAGGAATCCCCTCCGGCGTTGCCACCGGAGGGTCCAAGGCCGGTCATTTCCGGCATCCTTCAGCGATTAGCCACGTGAGTGGCAAAACACTTTGCCGTGGCTTTCCTACTACGATTTCCCCGTAGCCCGCCTACTATTGCTGCCTCGTGCATAAACGTCAATAATCGTGCCTTGGTTGTGTACAGCGTGAGGTTTTTGGGGGATGGGGGAAAGGCAACGCATCCTCGGCATCGATCTCGGAATTGCGTCTTGCGGCTGGGGTGCGATCGAAACCTCGGAGCCTGACGGTAACGTCGTGGCTGCGGGCGTGCGCATGTTCGACGCGCCGCTGGTCGACAAGACCGGAGAGCCGAAAAGCGCGCAACGGCGCGCCGCGCGTGGTCAGCGCCGCGTCATCCGGCGGCGACACCAACGCATGAACGCGGTGCGCAAGCTCTTGCACGAGAATGGACTGTTGCCCGATGCGTCGGTGAATGCGCTGCATGAGGTCTTGCGCCGCGTCTCGCCCAAAGGGACCCACCCGCCGGTTTCGCCCTGGTCGTTGCGCGCCGCCGCCTACCAGCGCGCGCTGACCAACGATGAACTCGCCGTCGTTCTCGGCCATATCGCCCGGCATCGGGGCTTCCGGTCGAACTCGAAAAGCGAAGGCAACGCCAACGCCGCCGACGAAACCTCCAAGATGAAAAAAGCAATGGAGACGACGCGCGAAGGCCTCGCGAAGTATCGCTCGTTCGGCGACATGCTGGCGAACGACGAGAAATTCAAGGACCGAAAGCGCAATCGCGACAAGGATTATTCGCACACCGCCAAGCGCTCCGATCTGGAAGACGAGGTGCGGACGATTTTCTCGGCGCAGCAACGGCTGGGAAATCCGGCGGCCAGCGATGAACTGGCAGCATCGTTTGCCGCCATCGCTTTTTTCCAGCGTCCGTTGCAAGACAGCGAGAAACTTGTTGGAAAATGTCCGTTCGAACCGGGGCAAATGCGCACGGCGCGCCGCGCACCGTCATTCGAATTGTTCCGGTATTTGTCGCGCCTCGCCCATTTGCGAATATCCGTGGGCCGTGCCGAGCCCTTAACGCCGGATGAGATCGCTGTCGCGGCGAAAGGCTTCGGCGAAATCAAGAAAACGATCACTTTCTCGTCGCTGCGCGAAACGCTCGACCTCGATCCCAATGCGCGCTTCGCCGGCATTCCGAAAGATAAAGAGAACAAGCTCGACGTTGCTGCGCGCACCGGAGGAGCGGCTTACGGAACGAAGACGTTGCGGGACGCACTCGGCGAGGCGCCATGGCAGTCGCTGGCGAAGACACCCGAAAAACTTGATCGTGTTGCTGAGGTCCTGTCGTTTCGCGAAGATCTCGACTTAATCCGCACCGGCCTGCGGGAGATCGGGCTTGAAACATTCGTTGTCGAGCACCTGATTGCCGAGGCTGCGAAAGGAACCTTCAAAGACTTCACCAGAGCGGCTCATATATCCGCCCTCGCCTGCCGCAATATCGTTCCGGGTCTGCGTGAGGGGCTGTCGTATGCGGACGCTTGCGCCCGCTTTGGCTATGATCATGCGGCCCGCGCCGCGGTGTCGCTCGACCAGATCAACAGTCCGGTCACGCGCAAAGCCTTTGGCGAAGCAATCAAGCAAATTCGTGCCGTTGACCGCGAATATGGCCCATTCGATTTCGTTCACGTCGAACTTGCCCGCGACGTTGGCAAAAGCGCCGAAGAACGCGCAAAGCTCACTGCAGGGCTGGAAGAGCGAACCGCGGAAAAGGAAAAACGTCGCGGTGAGGCCGCCGAATTATTGGGGCGACCGGTCACCGACGACGAACTGCTCCGTTATGAACTGGCCAAGGAGCAAGGCTGGAAATGCATCTACTCAGGCGACCCCATCGATCCGACGGGCTTTGCCGCCAACGAAACACGCTATCAGGTCGACCATATCCTGCCGTGGAGTTGTTTCGGCGACGATTTCTATCTCAACAAAACGCTGTGCACGGTCACGGCCAACCAGCACAAGCGCGGCCGCACACCTTTCGAATGGTTCGAGGCGAACAAGACCGAAGCGGAATGGATGATCTATGTTGCGCGCGTCGAAAGCTTGAAGGAGATCAAGGGCCGCAAGAAGCGCAACTACGTCCTCAAGACTGCCGCCGATATCGAGGAAAAGTTCAAGGCGCGCAACCTGACCGACACGCAATGGGTGACGCGGCTTCTGGCCGATGAACTCAAGCGAATGTTTCCTCCGCGGCCCGAAATGCGTGCAGCGGATGGGACGGACGAGCGCCGTGTCTTCACCCGGCCCGGCGCCATCACGTCGAAGCTGCGGCGGGCCTGGGGGCTGGAAGGGCTGAAAAAGGTAAACGGCGAGCGCGTGCCCGACGACCGCCATCACGCCGTCGATGCCTTGGTGCTGGCGGCGACGACCGAAAGCTTGCTCAATCGAATGACACGTGAAGTGCAGAAGCGCGAAAAAGAGGGCCGCCAGGATGACATATTCCACGTCCAGCAACCGTGGTCCGGCTTCCGGCTCGATGTCGAACGGGCGATCCATGGCGACAACGGCAGCGGCGGCGTGTTCGTCTCGCGCGCAGAGCGCCGAAGGGCACGCGGCAAGGCGCATGACGCAACCGTGAGACAAGTTCGCGGGAGCGACGGAAAAAAACTCGTCAATATGAAGCCGCACAAAATTAGCGGAGAGAAAATCGTCTATGAGCGCAAAGATATTTCAGATAAAAAATTCAAGGAGAGCGATCTCGACAATATTCCGGTGCCAGTTCCCTATGGCAAGGTGGCTGATCCAAAGAAACTGCGTGACGAAATGGTCGAAAGTTTGCGCGCGTGGATCAGGAAAGGCAAACCGAAAGATGATCCGCCACGCTCGCCTAGCGGCGACATTATACGCAAGGTGCGGATAGCCACCGATAAGAAGGTCGCGATTGAAATAAATGGCGGCGCGGTAGATCGCGGCGACATGGCGCGGATAGATGTGTTCAAGAAATCTAACAAGAAAGATAAAGTTGGATATTATCTCGTTCCGATTTACCCACATCAAGTCGCTAATCCACAAAAATGGCCTGATCCACCAAATCGAGCAATTGTGGCTCATAAGGAAGAAGATAAATGGACCTCCATCGACAGCACATTTGAGTTCCTTTTTAGCCTGTCCATTCACGACTATATTGAAGTCGCAAAGTCAGATGGAGTGTTCATTGGCGGTTACTACAAAGGGGTGGATCGCGCGGGCGCGCAGATAACTGTTGCGCAGCATAACGATCTTCAATCGCAAACCAGAGGCATAGGCTCAAAGACTTTTTTGCTTTCAAAAAATTCACCGTCGATCGTCTCGGCCGCAAGTTCGAAGTATCGCGTGAGGTGCGGACATGGCGTGGAAGGGCTTGCACTTAACTAAGGCCGCCCGGCTCTCGCTCGCCGACGGCCAGTGCTGCGTGAAGCAAGACGAGGGCGAGGTTCGCATCGCTATCGAAGATCTCGCATGGATCGTCCTCGACACGCCGCATGCGACGCTGACATCGACCTTGATTTCGGCCTGCATGGACGCCGGCGTGGCGATCATCTTCACCGACTCTCGTCACACTCCTTCCGGCCTTGCGCTGCCGTTTCACCGCCATCACCGCCAGGGTGCGGTTGCGCGCTTGCAGGCGGACGTCAAGGAGTCGCTCAAGAACCGGCTATGGCAGATTATTATTCGCCGCAAGATTCATAATCAGGCGGCCGTGTTGTCCGAATTGGGCAAGGCGGATGTCGCGACGCTTAAGGAGATCGCCCGCCACGTCGAGCCGGGCGACCCTGAGAATGTCGAGGCTCGCGCGGCGCGGTTCTACTGGGGCCGTCTGTTCGCCGATTATGTCCGCGACGATCCCGACGACCGGCGCAACAAGCTGCTGAACTACGGTTACGCCGTCGTTCGCGCCGGTGTCGCGCGTGCGCTGGTCGCCTCAGGCCTCATCCCTGTTTTCGGCGTTGCTCACGACGGCGCCGCCAATGCCTTCAACCTTGCCGACGATCTGGTCGAGCCATTCCGTCCCTTCGTCGACCGGCTTGCGTTCAAGACCAGTGCCGATGGCAGTGGCAAGGATGGCGATCTCACCGTTGAAGACCGGCGCGCGATGGCCGGAGCGCTGCTCATCGATGCAAGAACCGGAGCCGATTCCGTCACGCTGTTGGTCGCGGCAGAAACGGCGGCGCAAAGCCTCGTCCGCGCCTTCGAGGACGAAAAAGCCGACCGGCTTGTGCTGCCCGAACTGGAGCCCGCGCGCGAGCTGGAGCTTGCGCCGTGAAAACCGAGGAGGCGCGTTTCGTGTGGATGTTCGTGTTTTTCGATCTTCCCGTCGGCACCAAGGCGGATCGGCGCTGGGCTACGAAATTCCGTAACTTCCTCAAGGACGACGGTTTTATGATGCTGCAATTTTCCGTCTATGCGCGCGTCTGCCGAGGCGAGGACGCCGCCGACAAACATGCGCAGCGGGTGACCAAAAACTTGCCGCCGAAGGGCAGCGTGCGTACGCTGCAAGTCACCGACAAGCAGTATGCGCGCATGAAGCTGATGCTCGGGGAAGCGACGTTCAGTGAGAAAAAAGCGCCTCAGCAAATGGTCCTGCTCTGATTTCCGCCTGCGATCTCAGGCGGAAATCAGAGGGATTCCAGAACCTTGCGCCACTCCGAGCCTACCACGGGGAAATCGGTAGGGAAGCCACGGCGCCGTAGGGCCTGCCGCCGATAATGAAGCAGCCTACCACGGGGAAATCGGTAGGGAAGCCACGGCCCTGATTTGATCGTGGGAGCAGCATACACCAGCCTACCACGGGGAAATCGGTAGGGAAGCCACGGCCGGCCTGATTGTCGTGCGCGATCCCGAGAAAAGCCTACCACGGGGAAATCGGTAGGGAAGCCACGGCCGGTCGCGCGATCAGACGTCGGGCCCGTGAGCCTACCACGGGGAAATCGGTAGGGAAGCCACGGCGCCCCGGCTCGACGATCGACGGCCGGCCGTAGCCTACCACGGGGAAATCGGTAGGGAAGCCACGGCCAATTGATCGATTTCCTCGACAAGCTGATCAGCCTACCACGGGGAAATCGGTAGGGAAGCCACGGCGATAGCCCGGACCTAGCAGCGAGAGGGTCGAGCCTACCACGGGGAAATCGGTAGGGAAGCCACGGCGCGCGGAAATGTCCGGTCGATCATATCGATAGCCTACCACGGGGAAATCGGTAGGGAAGCCACGGCTAGTGGTAGGGATGACTTCTACGAGCTTTAAGCCTACCACGGGGAAATCGGTAGGGAAGCCACGGCGCCAATATAATCTTAGGCGTCGGCGGCGGCAGCCTACCACGGGGAAATCGGTAGGGAAGCCACGGCGTTTTGGACAGGCTTGCGCTGTGGTGCGCGAGCCTACCACGGGGAAATCGGTAGGGAAGCCACGGCACAAGGTTGAAGGCTTTCCGATCCGACGCTAGCCTACCACGGGGAAATCGGTAGGGAAGCCACGGCGAAAATCGCTTTTTCTGAGCCTCAAGATGAGGCTCAGAAAAAGCGATGCGCTCCGCGCCCCGACAATCAAGACGATTCCAGATCAGCTACCCCTCCCCAACCCTCCCCCGCAAGCGGGGGAGGAGAAGAAAACGGCGCCTGGAACCGCCCCCTTTTTCACCGCAATTGGCGTTCATCTTGGCCCCGTATTGAGCGATCCGGCGGGCTTGATCGGCCTTCGACCGGCCCGTGGCCCCCTTGCCGCCGATCGGCTAAAATCGGGCCCCGGCGGCGTTTCCGCCGCCCGAGCATAAGCGAGACCTCTTGCGCGACCTGTTTCCCGAGGATTGGAAGCCGAAAATCAAGAAGCTGATGCTGGGCTTCGACGCCCGCGTCGATTCCGGGCTGTTCAGCGGCTATGCCGGCCTGCGCGAGACCTATGAGCGGTTTTCCACCTTCATGGACCGCTTCCACGCCGCCGGCTGGCGGCGCGCCCTCAACGAGTTCGTCTCGGAAGCAGCCACGCTCGGCACCGCCGGCGCCATCCTGATGCTGGCGCTCGCCACCCCCGCCTTCCACGAGACATCGGACGACGACTGGCTGAAGAAATCCGAGCTCGCCGTCACCTTCCTCGACCGCTACGGCAACGAGGTCGGCACCCGCGGCATAAGGCACAACAACTTCGATCCCGCTCGACCAGTTTCCCGACAACCTGATCAAGGCGGTGCTCGCCACCGAGGATCGCCGCTTCTACGACCATTTCGGCATCGATATCGCCGGCACCGCGCGCGCCTTCGTCACCAACGCCAAAGCGGGCGGCGTGGTGCAAGGCGGCTCTTCCTTGACGCAGCAGCTCGCCAAGAACCTGTTTTTGAACAACGAGCGCACGATCGAGCGCAAGATCAAGGAAGCCTTCCTGGCAATGTGGCTGGAAGCGCGCCTGACCAAGAACGAGATCCTGAAATTATACCTCGACCGCGCCTATATGGGCGGCGGCGCCTTCGGCGTCGACGCGGCGGCGCAGTATTATTTCAACAAGTCGGCGCGCGACGTGAACCTCGCGGAAGCCGCGATGCTCGCCGGCCTGTTCAAGGCGCCGTCGAAATTCTCGCCCAACGTCAATCTGCCGGCGGCGCGCGCGCGCGCCAACGTGGTGCTCGACAACCTGGTCGACGCCGGCTTCATGACCGAGGGCCAGGTGTTCGGCGCCCGCCGCAACCCCGCCACCCCCGTCGACCGCCGCGACGACCGCGCGCCGAACTATTATCTCGATTGGGCCTTCGACGAGATGAAGAAGCTCGTCGATACGTTTCCGAAATCGATGACCGAGCGCGTGTTCGTGGTGCGCACGGCGCTCGACGTCAACTTGCAGCATGCGGCCGACAGCGCGATGGAGAACTCGCTGCGCCAATACGGCCAGGAATATCACGCCGGCCAGGCCGCCGCCGTGCTGATGGATGTCGACGGCTCGGTGCGCGCGATGGTCGGCGGCCGCGACTATGGCGCCAGCCAGTTCAACCGCGCCACCGACGCCATGCGCCAGCCCGGCTCGTCGTTTAAGCCTTACGTCTATGCCACCGCCCTCGAGCACGGCATGAAGCCGACCTCGATCGTGGTCGACGCGCCGATCTGCCTCGGCAACTGGTGCCCGCACAATTACGGCCACGGTTACGCCGGCTCGATGACGCTGATTTCCGCGCTGACCCATTCGATCAACACCGTCGCGGTGCGCCTGTCGGTCTCCGTCGGCGACGGCAATGCCAAGCTCGGCCGCGCGCGCATCATCAAGACCGCGCACGACATGGGCATCACCACGCCGCTGCCCGATACGCCGTCGCTGCCGATCGGCGCCAACTCGGTCAGGCTTATCGATCACACCGGCGCTTACGCCACCTTCCCCAACCTCGGCATGAAGATGACGCCGCATGCCATCCTCGAAGTGCGCACCGGCGACGGCAAATTGGTCTGGCGCTACGACCGCGACAGTGCGAAGCCGAAACGCGTGCTGCCGGAGCGCGTCGCCGCGGACATGATCAAGATGATGAACAGCGTGGTCGAAAACGGCACCGGCCGGCGCGCGCGCCTCGACGGCATCGCCGCCGCCGGCAAGACCGGCACCACCAATGCTTACCGCGACGCCTGGTTCATGGGCTACACCGGCAATTTCGTCTGCGGCGTCTGGTTCGGCAACGACGACTACCAGTCGACCAACCGCATGACCGGCGGCGCGCTGCCGGCGATGACGTGGCACAACATCATGGAGTACGCGCATCAGGGCATCGAGCTCAAGCAGCTTCCCGGCGTCCCGGTGCCGCCGGCGCGGCCCGAGCCGGCCGTCGCCGAAGCCAAATCGAAGACCGGCGCGCCGCCGCCGCGCCCAACCGTGCTCACCAAGCGGGGAGCCGACATTCTCGTCCGCGTCGAGCGGATGATGGATGACGCCAACCGCGCCATGGGGCCGCTGCGCCACACGGTTTCCATGGGCCCGGCCGACGCCGCGCAAAAAGCCGACGCGCTCGCCTCCACGCTGGAGGGGCACGCGTTCGGCAGCCGGAACTGATTAGCCGCTCGTGTCCCGGGCGCGCGCAGCGCGTAACAAGTGGAGCGTTGCGCTGCATACTCCGGCACCCTGGGTGAGTCCGCGCGCAACCGGGCCACCGCGTCTGCGGCGATAACCGACTTGCGCATTAATATTCCGATCTCGCGGTATTCCCGATATCGGTGGGCGACGGCCAACTCTTTGATATACCTCGGCCGTTCATCCTTGCGGTGCTTCGCTTCGCGAAGCCGCGCGCGGGATGACGGATTTGATGTTAACGTGCGCCGATTCAGCTTAAAGCTATCCTGCTCTAGTGCGAACTTCGGGTTCGGGACACTGGGCGGCGGCCGGCGTAGTCTCCCTTTCGCAAATCAACGTCCCCTCACCGCCAGCGGAACGAAACGTGCGGCTGCTTCTCGGATCGCTGTTTGCCTTCGCCGTCGCCGCCATCGTCGGCCTCGGCGCGACTTATCTCGCGCTCACCCGTGGCGCCGCTTTCGGCCCTTTGACGATCGGCAGCTGGACGGCCTGGCCGAAGACCGGCACCGTCGACGCCGATCCTTATGCGCAGGCCTCGATCGCCCGCATCGGCCGCTTGCCGACCGCGCTCGGCGACGGCGTCTCGTTTACCGCCTCGGCCGACGACAACGGCCGCCCGCTCGACGGGCGCTGCGACGTGGTGCTCGCCGGCATCACCCCGACGGCGCGCTTCTGGACGCTGACGCTCTACAATCCCGACGGCGAACTGGTGGACAATTCGGTCAAGCGTTCCGGCTTCACCAGCGAGGAAATCGTCCGCCATGCCGACGGCAGCTTCGAGATCGTAGTGGCGCCGCGCGCCAAGCCGGGCAACTGGCTGCCGACCGGCGGCGTCGAGCGTTACGTTCTCTTGCTGCGCCTCTATGACACCGCTGTCGGCGTGTCCACCAAAGCCGGCCGCGAAATCCCCATGCCGACCGTAAACGTCAGGAGCTGTCCATGATCCGTTGGCTGCTCCTGGCCTTGGGCGGCGCCTTGCTCGGCGGAATCGTGCATCTCGCGACGATCATCATCCTGCCGCGCACCGCCACGCAGGACGCCTATTCGCGGCTGGCGCGCCTCACCCCGGTCAATAGCGTGACGGCGCTGCCGGCGCCGACGCCGGAATCCGCGCCGATGCCGTTCATGGATCCGGCCTTCGCCAGCGCCGTCTGCCGCTATGACCTGTCGCGCGGGCCCTTGAAGCTCAGCGTGCCGGTAAGCCCCGCCTACACGTCGGTCTCATTTTATACGCGCTACGACGTGGCCTATTACGCCATCAACGACCATGCCGCCGGCCGGCGCATCATCGAGCTCGATCTGATGACGGTCGAGCAGCACAATCAGCTGCCGGAAGACGAGGAAATAACCGCCGCCGACCGGCTGATCGTGAAATCGCCGACGGTCACCGGCCTGATCGCTATACGCGCGCTGGCGCCCGAGCCCGGGTCGATGCCGATGGCGCAACGTGCGATCGCCAACGCGCGCTGCATGCCGGCCGATGCGCAGAAATAATTGCAGAAATAATTACCGGGAAGCGGCGAGGCTCGGCTGGCGCATCCAGGTCGGTGCGGGGCCTTCGTAGCGGGCGATCTGCGCTTGCAGTTGATCGATGGCGTGCTCGACGTCGGCGGCCGGCGGTTGCGGCACCGCGATGACCAGGCGCTCGAGCGCGTAGCGATAGGACGCCGCCCGCTGCATCAGCTTCTCGCGCACCATGGCGACGATCGCGGCGTTTTCACGCATGCGCAGCCCGGCGTTTTTGCGTTCGGCGCGCGACAGCGCGGAGATCACCGCCATGCTCTGGCGCCGCTTCCCGTCGATGCCGAGCACGCGTCCCGCGGTTTCGAAAAATTGCGGGACACGCGTGATATCGTTGCGCACATCGTCCATCAAGCGCGAATAACGCGCCGACGGCGAGCGATCCGAAGTCGACGTCAGGCGCGTAACCTCTCGACGCGCGTCCTCCAGCTGCGACGAATAACGTGCCAGCGGCGAGGGACCGTCGCCCGAGATCAGCCAATCGGCGTAGGCGGTGCGGTCAAACGCCCGTTCGGGACGGTAAAGGCCATATTCGCCTGCAACGGAGTACCATTGCTGCCTGTCATAAGGGGGATCGATGAGCGGATAAGCGAGATCGCGCAGCTCGCGCTCGTCGTCGGTGAGATCGAATTTCGACGCCTTCTTGGCGCCGCTGGCATAAGGACCGACCCAGTCATGAATGTCGTCGCTCACCAGATATGGCTGCACTTCGCCGAAGTCGCCGTTGGTGGTGCCGCACCCGCCGAGCAGCGAGAGTGCGGCGGCGGCGAAAAAATATCGGCCCAGAATGAGCGCCCGAGTCGCCACCGGCCGCGGCGGAATCCGCATCGATAACCCGGCTCCGGTCAAGTTCAGCGCCCGAGACGGCGGCGGCGGCGGCGTCCGGGTGAATTGCCGGTATTCGGTTCGAGACCGTCCGTGTCGCGCTCGACGCGGACCACCGGAAGAATGATGACGGTTGCGGGTTCCGTGTTGGCGTCGACATATCTGCCGGCGCGCGCATAGCCCGCTTCGTCGGGAAACCGGATGACTTCGCCCATTGCAACCCCCTTGCCGCCGCGGCGCAATGCCTTGATCGGAACCGCCGGGTCGGCGCCTCTTGCCAATTAAACGGGTCGCAAGGTTAACGGTCCGCTAACGCGCCGCGACTAAAGTGCGTGCTTGTAGCCCGGTAAAAATGCGTAAAGTCATGGCGAAGTCCTCCGCGTACCCCCCTCTCGACAGCCTGGTCGACTTGGCCTGCCGCGACGGCGTCGATATCCGTCCGACATTGCTGCGCGTCCTCACCGACCTTTACGTGCAGAAACCCGCGCACAGCGCCGAGGACGAAATCCAGTTCGTCGAGCTCGCGCGCGGGCTGATCGACGTCGTCGATGCGACGACGCTGGCGGTCGTCGCCGACAAGCTCGCGGCCTACCCCGCCGCGCCGGCGGCGATCCTCGACAGGCTTGGCATCCCGCTGGCCCGGCCGATCGCGCCGGCGCCAGCAAGACGTGAGGCGAAGCCCGCCGTGCGGATCGATCTGTTGGAGGTCTTCTTTGCCGCCAACAGCGACGAACGCCGCTTGATTCTGAACAATCTCGAGGTCGCGGCGGAAACGGCGCCGCGCCAGCCGCCGGTCTCGCAAGAAGTGATCCGCCGCCTGGAAGCCGCCGCCCTCCAGCGCAATCCCGGCGAATTTTCCCGCATGCTGGAACGCGCGCTCGGCATCGGCCGGACGCTGGCCGAGCGGATCGCGCGCGATCCCTCCGGCGAACCGGTCGTGGTCGTCGCCCGCGCGCTCGGCATGAGCGCCGCGGTGCTCCAGCGCGTTTTGCTGTTCCTCAATCCGGAAATCGGCCAGTCAATCGAACGCGTGTACGACCTCGCCCGCCTTTTCGACGAACTCGCGCCCTCCGCGGCCGAGCACATGCTGGCGATCTGGCGGCAAGCCGCCGGGCGTGCACGGCCGCCGCACGAGCCGGTGCATTGGGACGACGAGCGCCGCGACGCCCGCACGCTGTCGACGCCGGCGCGCTACCGCTCGGATCGCGGCCGCGTCGTGCAGCCCTCGCACGTCAAGAACGCCGGGAAATAACCCGAGCGATTCCTTATTTGATCGCATTTTCTACGGCGAACCGGTTTCCACTTCGCCGGAAAATGCTCTAAGCCACCACATTGCCGTCGAGGAAGTTCCGCCCGGCGCGGTCTTCGACTTCGACGATCCAGACGTCGGGATCGAAGCGGATCTCTCGCGCGAGCCGCGCCTCGATAGCGGCCTCCGGCGCGGGTGTGCCGCTGCCGAGCATGGCGGTGAAATTGCGGTCGGCCGGCTGCGCCTCATCGAAAGTGGATTGCGCCGCCGGCCCGTACAAAGTGGCGGTGCCGTCGAGCAGGCTGACTTTGATGAACACCGCGCCGGCCTCTTCGGCGCCGCGCCGGCGCACAGCCGCGAAGGCGCCCTCGACGTTGCAGCGGCGCAGATAGGCCGCGACCCAGATGCCGGATTTCAACCGCATCGCGCATGATCCCCAAAATGCCTGCCCCCGGACTTGATCCGGGGGTGGAAACCGGTTTTGGGATTAGATCATGCGCCACTAAATAAGTCGCGCCATCACTCCAGCGGGCGCCCCGTCATCGCGGAAAGTTCGCGCACCAGGTCATCGGATATCTGGCCGGTCACCGGCAGGCGGCGGTCGCGCTCGAATTTCTCGATCGCTTCCTTGGTCCCCGCATCGAACACGCCGGTCGGCCTGATCTGCCCGTAACCGAAATCGGCGAGCGCGCGCTGGATCGCCAGCGTCCGCTTCGTGGGCGCGATCAGCGCGGCGATCGGGTCGTTGCGGGCAGGCGCCGGCGCAGCCGCGCGGCCGCCTTGCGGCACGGCGTCCGACGTCACGATCGCGTGCAGCAGGTTTTCGTTCGCTTCCACGTTGATCTTCAGCCCTGACGCCTGCATGAAATCGCGCGCCGCCGCATCGGTCTTGGCGCCCCAGATGCCGTCGACCGCGCCGTCATAGAAGCCCTTATGGCTCAGTTCGCGCTGGATATCGCCGACGATCTGCGCCTGGCTGCGCGCGACCGTGGCCGGCGCGGCTGCCGGCGCCACCACGCGCGGCCGCGGCAAGACAGCCGGCGTTGCCTGCGCCACGGGCGGCCGGGTCGTGAAAATCGGCGCCGGATGGGGCCCCTGCTGCATGAACAGCGCGTTGATAAAGATCGCAAAGGTCGCGACCGTCGCCATCAGGATGCCGACGAATTCGCGCGGATGACGGCTGATCGCGTCGGCAAATCTGCCGGCGCCATCGTTCATCGGCGAGCGGCGGCTGCGTCTACGCACTTTTCTTCGCCTGGATGTTGGCGGCCGCGGGGAATTCGCGGACGCGCTCGGTGACCAGCTTGATCGGCTCGACGGCGGGGCGGATACTTTCGCAACCGACCGGCAGACGCACGGTCACGTGGGTCCCGGCGCCGAGCCGGCTGCGGATATTCATGTCGCCGCCGTGCAGACGGACCAGCCCCTTCACGATCGACAGGCCGAGGCCGGTGCCGTCGTGCCGCCGGTCATAAGAGCCGCGCGCCTGGAAGAACGCCTCGCCCAGGTGCGGCAGATCGGCCTCGCCGATGCCGACGCCGGTATCCTCGACCGCGACGACAAGTTTGGGCCCGTCGCACAGGGCGCTGACGCTGACGCGCCCGCCGCGCGGCGTGAACTTGATAGCGTTGGAAATGAGGTTGATCAGAATCTGGTTGACCGCCCGCCGGTCGGCCACGACTTCCGGCAGATCGGCGGCGATGCGGGTTTTGAGTTCGATGCCCGCCTCCTGCGCCTTGAGCAGCAGCAGATCGCAGCAGCTTCGGATCGCCTGCGCCGGCGCCAGCGGCTCGGGCGCGATCTCGAAATTTCCGCTCTCCATCTTCGACATGTCGAGAATGCCGTTGACCACCGACAGCAAATGGCAGCCGGATTCGTTGATCAGCTTGGCGTATTCGCGCGTACGCGCGCGGATCGAGCTCGATCGAATCGTTGCACAGCATGTCGGAGAAGCCGATGATCGCGTTGAGCGGCGTGCGCAGCTCGTGGCTCATGGTGGCGAGGAAGCGGCTCTTGGCGTTGTTGATGCGCTCCAATTCGTTGCGGACGATCTCGAGCGCGCGCTCCTGCACCTTGCGGTCGGTCACGTCGCGCAGCACCGCGACCACTTCGCGCTCGCCCGCCGCGGTATCGAGCGGCCGGCAGCGCATTTCGATCCAGGCGAAATAACCGCCGCGGACCCCCTCGCTGTCGCGGCGAATGCGGAATTCGACCGAGCGGTCCTCGCCGAGCGCGGCGGCGTCGGCAAGCGCGGTGAGATACGCCGGCCGGTCGGCCACATGCACGCGGTCGAACAGGCCGTGGCCGGCAAGCGCGCCACCGCCGGCACCGAACAGCGGCTCGGCCGCCGGCGAGGCGAACAGCACCGCGCCGTTGCGGCCGTGCCGGGTGATGACGTCGGTCATGTTGCGCGCGAGCAGGCGGTAGCGTTCTTCCTCGGCGTTGAGCAGGCCGGCGCCGGTGCGCGTGAGCTGCTCGGCGCCGAGCGCGAGGCCGGTGGCGTAAAGCGCGGCGGAAACGATCGCGAGCGCGGCGAGCGCGCCATGCCCGCTTGCCGGCACGGTCGCCGGCGGCTGCAGGCCGAGCGCGTTCAAGCTCAGCAACAGTGCGGCGGCGGCGAGCGCGAAGCTCGCGGCGAGCGCCACCACCCGGCGCGAGGCCGAGAGGGCCGCTTCCAGCGGCACCAGCACCAGCCAGATCGCGGCGAACGAGCCGATACCGCCGGTGCACCACGCCACCACCGTCACCAGGCCGGCGAGCGCGAGCGACGACATCGCATGCGCGGGCTCAAAGCGGCCGGTGCGCGAGAGGAAATAGGCGATCAGGATCGGCACGGCCAACCAGCCGAAGGCGCCGAGTTCGAGCGCGCTCGGCACGCCGCGCACGGCGATATAGAGCGGAAAGCTCGCGAGCGCGGCCAAGCTGCCGAGCAGGCGCGGCGCGATGAAGGCGCGGTGACGCGCCGCCGTCAGCGCATCCTGCTGCGCCGAAGGATGCACCAAAGCATCGACGTAATTCCACACCGGCGTGAGGAAACTCACGGTTCCTGTCTCACGTCTTGTACGAACAGACGCGCCCCTTTTTTCGTCGCAGGAATCGTAGCCAGCGCGGCTTAAGCGAACGCTAAAGCCGGCGCGATAGCGGGCCGATAGGCGCCGCCATCGGCCGTTTCCGCGCGCGCATCCCGTTCCAATCGGCGGGCATGGTGAAATTTCGGTTGCCGCCCGGCATGCGCGCGCCGGCGCCAGCCAAAAGTTACCGCGGCGGTAACCATGTGCGATTCGCGCAAACGCCGCTGCAGCGCATGCGCGTCACGATGCCTAGAATTTTAATCGGATTCGACCCTGTCGAATTTGAACAAAGTTAGCGTCGACTTTGCCCAAAAACATCGCTTCAATTCCAACAACGCCTTCAAGCCTGTCTGCTACGGTTTAGTTCAAAGGCGGCGGAACAGCCGTCGGGGATAAATGGGTAGGGTCATGTTCTTTCTTCTGCGAATGGCTTTCTGGCTGACCGTCGTTTGCGTGCTGCTGCCGAGCGGCATGAAATCGGCGTCGCCCGACGCCAACATCGACCCCAAGCAGGCGGTGACGCTGGCGAGCGCCGCCGTGTCCGACATGCGCGGCTTCTGCGGCCGCCAGCCCGACGCCTGCGTCGCCGGCGGCAAAGTCGCCGTCGCGCTCGGCCACAAGGCCGAGGCCGGCGCCCGCACGCTCTACGAATTCATCGCCGCCAAACTGAGCGACAAGCTGAACGAGAAAGCCGCGCCCGCCGACAAATCGGCCCCCGTAAGCGCCGCCGGCCAGGGCACGTTGACCGCGGCCGACCAGGCGCCCGTTTGGCACACCCCGGTTCCGCTGCCGCCGCGCCGCGAGGCGCGCGCCGAAAGGCCGTCCGCCTGATTCTACCTGATTTGCTTGCTTATCCCTCCCCTGCAAGGGGAGGGTCGGCGCGTCTTTGCGCCGGGGTCGGGTTTGCTCTCGACCGACAGCGAAACCCCGCCCGGCTCGCCACCCTCCCCCTTCGGGGAGGGATCAAATCGACTATATATAGGCAGCATGACGACCATCGACGAAATCGTTGAGAATTTCACGCTGCTCGATCAGTGGGACGACCGCTATCGCTACGTCATCGAGCTCGGCCGCACGCTGAAGCCTTTGCCGGAAGGCGCCCATAGCGAGGCCAACAAGGTGCGCGGCTGCGCCAGCCAGGTCTGGCTGCTCACCCACGTGAAGCCGGACGGCGCCGCCGGTCCGACGCTCACCTTCGACGGCGACAGCGACGCCCATATCGTGCGCGGGCTGATCGCCATTCTGCTGGCGCTTTATTCCGGCAAGCGCGCGAAGCAGATCGTCGACACCGACGCGCTCGAACTGTTCGACCGCATCGGCCTGCGCGAGAACCTCACGCCGCAGCGCTCGAACGGCCTGCGCTCGATGGTCGAGCGCATCCGCGCCGAGGCCAAGGCGGCGCTGGCGCCGGCGGCCTGAATGGGTGCCCTGTTTATTTTCGTTTGATTGTGGGTTCTGCGCGTGCGCTGGGAATGCGACAAGGCGAGCCTCGCGACCCGCCTTGCCACGCGGACTTAAAGGCGATGCGCCGTCAGTCGCAGTACCGGTTGCCGTAATCGTCCACCGAGCAGGTTTCCGGCGCGGCATAGGTCGCGGAGTAGTAGTCCGTCCGCGGGCGAGCGGAGTAGTATTCCGTCCGCGGGCGAATCGTGCGGCGGTAGCGCGGCATCACATAAACCGGCGGCGGCGCCGCGACCACGTAGCCCGGCTCGCTCACGATATAGCCCGGCGGAACCGCGGGCGCGACGTAAGCGGGCGGCGGTTCGACATAGGCCGGTTCCTCGATATAAGTCTGCGCCGATGCTCCGGTTATCGTCGCGAGCGACAGCGCAACCGCGGCTCCTGCTATGAGTGTCGGTTTCATGGTCAACCTCCATTCGCGGAATTAATCCAACCGCGCCTTGCTAAAGGCCGGCTGCATGCATTCGTTCCTGCCGCATATTGGGCATTCATGCGGCGAGGCGCCCTCCGGCGGTCACATTCCGAATCTCTCGCGCGGTCGAGGCTAAAGCGGGATGGCTTTAAGTTAAATCGGTGTACGTCAACAATCAAATCCGTCATCCTTGTATGTGGGCGAGCGTCGGAGCCGTTTCAATTCAGAATAAACTCTAACCCCGATCGACGCCGAACGCCGCGCCCCCGGCCAGCCAGGTGCGGATCGCCGCGTGCGCCGGGCCCTTCACCTGCGCCGCGTAGCCGTAATGACGCGCCAGCCGGTCGAGCGCGAGCTTGAGCACGATTTTGGCGGAGCGCGGCGGCCAGCCGCGCTCGCGCTCGACCTCGTCGAGACCCTTGAGGAAGCAGCAGACGTCGAGCAAGAGCCCGCCGAATTCCGGGCCGGCGGCGTCGAGCGCGCGATGCACGTCCCGGCGCGCCGTGAGCATGCTTTCGGTGAAGACCGCGGCGCCCTCGCCGCCGCGGCGGCCGTACGAAATCGGGTTCTCCCAATGCGATGTCGTGCGCTGCATCATGTGAGCGCAGGTGAAATCGGCGCGCAGCCGCTCGCCGGCCTGAAACTGGTGCGGCTCGATCAGCGGGCGGCCGTCGCGCCCGCGCCGGCGCGCGAGCCAGGCGAGCGGGCTTTCGAATTCGTCGACCGTGACGCTGACGCGGCCGAATTCGGTCGCGATCTGCCGCGCCGCCAGGTCGAGGTGCTGGCCGCGGAAGCGGTCGATCTCGGGCGCCGGCGCTTGGCCGGCGCGGCCGGCGGATTTTGCGCCGCCGCGCATGGCCGCGCCCGTGTGGGCGGGCGATTTACGGGCTTCCCGTACGTTTCGAGCAGGTGTCATTGCCAACCTCGCCTGTAGGACTATTTTCCCTACACGCGCGGCGCGGGCTTGGCAAGGGTTTTTAGGAATTTTATCCGAAGGTATTTTTAAAGGGAACCAAACTCCAGTTCAACCCGGATACTTGTCTCTTCTAATTCGGGCCTCACGAAGATTTGGAGGACCGCCGCGGTCGTGCCGCGGCGCAACGCCAGTCGAATAGCGACGGCCGTTACCTGACCGCTACTTGGCGCGGCGGCGGCGCTGCTGGCCGAGGCCCATCTGCTTGGCGAGCTGCGAGCGCGCGGCGGCGTAGCTCGGCGCCACCATCGGATAATCGGCGCCGAGCGCCCATTTTTCCCGGTACTGCTCGGGCGTCATGTTGTACTGCGTGCGCAGATGCCGCTTGAGCGACTTGAATTTCTTGCCGTCTTCCAGGCACACGATGTACTCCGGCGTGATCGACTTCTTGACCGCGATCGCCGGCCGCAGCGGCTCGGAGGCGCCATCGCCGGATTTTCCCGACACGCGGGCGAGCGCGGCATGGACCTGGCCGATCAGGGCGGGGATGTCGGCCGCCGACACCGTGTTGTTGCTGACATAGGCGGAGACGATTTCCGCGGTCAGCTCGATGTAGTTTGCGTTGGCCGTTGGCTCGCTCATCGACATTGCCCCGCTTTCGGCCCGCTTTTGGCGCGGCCAGAACATCGCGCCGCGGATGAGTTCGGACGTAGACTTTGTTCCCGGCAGATCAAAGGTTCTTCTGCGCGCGAATAGCGAAGGTCTGGCGCAACTTCTTTGAATTCTACTGGGCAAAATCTGTCGCTGCAAGAAAAACCGCGCCGCAACACCCGCTAGACTTGGGGTTTGACTGGCTAAAAACCAGTGCGCCCCACGGGCCGCGTGCGGACTTGTTCTGCCGAGTTCTCTTTAAGAATTCTTGGCGAGGTGGTCGCGAAGCTCGTTGATCGAGGCGAAACGCAGCGTGCCTTGCGGCAGTTCGGCTTCGATCGAGCCGTCGACATAGAGCGTGTAGGCCATCCCGTCGACGACGCCCGATTTCAGAATCGGGACCGGTTCTTTCGGCGCTTCAGGCACTTGCACCGGAGACACTTGCGGCTTCGGCGTGGACTTGGGCGCGTCGCCGAGCGGGCGTTTCGCCGGCCGCACTTCCGCCGGCCACATCGCATCGAAATAGCGGCCTGGCTGCGCCGGCCGTTCCGGCGGCTTCGGCGGCGGCGCAGTGTGCCAGGGCGGCGGATCGAAGGCCGGCCCCGGCTGCATTCCAGCCACCGGCAAAGTATCGTCGCTGACCGGTGGATGCGGCGACGTCGTCCGGTTCGCACCGGCGGCGGCGCAGGCACCGACCGCTGCGGCGACAACGATACCGCCTCGTATTCCTCGACCTCGAATTCCTCTGGCCGGGGCGGGCGGCCGATCCGGATTGCGGAGCATTGGCGCCGCTACAGCAGCCGGATGGTCCTCGATGGCCGGTTCGGCCGACGGCTGCGCTTCGGGGACATCCGTTTCGAATTTCGGCTTGGGCGGAAATGGAGTTCCTGGGCTGGTGCTGGGGCGCCGCGCGCGCGCCCTGCCGCACCGAACACGTCGACAGGCCGCTTGGCCCCACCGGCGCGCCCGTCGCCAGCATGTCGGCGATCCGCTGCAATTTGCCGACCGCAACGGCGATCGCGATGACGACAAGGCCGCCAATGACGGCGGTGGTCCCGCCGACGATGAGCGTGTTACCGAAGCTGAATTCGTTGATCGGGATGCCGTATCCCACCATCCCGACGCCCACTATCACGGCCAGCGCGCCGACAATAAGCAACAAACCTGACATACGCGTCACGACCTCTTTGTAAAATCGTCAGCTCAGCCATCGGGCGCAGAAACGCCCGGTAAGAGCTTCCAGCGGCGGCGAATTTTGGCCGTTCGCTGCACCCGCCGCAACCGTTAATGTTAAATAGGCCAGCCAATGCCCTCAGCCTTGCCGGTCGCCGCACCGCCACAGCAGGGGCTATTTCAGGGCATTTCCAGCACTAAGCCCGCCCGCCTCATCGGCGTCTGCGGCCGACCGCCGCTCGGGCGTTGCCCCGGCCTGCGCCAGAGCCTAATTAACTTAGTCGAGGCAACTCGCCCGGGACATCCCGGTTTCATTGTGGGACCGGCTTTTTTCCCAATCATCGTTTGTGAAATTCCGAGGAGGATCCGATGTCGTTCACGCTGCCCGAGCTGCCCGATGCCGCACCACGCGCTGGCGCCCTACATGTCGCGGGAAACCTTGGAATATCACCACGACAAGCATCACAAGGCCTATGTCGAGAACCGCAACAAGCTGTTGGCCGGCAGCGGGCTGGAGGGCAAGTCGCTCGAAGAGATCGTCAAAGGCTCGTTCGGCAAGAACGCCGGCCTCTTCAACAATGCCGGCCAGCATTACAACCACATGCATTTCTGGGAAATGGATGAAGCCGAACGGCGGCGGCGACAAAATCCCCGGCCGGGGATTTTGTCGCCGCCGCCGCCCGGCTTCATCCACTTCCAGAAATGAATGTGGTTGTAGTGCTGCCCCGCATTGTTGAAGAAGACGGCATTCTTGCCGAACGCGCCTTTGACGATGTCCTCAAGTTGCCCTGCATTCCGCTGCCGACCAGCAGCTTGTTGCCGTTGTCGACATAGGCTTTGTGATGCTTGTCGTGGTGAAATTCGAGCGTTTCCCGTGACATATGGGGCGCCAGCGCGTCATAGGCATAGGGCAACTCGGGCAGCGTGAACGACATCAGATCCTCCTCTATTCACAAACGATGATTGGGAAAATAGCCGGCCTCATAGGGAAACCGGGATGTCCCGGGCGAGTTCCTCGATCAAGTTAATTAGGCTTTGGCGCGGGCCGGGGCAACGCCTTGGCGGCGCAAGGCCGCAGGCAATGGCTTAAGCCCCTGGAAAAGGCCGCAAAAGCGCCGCGGCGGCCGCGGGCGGCCATTTCAACATTAACAGTTGCAGCAAATGCCGCAAACGGCCAAAATTCACCGCCTCTGGAAGGCCTTACCGGTGCCCGGGTTGGCGGTTCACAAAAGGTCCTTACGCGAATGTCCGTTCTTTTGGTTGTGGCCGGTGCCCTTGCCGCCATGGTGGGCGTCGGGATGGTCGGGTACGGCATCCCGATCAATGAATTCAGCTTCGGCAATACGCTGATCGTCTCCGGGACGACGGCCGTTATTGGTGGTCTGATCGTTATCGCGATCGGCGTGGCGGTCGGCAAATTGCAGCGGATCGCCAATATGTTGGCTTCCAGCGCACCGAACCGGGTGGGCGGCATGGTCGCGCCGGAGGCTGACGCGCGCGGGGCGCCAATGCCGAGCCGCATGCCCGCCCCGCTCAGGCCGAAACTTGCGGTGGCCATCCCGGAGGCGCAGCGGCACGACGAACGAGCCACCGAAGAACAATCGATGGCGGCGCCGATGTTGCGCAATCCAGCGCGGCCGGATGCCGCCGGCGAACAAGTAGAAGTCGAGGAATACGAGGCCAATTCGCAGTCCCCGCACCCGCCCGCGCCGGCTGAGCCGGATGTGTCAAAGTCGGCGTCCTCGATCAACGACGATGCCATGCCCTTCGCCGGCCTGCGCCCGGCGCCGCACTTCGAAGTCGTCGTCATGGCTCACCGCGCCGCCGGAACGCGCTTCGCGGCCGAGCTATTTCGACGCCATGTGGCCGGCGGAGGCCACGGCCGCCAAAAAAAAACACCTTGACGCGCTGGAGGCCACCACGAAGCCGGAAGCAACACCGAGGCGCAAGTACCTGAACCGCCAAAAGAACAGGTCGCGATCCTGAAATCCGGGATGGTCGACGGCATGGCCTACACGCTTTATGTCGACGGCTCAATCGAAGCAGAACTGCCGGAACGGCACGCTGCATTTCGCCTCGATCAACGAGCTTCACAACCACCTTCGCCAAGAATTCTTAAAGAAAACGGCGGGACGACCACACGCGGGGTGCCCAGTGGGGCGCACTGGTTTCCGCCCGTCGAACCCCAAGTCTCACGGTCTGGCACGGTTTTTCTTGCAGCGACAAATTACACGCAGAGAACCTTTGATCTGCCGGGAACAAAGTCTACGTCCCAAACGGTCTCCGCGGCGCGATGTTCTGGCCGCGCCAAAAGCGGGCCCCAAAGCGGGGCAATGTGGATGCACGACGGCCAACGCAAACCTGCTCGAGCTGACGGCGGAACATCGTCTCCGCCTATGTCAGCAACAACACGGTGCCCAGCGCCGATGTCCCCGAACCTGATCAGCCAGGTGCATGCCGCGCTGAAGCGCGTATCGGGCGGCCAGGCGGCGGCGCCGGCCCAGCCGCTGCAAGCCGGCGGTGCCGGTCAAGCAGTCGGTCACGCCCGAACACATCGTCTGCCTGGAAGACGGACGCAAGTTCAAGTCGCTCAAGCGGCACCTGCGCACGCAGCTACGGCATGACGCCCGAGCAATACCGCGAGAAGTGGGCGCCTCGGCGCGCGACGTATCCCGATGGTGGCGCCGAGGAGCTACGCCGCGCGCTCGGCGCCAAGCAGATGGGCGCGCCGCCGCGCCGAGGATGACGGGGTGAGGTTCGGCCGTCGCGTCGACAGCGGGCGATGCGGAGTCCGGCCTCGGCAAAGTCCAGTTCAACGTGGTGGAGAGGCAACGTCACATTGAGGCTAAGCTTTCCGATTGGAAAGGTTTGGCGTGGCGGCCGGCCCGGTTACCGTGACCGAAGAAGCGTCGTACTTCGTCCGTGATGCGGCTCATCTCATCGTCGC
>CAVPUU010000030.1:0-70867 GCA_963709015.1 uncultured Alphaproteobacteria bacterium | reverse complement strand
CAGAACGCGGCATGCGAGAAATCGTAGCCGAACGCGCTCGCGATCTTCGCGCCCCATACCGTAAAGCCGAAGGTCACGCTCCAGGGATGGCCGCCGGCCAGGAACACGGCGATGCACAGCAGCCCGATGGCGACGCCGCCGAGCACATAATTTCGCGACGGCATGAAATTGGCGCCGCGCCTGCGCGCGACGGCAACGATGAGCGCGGCGGCAAGCGCAATGCTCACAAGGGTTGCCGCCAGTCCGCCCCAGGGGCCGAGGTAGTCGGAGGCGAGGACGGGGTCGATGCCGCCGAGGTTGAGGAATGCCGGCAGCGACAGGCTGCCGAACACGCTGCCGATGACAAAGAACAACAGCGCGATCAGCATCCGCCCCGATCCGCCACCAACGGTGTAAAGCGTGCCGGAGCCGCAGCCATTGGCGAGCTGCATGCCGATGCCGAAGGTGAAGGCGCCGATCAGCAGCGAAGGCCCGAGCGGCGCGATGGCGCCGCCGAAATGCGGCGCGAGCGCCGCCGTCGGCACCACGACAAGCGCGGCAATCGCGATCACGATCAGCCCGCCGATAAGGCCGCCCGCCTCCCCGCGCGTCAGGAAGCGCCGCCACGATGCGGTGTAGCTGAATTCCGCTTTGAGGAATGCAACGCCGAGCCCGAAGCCGCCCAGGATGAGCGCCGCCGACGCGGGCTCGCCGTCGAGCAGCACCAGCGCGACCAGGATCGCGGTGGCAAAAAGCGCCAAGCCCAGAAACAGCCGGTCGATAGCAGTCGCGGCGCCCGCATCGGGCGCCGCCATGGTTGTCGTCGTCATGCAGGCAGCCTTGAGAAGATGTCCGTCAGGAACCCAAGCCAAGCTTCTTCTTCAGATCGTCCCACTTGGTGCGCGCGGATCAATGGGGCGGCTGGCATTGCTGGTCCAATCCACCATCGAGCCGGCATAGAGCCGGGCATTCGAGCGGCCGAGCAATTCGTGCAGCACGAACCAGTCGGTCGCGGCCCAATGGCCGGTGTTGCAGTAGGCAATCGCCGCGCCGGCCGGAACCTCGCCGGCGATGGCCGCAAGCTCGGCCTTCGGCTTCAACCGGTTGCTGGCCGGATCGTAGAACTTCGCGCTGTCGATATTGAGCGCGCCGGGAATGTGGCCGTAGGCCGCGGCGGCCGGCGCTTTCTCCTTGCCGAGGAAGAACGAGGCCGGACGCGCGTCGACCAAAGTGGCGTCGCCGCTCTTCTCGATTTTTTCAACGTCGGGGGCGAGCGCCAGAATGCTGTTGTCGATGGCAGCGGTGAAGATTGCCGGCGACGGCGCGTGCGCGCCGGTGTCGAACGCATAGCCCGCGGCCTTCCAGGCTGCGAGACCGCCGTCGAGGATCGAGACATTGCCAACGCCGGCATATTTCAGCGTCCAGTAAGTGCGCGCGGCGGAGCCGAAATCGAGCACGTTCACGCCTGCCGGCGTCACGACCACATGGCTGTTCTCATCGATGCCGAGGTCGCCGATTAGCTTCTCCAGCTCGGGCGTGGTCGGCACCATGAACGGCACATTGTTGCGGGTGACCCGCCAGCCGGCCTTGTCGTAATCGCTGTGCACGGCGCCCGGAATATGCCCCTGCGCGAAAGTCTCCGGCTTGCTGCCATCGATGGCCGAGCGGATGTCGAGCACCACCAGGTTTGCATCGTGCAGATGGGTGTTGAGCCAGGCGGGCGTCACCAGCGGCTGCGCATCGGCGGCAACCGCGGAAGAAGCGGCGACAAGCGCGAACGCGAGGCCTACGGCGAAACCGCACAGCGTCACGGCGAAGCGGTGGGCGAAGATTTTTCTCATGAGACGGGTCCAGTCGAAATGTTGGTTTGGTCTGAGCGAGAGATTGCGCTTGAAATAGAATATTTTTCTATGTAAATACAGATGGGAGGCTTAAATAAGAAAATTATTCCAAGTTTAGCCACAAGATTAGGCCATTGATCCCAAATTTTGAAGGAAAAAGAGAATGGACGCTATCGACCGCAAGATCCTCGCCGTCGTGCAAGAGGACGCTTCGCTGTCCGTCGCCGAAATCGGCCAGCGCGTCGGCCTGTCGTCGACGCCATGCTGGAAGCGATTGCAGCGGCTGGAAGCCGACGGGGTGATCACGCGCCGCGTGGCGCTGATCGATCCGGAAAAGATCGGGCTCGGCATCACGGTGTTCGTGTCGATCGAGACCGGCGACCATTCGCAGGACTGGCTCAAGCGCTTCGCCGAGACCGTGGGCGGCATGCCGGAGGTGATGGAATTCTACCGGATGGCCGGCGACGTCGATTACATGCTGCGCGTGGTGGTGCCAGACATCGCAGGCTACGACACGTTCTACAAAAAGCTGATCGCGACCGTGCCGCTCAAGAACGTCACCTCGCGCTTCGCCATGGAACGGATCAAATCGACCACCGCACTGCCGATCGCGGAAGCGCGGCAAACCGCATAGCGATCAAGTACAAGCCTTGTTCCCGGACCCGTCGTTGTAGACCGGCGGGGTGATGCGCGGCGCCATATACATATGACCCGACAGCGTGAGCGTGCCGCTGATGGTGTAGCCGACGATGGGCGTGTAGGCGTAGGTGACTTCGCTGTAGATCAGCTGCGTGTTGGCTACATCGAGCGCCGCCGGAATGGTCAGCGTCCCGGACTCCTTCGCGCCGTTTCGCGTTTCGCTCCATTTCACTGTCACGTTTTTGCTGCCGTCGATGCTCAGGCACGATACCGTCATCGCGAGCTTGCCGGCGTCATAGGGCGTGATGATCGCGCCCGACGCATCGAGAATATTGCCCATATCGGTGGTGCTGATGGTGGTGGCCTGCGAGGCCAGGTTGGCGAGCGCGCCGGCGATCAGACTGACCTTGCGGTCCGCGGCCACGCCGTCGGAAATCTCGGTGCAGCCGAGATAGAGCCCGATCATCAACGGCGCGATGAAGGCAAATTCAACCGCCGAAACGCCGCCGCCGTCGCGCTTGAAGCGACGGAACGTTTGCAGCAGGGAAGCACTCTTCGCCGACATGACGCGCTGCCTCATCAGTAAGGTTCGTTGCGGAACACCGACGTCGCCACCAGCAAGCGGCTGCCGCCGTTGAGATTGGACAGGTTGTCGCCAAGCAACGATACGTAGATCGGCCATTGGTAATACAGGCTCACGACCACGATGCTGCCCTGCACGCCGGGGCTATAGCCCACCTTGGTGGAATCGAACTGGCCGTTGACGATCGGCGAAGCGTTGTTGACGGCGCCGAAACTGTTGTAGGTCTTGACGTCGACGTAGACGCCGTTCGAGCAGTCGAACAATCCGCCGGCGAGCGCATTGCACACTTGCGTCTTGAAATCGTCCTTGGTGTAGCCGGCGTTCTGCGCCTGGCCGGTCATGATCAGCCGGCCGGCTTGGGCCGCAGCGGCTTCCAGCGTCTGTCCGGCGAAGAACACCAGCGCCGTTTCCAGGATGGCGAACATCAGCGCCAGAAACGGAAGCGCGACAAGGGCGAATTCGACGGCGGCGGCGCCGTCCTGATGCCGGGCAAAACGGTGCGCGGCGCGAGCCGGCAGCAGCCGGGCGACATGGGCAGCAATGTTGCTTCGAATGCGATCGAACATGGCAACCTTCGAAACCGTTGAAAGGTGCCGAAACACCATGCCGGACCGTACCAAACACGCGTTGTCGAATTGTTGCGTGCACCGCGGGGAACCGCAGGGTTCCCGTTAAGCGATCGCTAACCATGATCGCGTGGGAGCGGCCGCGGCGCTGGCCGCGCGGGGTCAGTGCGCTTGCGAGCCGGCCTGCGCCTGGCCGGTGCGGGCACCGCTCTGGCTCAGCGAGGAACTGAAATAGTTCTGCGAGTCGCCGAGCGTGGTGCGGTGTTCGCACTCCGGCGCGCAGCTGTAGGTTTCGCGCTCGACGCCCTTGTAGACCACGACCAGATCGCCGCTGGCGGCGCTAAGCACCTGCACGGTCTTGTCCATCACCACGCGGCCACTGCGGTCGAGCGCCAAGAGGTTGGTGGAGCCGTAGCCTTTGCCGGTAATGACCAAAATGCCGCCGCTTTGCAGCGCGGCATCGGCGATCAACGGGTTTCCGATGACGATGGTGGCGACCCGTTCGGGCAGCTTCATCACTGTCGCCTGGTCGAGATTAACGGTCATGGTGTCGGCTTGCGCCGGGGCGCAGAGCGTGGCTGCGAAAACGACCGTCCATACCCAAAGGCGGATAAGTCGCTTACGACGCCCGAACACGGCCGACATCGAACTCTCCAGCACGCTACACGCTACAGGGCCTGCCGCATCAACGGCCAGCCGACCTTAAGAGTTGACTGCAAATTGGTGAACGAAGTGCAAAGAGCGCGCGCACCGGAGCCTGCGGCCTTCGATTCAACGCGGGACGGGTAGAGCATAGCGTGCACGGAGGGCACTGGCTGGCGCAGGTGCAGATGCCGCGACCGAAGATGACAACGCATCCCAACGGTTCCCGGCCAGTATTGCTTTGGCAGGCCAAGGTCGCTGAACCGGCACGCCGGAGCCTAATGCATAGTATTATTGGCATATCCTTCAGTATAATTGAGGATAACCGACCTATGTCCTCTGTATTTAGGCGATAAATAATTTGTTAACTGTGATATTCATCAAGAAACAACTTATTAACTACAGCATATATCCATCTTAATACCTTATGTTTCGTTGATTGTATTAACTCCCACGCAAGACCTCGCTGATACGGTGCGGCATGGTTCAGAAGAGCCCGGAGGTAATCCGGCCTTCTGAAATCAGCTCAGACAGCCACGTGTGGATCTATGGAGTTACAGATGAAAAACCTCTTCGGGCGTTTCGTGAAGAACGAATCCGGCGCGACCGCCATCGAGTACGGCCTCATCGCCGCCGGTATCTCGGTCGCGATCATCGCGATCGTGAACACCCTCGGCAGCCAGTTGAACACCACGTTCACTACCATCTCGACCAAGCTCGGCGGCCAGTAATCGAGCGCGTCGGCATTGCTAAAAAAGGCTCCGGCCGACGCCGGAGCCTTTTCGTTTCGGCGCTGACCGGCACAGTCCACGTTTACGCGCGATCAACCGGGGCCGCGCTAATGCCACCAAGGCTTCGGGTGGAGCGGCCTTTGCCCGAAACGCGATCCGCGCGTAATCGCCTTTAAGGTCATGCCGAGATACGCCGAATGCGTATGACGGGCAGGTTTGAAGTGTAATTAACGAAAGACTGAGAACTCGCACTCTAACTTTGCCGAGGTATTTGAGACTTGCCGGCCGCCGCCGAAGACCGCCGCAGGGATTTCGATTGAACAATGAAACAAGCCGAGGAACCGGACGCAGGTAAATCGAGCGGCGCATATGGCGCACGACGATGACAGGGATCCGCTCAATGCGCCAGGCAATTCGCGTGCAGCCGCGTCCCTTCAGTTTGTGGCGTCGCTGCGATGCCGCGCCGAAGGAGGCCATCCCTGCGCCCCTGACCCGCAACGCGATTCTGTTCGATGTCGCCGAACGTCTTGTCGTCGCGATGGTGTTCTGCAGCTTTGTCTATCGCATGCTCGGCAGCTTCTTTGATACACTCAACGTTCTGACGCTGCTCTTGATTATCTCCGAAATGTTGCCCTTCGTTTTTGTCATGTCGCGCCGATGGTCGGCGCACCTGTCACGTGAGCCGCTGGACTGGGTCTTCGGCATCATGGGAACGATCGCGCCCTTACTGGTCAGGCCGATTTCACAGGCGCCGCCGCACATTCCCGTTCTCGTTGCACTCTGCCTCGCGCTGATGATCGGCGGCATGTCCCTCCAGATCGCTGCCAAGGTGATTCTGGGACACGCTTTCGGTATTATCGCCGCCAACCGCGGCGTCAAAGTGATCGGCCCCTACCGCTTCGTGCGTCATCCGATGTATGCCGGCTACACAATGACGCATATTGGCTATCTGCTCGCCATGCCGGCGCTCAGCACAGCGATCTTGTACGCCTTAGCGCTGTCGTTTCAAGTTGTGCGCATCTTCCGCGAGGAGCGCGTGCTCATTGAGGATCCGCGCTATCGCGAATTTACCGCGCGCGTGCGCCATCGCTTGGTGCCGGGGCTGTTCTAAGGTCCACGCACGAAACGTAACTTATTGACACGACTCACTCATTCTTGATGGTCTTCGAGGTTGGAGGTTTAGAAAGTGAGTTGGTCTAAACAAGTTATCAGTTTTAAGAGTTTTAAGTTCGAGGACAAAAGCCGATGCTGATCGATGTCATTAGGCTCTTGCTGTTTCCGGCCCTGATGGCCTTTGCCGCCTCGAGCGATCTCTTGACCATGACCATCTCGAACCGGCTGTCGCTGGCGCTGGCCGGCGGATTCCTGCTGCTGGCGCCAGTCACCGGCATGCCGCTTGCCGCGATCGGCATGCATCTGGCCGCCGCCGGCCGTGGTGCTGGCGATTGCTTTCGGCTTCTTTTCGCAAGGCTGGATCGGCGGCGGCGACGCCAAGCTTGCGGCGGCGACCTCGCTCTGGTTCGGCTTCGAGCATCTGATGGACTACATGGTCTATGCCTCCTTGCTCGGCGGCGCGCTGACATTAATCCTCCTTCAATTCCGCAAATTGCCCCTGCCCGGGATAGTAGCGCGCCAGCCCTGGATCCAGCGCCTACATGAGGACGGCGGCGACGTGCCCTACGGCATCGCGCTCGCCGCCGCGGCGATGCTGGTCTACCCGCATACCGGCTGGATGCCATCCGCCGGTCTTTGAATTTCGCGCGGCGCTCACGCCAACATGCGTGCAAGAAAATATTAACTCGATTTAGTCACCGCTGCTTAACCATACCTTGACCTTTAGCTGTTGAAATCCGGTGCAAGCGGTCGCACTGGCCGCCATGTCGATTGCGCGGCCGACCCGGCCGTTCTGTCACGGTGAGAGTGAAGCGTATGAAAGCCGCGCGTCTAGTAGTGCTGACTGTCGCCATCGCCGCAGGCGGTGTTGCCGCCATGCTGGCAGGCCGTTCCGAAAAGCCGCCGGTGGTCAAGACCGCACCGGCGCCGCAGATGGCCACGGTCGACGTCCTCGTCGCCAAATCCGATATCGGCATGGGCCAAACGGTTCAGCCCGGCGACGTGCGCTGGCAGGAATGGCCGGCCGCCGCCGCGACCGGAAACTTCATCCGCAAGATCGACCGGCCAAATGCCATCGAATCGTTGTCGGGCTCGATCGCGCGCTATCCCTTCGTGAACGGGGAGCCGATCCGCGAGGCCAAGCTGGTCAGCGCCAAAGGCTCCGGCTTTATGGCGGCGATCCTGCCGTCCGGCATGCGCGCCATTTCCACGCAAATTTCGCCGGAAACCGGCGCCGGCGGATTCATCCTGCCGAACGATCACGTCGACGTCATCCTGACCCGCCGCGACCGCAACGCCGACAAGGCGGCGGGCGGCGACACCCATAGCAGCGAAACCATCCTCACCAATGTCCGCGTGCTGGCAATCGACCAGAACGTGCAGGAAAAAGACGGGCAAAAGGTCGTGGTCGGCAAAACCGCGACGCTCGAGCTGACGCCGGCCCAGACTGAAACGCTGGCGCTCTCGCAACAGCTCGGTTCGCTGTCGTTGGCGCTGCGCAGCATCACTGATGCATCGCATGACGCGCCGCAAACCGAAGACAACAAGCGCCGTGCCGGCGTGAACGTGGTTCGCTTTGGCGTAAGCACGATGACAATTCCGAAATGATCGAACGAGGGGACACGGGGGACATGGCGATAACGACTTCAATCCGCGTTGCCGCGCTGACGGCGCTCGTTCTGGGCGCCGGCCTCGCGCCGTCGGCTCCGGTCGCGGCGGCCGACCGGCGCATGCCGGCGATCCAGGTGGCGGCGAGCGAAGTCGACCTCACGCTTCATTCCGCTCGGCATCGGCAAGTCGGTCGCCATCGATCTGCCCGCAGACATCAAGGACGTGCTGGTCGCCGATCCCAAGATCGCCAATGCCGTGATCCGCTCTTCGCGCCGCGTCTACATGATCGGCGTCACGGTCGGGCAAACCAACATCTTTTTCTTCGACGCCGAGGGCAAGCAGATCGCCGGCTTCGACATCGCCGTCACGCGCGACCTCAACGGCGTGCGCGCCGCGCTCAAGCAGACCATGCCGGACGCCGACATCCATATCGAAGGCGTCGGCGACGGCGTCATGTTGTCCGGTACCGCCGCCAGCGCGGTCGAATCGCAGCATGCCTACGATCTCGCCTCCCGGCTGGTGGGCGACGGCACCAAGGTGGTCAACGGCATTTCGGTGCGCGGACGCGACCAGGTGATGCTCAAGGTCACGGTTGCCGAAGTGCGCCGCGACGTCATCAAGCAGCTCGGCGTCGACCTTTCCGGCACCTTCAATTACGGCACCGCCGTGGTGAACCTCAACACGCAGAATGCTTTCTCAGCCAACGGCCAGCCGCTCAGCAACACCAGCGCCGTCGGCAAATGGAACAACGTCAGCGCGACGCTGCGGGCGATGGACCGCGCGGGAGTGTTGCGCACGCTGGCCGAGCCGAACCTGACCGCGATCTCCGGCGAGACTGCCAACTTCGTCGCCGGCGGCGAATTCCCGGTTCCCAACGGACTGTCATGCGACACCACCAAGTCGCCGCCGGTCTGTCAGCCGCAGATCGATTTCAAGAAGTTCGGCGTGAGCCTGGTCTTTACGCCGGTGGTGCTGTCGGAAGGCCGCATCAGCCTCAAGGTGATGACCGAAGTGTCCGACATATCGACCGACAATGCTTTGACCCTGTCGGTGCCCGGCTCGAACCAGACGCTGACCATTCCCTCGATCAGCACCCGCCGCGCCGAGACTACGGTCGAAATTCCGTCCGGCGGATCGCTGGCTCTGGCCGGCATGATCCAGCAGAAGACCAAGCAGCAAATCAACGGCGTGCCCGGCCTGATGCAACTGCCTATACTCGGCAGCCTGTTCCGGAGCCGCGACTACATCAACAACCAGACCGAATTGATGGTGCTGGTGACACCTTACGTCGTGCGCGCGGTCGCACAGAAGCAATTGTCGCGACCCGACGACGGCTTTTCCGATCCCAACGATCAGTCGACCGCGCTGCTTGGCCGCCTGAACCGGATCTACGGCGCCGCCGGCAAGGCCGAGCCGCCGCCGAGCGAATACCACGGCAAATACGGATCCATTCTCGATTGAGCGGGACGGGGAGACGGTCGATGACAAGCTTTCTCACAACGATGGCCAAACGCCGCGGCGGCGCCGCGCTGCGCGCCTTGGCGGTCGTCGGCCTCGCCACTTCGCTGGCCGGCTGCTACACGCAACGCGTCGCGCAAAAAGAGGCCTATCCCGACGATTATCACGAACGCCATCCGATCACGTTGAAGGAAGGCGAGCGCACGGTCGAAATCTTCGTCGGGCGTAACCGCGGCGGACTAACGCCGACCCAGCGCGCCGAGGTGCTTTCGTTCGCGCAACAGTGGCGGCACGAAGCCACCAGCGGCATCATTGTGGACGTTCCGCGCGCGCGGCAGATCGGCCGCGCCGCCGCCAATTCGCTGCGTGACGTGCAATCAATTCTCGCCGCTGCCGGCGTGCCGCGCAACGCCATCTACGCTCGCCCGTACAAGGCCTCGAGCTTCACGCTCGCCAGCATCAAGCTCAACTACGCCAAGATCGTCGCCACGGCCGGGCCTTGCGGCCTTTGGCCTCACGATCTCGGCACCAGCTTCGACCCCGTCTACACCGAGAACCGCCCCTACTGGAACCTCGGCTGCGCCAGCCAGCGCAATCTCGCCGCCATGGTCGACAACCCGGCCGATCTGGTGCAGCCGCGCGGCGAAGCGCCGGCCTATGCGGCGCGCCGCTCGGTTGCGCTCGATCACTACCGCAAGGGTGAAATCCCGTCCGGCAGTTATCCCCCCGACTATGACAAGTCCAAAATCAGCGATATCGGCAAATGATAAAGCGCGCATCTCAAGCAGTTGTGGCTGACGGCGAGCCGATGACGGCGGCGGCCGAAAGCGCCGCCGACGAACATATCGCGCCGGCGCCGCGGGTCTCGGTCCAAGCCTTCTGCGAGACGGTCGAGACCGCCGCGGCCGTGCAGGCCGCCGGCGAAGACCGCCGTCTCGGCAAGGCGCATCTGAAAATCCAGATGGGCGGCGTCACCGCGGCGGCCGAAGCCTATCGCGGCTCGCCGACGCCGAACGTCGTCGTGATCGAATCGGAAAACCATTCCGATGAAATCCTGCACGGGCTCGATCAGCTCGCCGAGGTCTGCGACGCCGGCACGCGGGTGATCGTGATCGGCCGCGTCAACGACGTGACGCTTTATCGCGAGCTGACGCGGCGCGGGGTGAGCGAATACCTGATCGCGCCGGTCGGCACTATCGACATCGTGCGCGCGATTTGCGGACTGTTCTCGGCGCCCGATGCCAAACCGGTCGGCCGCATCATCGCCGTGGTCGGCGCCAAAGGCGGCGTCGGCTCCTCCACCATCGCGCATAACATCGGTTGGGCGATCGCACGCGATCTCTCGCTTAATTCGGTCGTCACCGATCTCGACCTGGCCTTCGGCACCGCCGGCCTCGACTATAACCAGGATCCGCCGCAGGGCATCGCCGACGCGGTGTTCTCGCCCGACCGCGTGGACTCGGCCTTCGTCGACCGTCTGCTGTCCAAATGTACCGATCATCTGAGCCTGCTGGCCGCACCGGCGACGCTCGAGCGGGTCTACGATTTCGGCACCGACGCGTTCAATTCGATCCTCAATTCGCTGCGCAGCACCATACCCTGCGTGGTGCTCGACGTTCCGCACATCTGGTCCGGCTGGGCCAAGCGGCTTTTGGTCGGCGCCGACGAAATCCTGGTGGTCGCGAGCCCCGATCTTGCGAACCTGCGCAATGCCAAGAATATGGTCGATCTGTTGCGCGCTGCGCGGCCGAACGACCACCGCCCTTACTACTGCCTCAACCAGGTCGGCGTGCCGAAGCGGCCGGAAATCACGCCGACGGATTTCGCCAAGGCACTGGAGGACCAGCCGCTCGCGGTGATCCCGTTCGAGCCGCAGATCTTCGGAACCGCCGCCAATAACGGCCAGATGATCGCCGAAGTTTCGTCGAATCACAAAACGGCGGAAATATTCCGCCAGTTGGCGCAAATGCTCACCGGACGCGCTGAAGCGAAACGATCCCGCGGCGGCCTGCTGACGCCAATCCTCGCCAAACTGATGAAACGGTCGAGCTGACCTGTTCGGAGACTTTTCTCGTGTTCGGTAGGCGTATCGGAACTTCTGAAGCGCGTGCTGCTGCCACGGCACCGACGACGCCCGATGCCGCGCAACCGGCGCAAAAGGGCATTGTGCCGAAGCCGGGCTCCGGCGCAGCAATGGAAACCGGCCGCGCACCGATTCCGTCCGACGGCCTCGGCGCCCCGCTGGTCTCGGCGGCGCCCGCGATCCGCACGCCGGCGGTCAATATGCCGGCGGTCGATTCGCGCCGCTCGGAAACCTATTACGAGGTCAAGGGCATCATCTTTGGCGCGTTGATCGAAGCGATCGATCTGGCGCAGCTTGCGCGACTCGATGCCGACAGCGCGCGCGAAGAAATCCGCGACATCGTCAACGAGATCATCGCGATCAAGAACATCGTGATGTCGATCTCCGAGCAGGAAGAGCTGCTCGACGATATCTGCAACGACGTGCTCGGTTTCGGCCCGCTCGAGCCGCTGCTGTCGCGCGACGACATCGCCGACATCATGGTGAACGGCTCCGGCACCGTCTACATCGAAGTCAAAGGCAAAATTCAAAGAACCGGCATCCGTTTCCGCGACAATCAGCAACTGCTCAACATCTGCCAGCGCATCGTCAGCCAGATCGGCCGCCGCGTCGACGAATCCTCGCCGATCTGCGACGCGCGCTTGCCGGACGGCAGCCGCGTCAACGCCATCGTGCCGCCGCTGGCGATTGACGGGCCGGCGCTCACCATCCGCAAATTCAAAAAGGACAAGCTGACGCTCGATCAACTGGTCAGGTTCGGCACCATCACCGAGCAAGGCGCCGAAGTCCTGCGCATCATCGGCCGCACCCGGGTAAACACGCTGGTGTCCGGCGGCACCGGCTCCGGCAAGACTACGCTGCTCAACTGCCTGACCCAGTTCATCGACGACGACGAGCGCATCATCACCTGCGAAGACGCCGCCGAATTGCAACTGCAACAGCCGCACGTGGTGCGCCTGGAAACGCGTCCGCCCAACCTGGAAGGCGAGGGCCAGGTCACCATGCGCGATCTGGTGCGCAACTGCCTGCGCATGCGGCCGGAACGTATCGTCGTCGGCGAAGTGCGCGGGCCCGAGGCGTTCGACCTGCTGCAAGCCATGAACACCGGCCATGACGGCTCGATGGGCACGCTGCACGCCAACAATCCGCGCGAGGCGCTCTCGCGCCTGGAATCGATGATCACCATGGGCGGCTTCTCGCTGCCCTCGCGCACCATTCGCGAGATGATCACCGCCTCGGTCGACGTCGTGATCCAGGCCGCCCGCCTGCGTGACGGCAGCAGAAAGATCACCCACATCACCGAAGTGATGGGGATGGAAGGCGACGTCATCATCACACAGGATCTGTTTGTGTACGATATGACCGGCGAGGACGCGCAAGGCAACATCGTCGGCCGCCATCGTTCGACCGGCATCGGCCGACCTCGTTTCTGGGATCGCGCCCGCTACTACGGCGAGGAAAAGCGTCTGGCCGCCGCCCTCGACGCCGCGGAAGCCGTCAGCGACGGCTTACGGGCCTGAGCCGGGGGCAGCATGCAAACGATCGCCCTGTTCTTCCTCGCCTCCGTCGCGGTTGGCGGCATCGCCTGGGTTTTCCTCTATCCGATGCTCTCCGGCGAACGCAAAGCCGAGCAGCGCATGGCGACCGTCGCCAAAGCCGAGCCGGTCGCACGCGTCACGCGCGGACAACAGAGATCCCGCCGCGACGTCGTCGAGAGCACACTCAAGGAATTCGACGAGCGCCATAAGAAGAGCAAAGGTGTACCGCTTCTGGTGCGCATCGCCCAGGCCGGCCTGCGCTGGTCGAAGCGGCAATTCTTCCTTGTTTCCGGCGGGCTCGGCTTCGCGATGTTTGCGCTCGGGTTCCTGACCGGCAGCGGCTTCCTGGTTGCCGGCGTGCTCGGCCTCGTCGGCGCGTTCGGCCTGCCGCGCTGGATGCTGTCCTATCTGAAGAAGCGCCGCGAAGCGAAATTTCTCAACGCGTTCCCGGATGCGGTGGACATCATCGTGCGCGGCGTCAAGGCCGGCCTGCCGCTGCTCGACTGCCTGAAGATGATCACGGCCGAGGCGCCGGAACCGGTGAACTCCGAATTCCGCGCGATAGTCGAAACCCAGGCGATCGGCATACCGCTGGGCGAAGCCTGCGGCAAGCTTTACGAGCAGATGCCGGTGCCGGAAGCCAACTTCTTCGGCATCGTAGTCTCGATCCAGCAGCGCTCCGGCGGCAATCTCGCGGAAGCGCTCGGCAATCTTTCGCGCGTGCTGCGCGACCGCAAGAAGATGAAGGCCAAGATCCAGGCCATGTCGCAGGAAGCGAAGGCGTCCGCCGGGATCATCGGGGCGTTGCCGGTCGCCGTGATGACGTTGGTCTATATCACCAGCCCGAACTACATCTCGCTGTTATGGACCGAGTCGCTCGGCCGTTTGATGCTCGCTGCTTCCGTCGTATGGATGTCGATGGGCATCATGGTGATGAAGAAGATGATCAATTTCGATTTCTAGCGCATGAAGTAGGATACCGATGCTCGAATTCCTGATCAACGCGATCAATGTCAAGACGCTGACGATGGTGAGCGCAGCCATCGCGGCGGTCGCTACCGTCTTGACCCTCGCGATGCCCTTGCTGTTCGCCGATTCGCTCGGCAAACGCATGAAAGCGGTCGCGATCGAGCGCGAGAAGATTCGCCAGCGCGAACGCGAGCGCATGGCGCAGGCACAACAGAAGGTCAATCTGCGCCCCTCGGCAAAGCAATCCATTCAGACGATCGTCGACAGGTTCAACCTGAAAAAATGGGTCGGGCAGGAAGAAGCGCGGCTCAAGCTGGTGCAGGCCGGCTATCGCGGCCAGGCGCCCTACATCACCTACCTCTTCTTCCGCATGGTGACGCCGGCGGCGAGCGCGTTGTTCGCCGCGGTCTACCTGTTCGTCATCGTCGATCTCCACCAGCCGGCGATGATCAAGCTCGGCATGTGCATCGCCGCCGCTTACATCGGCATGCATCTGCCGCTGATGATCCTCAAGAACATGATCCAGCGCCGCCAGCTCTCGATCAAGCGCGCATTCCCCGACACGCTCGACCTGCTGTTGATCTGCGTGGAATCCGGCATGTCGATCGAGGCCGCGTTCAAGAAGGTAAGCGAGGAAGTCGGCTCGCAATCGGTGGCGCTGGCCGAGGAGCTCACGCTCACCACCGCCGAGCTGTCCTATCTGCCGGATCGCCGTCAGGCCTACGAGAACCTGGCCAAGCGCACCAACCTCGACGGCGTGAAATCGGTTTGCATGGCCTTGCAGCAGGCGGAGCGTTACGGCACGCCGCTCGCGAACATGCTGCGCGTGATGGCGCAGGAAAATCGCGACATGCGCATGTCGGAAGCCGAGAAGAAAGCCGCCGGCCTGCCGCCGAAGCTGACGGTGCCGATGATCCTGTTCTTCCTGCCGGTACTGTTCATCGTCATTCTCGGCCCGGCCGCGATCAAGGTCATGGCCATAAGGTAACGCCGATCACCGCGTCCTCATCGTCATTCCGGGGGCCGAGCGAAGCGAGGCAACCCGAAATCCAGGGCTGCAAACTCGGTTCGATATGGCTCTGGATTCCGGGTCCGGCGCGGTGCGCCGTCCCGGAATGACGCAGCGGCGTTGTGCTCAGGTTCCGGCGTCGGGCGCGGGCATCAGGGACCGCGGGCCTTTTTTCGGCCAGGCGCCGCGCTGCGCGAGCATCTGCCGCAGATAGCTCACATTGGCGGCGGCCTCGTCCGGCGGCAGATCGGCGCGGGCAATGGTTTCGGCCTCGGCGAAACGGCCCTGCAGGCCCACCACCAGCGCGAGGTTCTGCCGGACCTTCGGCGCCGCGTCGGCCCGCGCCACCGCCAGCCGCAAAGTGGTCTCGGCGCGTTTCAGGTCCTTGGTCAGCGCATAGGACAGGCCGAGATTGGACAGGACCGAGGGGTCGTCGGGCACAATCTTGAGCGCAGCCGAATAGTGCCGTTGCGCGTCGGCGTGGCGGCCCAGTTGATCGAGCACCGCGCCCTGCGCGTTGAGCACGCGCCAGTCCGGATTGTCCGGCGTGTGCGCCCGGCCGAGGACATCGAGCGCCTGGTTGTAGTCGCCGGCTTCGGCCAGCGCGCGGCCGTAGGCGCCGAGCAGCGGCATATTGTGCGGATTGCGGATCGTGCACTGCTCCAGGACGGCGACCGCCTGGGCGCGCTGGTCGGTGGCGCGCAGCGCCTGGGCATAACCCATGGCCGCTTCTGCGTCGTCGGGCTTTTCGCGGTAGCGGGCGCCCCAGACCTCAAGCTGGCGCCGCCAATCGGCATCGGTGCGCGGGGCGCTGTTGGCGGCAATTGAGCCGGTAATATCGTCGCTGGTGGTCTTGCACCCGCCAACCGAGAGGGCGAGCACGGCCGCGACGGCGGCCGAGGCCAGCAGGCGGGCGGCGCTGGAGCGCTTACGGCGCATGGGATTCCGGAGGCTGGCATTCCGACGGCATTCCCCGAGCAATAAAACGTTAACCCTAACGAGTGGTTAACTTATATTCTGGTCCAACCAGCGGGCTTAAGATCACGCCATGGAACTGAACCTCTCCAGCGACGAAATCGCCCTCCAAGCGCGCGCCCGCGCCTTTTCGCAATCCGTGGCGCGGCCCCGCGCCGCGGCGATCGACCGCGACGAGCAATACCCGTGGGACATCGTGAGAGCGCTCACGGAAGCCGGCTTCCTCGGCATGACCGTGCCGCAGGCGCTGGGCGGACAAGGCCGCTCCTTCCTCGACGCCGTGCTGGTGATCGAGGAAATGGCGAAATCCTGCGCAGTCACCGCGCGCATCGTGGTCGAGGCCAACATGGGCGCCATCTCCACGGTGATGGCTTATGGCAGCGAGGCGCAGAAGAAACTCGCGGCGCGGCTGGTGCTCGAAGGCGACAAGCCGGCCATCTGCATCACCGAGCCGGACGCCGGGAGCGACGCGCTCGCCATGACCACGCGCGCCGACAGGCGCGGCGACGTTTACATCCTCAATGGCAGGAAACACTGGATCACCGGCGCCGGCATCTCGCGCCTGCATCTGATCTTCGCGCGCGTGTTTGACGAGCGCGGGCAGGAACTCGGTATCGGCGGCTTCCTCGCAGTGCGCGACCACGCCAATGGACCGAACGTCGGCCTGCGCGTGGCGCGGCGCGAGCAGACCATGGGCCTGCGCGGCATGCCGGAAGGCGAGCTGATATTCGAGAACCTCGAAGCGCCGGCGGACATGGCGGTGTTGCCGCCATCCGGTTTCGCCCGCGGTTTCGCCGACCTGATGAACGCCTACAACAGCCAGCGCGTCGGCGCCGGCGCGGTGGCGATGGGCATCGCCGCCGGCGCGCTCGATCACGCGCTGGAATGGGCCAAGACGCGCGAGCAGTTCGGCCGCCCGATCGGCGAATTCCAGGGCTTGCAATGGATGCTGGCCGACATGCAGACGCAACTCACCGCTTCGCGCCTGATGCTTTATGCCGCCGCGCGCGCGCGCGGGTCGGATGGCAGCGCCTTCCCCGATCCGATGCTGGCGGCGCAAGCTAAAATATTCGCTTCCGAGAGTGCCATCAAAATCGTCAACGACGCGCTGCAGTTCTTCGGCGCGCGCGGCTATTCGCGTGAACTGCCGCTCGAACGCATGGCGCGCGACGTGCGCATGTTCACCATCGGCGGCGGTACCGCGCAGGTGTTGCGCACGCTGGTCGCATCGAAAATGCTGGGCTGGAAGCTGCCGCAGTCGCGTGGCGGGTATGCGCCGAAATCGTCCATGCGCGACGCCGCGGAGTAATCATGCATCCGATTTTCGTAAAGGTCGGCGAACCGGCGGTGCCGATCCTGTTCGTCACCGCAGCAACGTTCGATAAGGCGACCGAAACCATCGACGACCGAGAACGCACGTTCCTGCGCGCCGCCGGATACGAGCCGAAGCCGGGGCGGCATCTCGTCGTTCCGGGACCGGACGGAACGCTGGCCGGCGTATTGTTCGGCCTGGAAAATCCCGACGAGCCGGTGAAAGACCCGTTCCGCCCGGGGCAATTGTCCACGCTGCTGCCGCCCGGCATCTACCGTTTCGCCAATGCGCCGCACGACGCGCGGCTCGCCGCGCTCGCTTTCGCGCTCGGCGCCTACCAATTCACCCGCTACCGCAAGGCGGAGACGCGCCATGTGCAGTTGGTCGTACCCGACGGCGTCGACGGCGACGACCTTACCCGCATTGCCGAGGGCGTGACGCTGGCGCGCGACCTTATTAACACGCCGTCGAACGACATGGGCCCGGCCGAATTGGAAGACGCCGCCCGCGCGCTCGCCAAGCAGCACGGCGCTAGCGTGCACATCACCAGCGGCGACAAGCTCGCCAAGGAATTCCCGCTGGTCCACGCGGTCGGCGCCGGCTCGGCGCGCACGCCACGGCTGATCGACATCACCTGGGGCGTTGTCACCGACTCGAAGGTCACGCTGGTCGGCAAGGGTGTATGCTTCGACACCGGCGGTCTCGATATCAAGAACGACACCGGCATGCTCAACATGAAGAAGGACATGGCCGGCGGCGCCACCGCGCTGGGGCTCGCGCACATGATCATGGCGCGTAAGCTGCGGGTGCGGCTGCGCGTGATCGTCCCGGCGGTGGAAAATTCCATCTCCGGCACCAGTTTCCGGCCGCGCGACATCTATAACTCGCGCAAGGGTATCAGCGTCGAGATCGGCAATACCGACGCGGAAGGCCGGTTGATCCTGGCGGATGCGCTGGCGCTCGCCGACGAGGACAGGCCGGCACTGGTTGCCGATTTCGCCACGCTGACCGGTGCCGCCCGCGTCGCGCTCGGGCCCGATGTACCGGCGGCCTTCACCGACGACGACGCGCTTGCCGGCGAGCTTGCGCGCTATGCCGCGTCCGAGAACGACCCGCTCTGGCGCATGCCGTTGTGGCGCCCTTACGAGGCGATGCTCGATTCCAAAGCGGCCGACACCAACAATGTCAGCACCGGCGGCCATGGCGGCGCGATTATCGCGGCCCTGTTCCTGCGCAAGTTCGTAACCGCAAAGTCCTGGCTGCATCTCGATATTTTCGCCTGGACACCGGTCGCCAAGCCGGGCCGCCCGGAAGGCGCCGAGCTGCAATCGGCGCGGGCGCTCTATGCGCTGCTCTGCGCGCGGTACAGCGCATGATTCCGAAAAGTGGGAGCCGGTTTTCGGATAAAATCATGCGCAACGTAAGAATCTAAATCATGGTCGCGCTCGATCCTCGCATCAATCCGTTCCGCCCCGAGATCGCGGCGAAGTATCTGCAGGGCCAGGTCGAGGCCGCGCGCTTTGTCGAAGGCGTGCGTCACGAGGTCGTTGAGCCGATTGCGCCCGTGCGCGGCACGCCGTCGCACGAGGCGCGGCTCGACACGCAGGCGCTCATGGGCGAACGGATCATCGTCTACGAGACGACCGACGAAGGCTGGGCCTGGGGTCAGCTCGAGAGCGACGGCTATGTTGGCTGGCTGTCGGCGAACGCGCTCGGCAGGCCGGGCAAGGCGCCGACTCACAAGGTCGCGGTACCGCGTGCGCTCGGTTTTCCGGGGCCCGACATCAAATTGTCGCCGGCTGTGGCGCTGCCGATGGGCGCGCGGCTCACCATTGCGCGGCAGGACGAGCGTTTCGCCGTCACGGCCAATGGCTGGCATCTACCGGCGGTGCATCTGGCGCCGATCAAGGCGCGGCAGCTGGATTTTGTTGCCGTCGCCGAAGAATTTTTGCATGCGCCTTATCTCTGGGGCGGCAAGACCTCGCTCGGCATCGACTGCTCCGGGCTGGTGCAGGCCGCGCTGCAGGCGGCCGGCTACGCCTGCCCGCGCGACAGCGACATGCAGGAACTTGCGCTTGGAAAATTGTCGTCGCTCGGCGAACTGCGGCGCGGCGATTTGGTGTTCTGGAAGAGGCATGTCGCCATAGCGCGCGATGGCGAGAACCTGCTGCACGCCAATGCGCATGCCATGGCGGTGGCGATCGAGCCGGCCGCCGAAGCCATCGCCCGCATCAAGGCGGCGGGCAGCGACGTCACCAGCGTCAAGCGAATTTAGATGCCCGTTCGTCCCCGCGAGAACGGATAAAGAAATTATTCCGCGACCACGCCCTCCGGCGCGGATTCCATCTTGAAGGCGGCGGCGAACAGCGCGCGGGTGTAGTCGCTCTTCGGCGCCTTGAACAAATCGGCCGCCGCGCCCTCCTCCACCATCTTGCCGTGACGGAGCACCAGCAGCCTGCTCGCCAGTGCCGCCACGACGCGCAGATCGTGCGAGATGAACATGTAGGTAAGGTCGTGCCGCTTCTGCAGGTCGCGCAAGAGGTCGACCATTTGCGCCTGGATCAGCATATCGAGCGCACTCGTCGGTTCGTCGAGCATGATGAAAGTCGGCTCCAGCACCAATGCGCGCGCCAAGGCAATGCGCTGGCGCTGGCCGCCGGAGAATTCGTGCGGGTAGCGGAAGCGCGTTTCCGGATCGAGTCCGGAATCGGTGAGCGCCTCCACCACACGCTGCTTGCGCTCGTTCGCCTTCAGATGCGGGTGATGCACCTTGAGGCCTTCCTCGATGATGTCGGATACCGACATGCGCGGGCTGAGCGAACCGTACGGATCCTGGAAGACGATCTGCATGTTGCGGCGATAGCGGCCGCATTCCTTGAACTTGAGGCCCTGGATGGTGTCGCCCATGAACACAATGGGGCCGTCGGACGAGATCAGCCGCAAAATCGCGAGGCCGAGCGTCGTCTTGCCGGAGCCGCTTTCGCCCACCACACCAAGGGTTTCTCCCTTGCGCACCTCGACGCTGATGCCGTCCACCGCCTTGATGTGACCGACCACCTTGCGCAGCACGCCGCGCTTGACCGGGAACCACACTTTCAGGTTTTCGGTCCGCACCACAATCGGCGCCTGCGGCCGCGGCGGCGCCGGATCGGGCTTCGGTTCGGCGGCGAGCAAAGCGCGCGTGTAGGGATGCTCGGGCGCCGTGAAAACGCGCTCGACCGGCCCGCGCTCCACGATTTTTCCCTGGTTCATCACGCACACCCGGTCGGCAAGCTTGCGCACGATGCCGAGGTCGTGGGTGATGAACAGCATCGACATGCCGAGCCGCTTCTGGATGTCCCTGAGCAGCTTGAGGATCTGCGCCTGCACCGTCACGTCGAGCGCGGTGGTCGGCTCGTCGGCGATCAGCAGGTCCGGCTCGTTCGCCAAGGCCATTGCGATCATCACGCGCTGACGCTGGCCGCCCGAGAGCTGATGCGGATAGCTTCCCAGCCGCCCCTTCGGATCGGGGATGCCGACCTGCTCGAGCAATTCGAGGATACGGGCGCGCGCCTTCTCGCCCGTGAGCCCCTGGTGAATCATCAGAATTTCTCGAATCTGCTTCTCGATCGTGTGCAGCGGGTTGAGCGACGTCATCGGCTCCTGGAAGATGATCGCGATGTCGTTGCCGCGCACGTGGCGGATCTCATTCTCCGGCATGGTCAGCAGTTCGCGGCCCTCGAAGGTGACGGTGCCCGAGGGGTGATGCGCGGCCGGGTAAGGCAGCAATTTCATCACCGACAGCGCGGTCACCGATTTGCCGGAGCCGGATTCACCCACCAGCGCCATCGTCTCGCCCCTGACGATGTCGAACGACACACGGTCTACCGCCAGCACCTCGCGCTTGCCGGTGCCGAACGCGATCGAAAGATCGCGGATCGAGAGGATCGTATCGGCCGGCGCGTTCATCGGAAGGTCTTTCTGCGGATCGAAGGCGTCGCGCACCGCTTCGCCGATAAAGATCAGCAGCGAGAGCATGATCGCGATGGAGAAGAACCCAGTGAGGCCGAGCCACGGCGCCTGCACGTTGGCTTTGCCTTGCGACAGCAATTCGCCAAGTGAGGGCGAGCCGGGGGGCAGGCCGAAGCCGAGGAAGTCGAGCGCGGTCAGCGTCATCACCGACGACGACAAAATGAACGGCAGAAATGTCATGGTCGCCACCATGGCGTTCGGCAGCAGATGGCGGAAGATGATCACCGCGTTCGAAACACCGAGCGCGCGCGCGGCCATGATGTATTCAAAATTGCGCCCGCGCAGGAATTCCGCGCGCACCAGACCGACCAGCGACACCCAGGAGAACAACAGCAGGATGCCGAGCAGCACGAAAAAGCCGGGCACCAGCACCGACGAAATGATCAGCAGCAGATAGAGCGAGGGAATCGAGGTCCATATCTCGATGAATCGCTGGAACAGGAGATCGACCCAGCCGCCGAAATAGCCCTGCACCGCGCCGGCGGCGATGCCGATGATCGACGATATGATGGTCAGCACCAGCCCGAACAGCACCGAAATGCGAAAACCGTAGATCAGCCTAGCCAGCACGTCACGGCCGCCGTCATCGGTGCCGAGCCAATTGTATTCGAGATCGCCGCATTTGGCGAAGCCGTGGGTGGCGGCGAATTCGCAATCCTTCTGCGTCAGCATCCAGGTCGGCTTGGACGGGAACGGCGACGGCGGCTTGCTTACCTGCGTATTGTACGAGAAGCGGATGGGCGGCCAGATCACCGCGCCGTGTTCCTTTTTGATCAGGCCCATCAGATAGTCGTCGCGATAGTCGGCGGCGGTGCCGAACAAAAGCGGGTCGGGCGTCTTGGCGAAGGTCGTGTCGGAATAGGTCAACACCGCCGGGACAAATACATCGGCCGTTGACGTAGATGAAGATCGGCTTGTCGTTGGCGATGAATTCGGCAACCAGCGAGATCAAAAACAACGCCAGGAAGATCCACAGTGACCAATAGCCGCGCCGGTTGACCTTGAAGTTCTCCCAGCGCCGCCGGTTAATCGGCGAAATCGTGATCCAGTGACTTCCCGGCGGCACGTCGAGGCCGGAAACGCCGATAGCTGTGGTATCGGGCGACTTGATGGCTGGAATCGCGTCCACCTCAGACCTCCCGCGTCTCGAAATCGATGCGCGGATCGATCCAGGTGTAGGTGAGATCGGAGATCAGGTTCACCACCACGCCGATGAGCGCGAAGATGTAAAGCGTGGCGAACACCACCGGATAGTCACGGTTGAGCACGCTTTCGAAGCCGAGCAGGCCGAGCCCGTCGAGCGAGAAGATGGTTTCGATCAACAGCGCGCCGGAGAAGAACGCGTGCACGAAGGCCGAGGGAAACCGGCAATCACGATCAACATGGCGTTGCGGAAGATGTGCCCGTATAGCACCTGGTTGCGTGTGCAGCCTTTGGCGCGCGCGGTGAGCACGTATTGCTTGCGGATTTCCTCGAGGAACGAGTTCTTGGTCAACAGCGTCATGGTGGCGAAGGCCGACAGCGCCATCGCAATGATCGGCAACGTCAGATGCCAAAAGTAATCGCCGATCTTGGCGTACCACGGCAGCTGCCAGAAATTCTCCGACACCAGGCCGCGCAGCGGGAATATGTCGAAGAACGAACCGCCGGCGAAAAGGATGATCAGCAATATCGCGAACAAGAAGCCGGGAATGGCATAGCCGACGATGATCACGCTTGACGTCCACACGTCGAAGCGCGAGCCCGCGTCGACCGCCTTGCGGATGCCGAGCGGGATCGAGATCAGGTAGGTGAGCAGCGTCATCCAAAGGCCGAGCGAGATCGAGACCGGCAGCTTTTCCTTGATTAACTGCAGCACGCCGATGTCGCGGAAATAGCTCTTGCCGAAATCGAAGCGGATATAGTTCCACAGCATTATGCCGAAGCGCTCATAGGCCGGCTTGTCGAAGCCGAACTGCTTTTCCAGCTTCTTGATGAATTCGGGATCGAGCCCCTGTGCACCGCGGTATTTCGAGGTCACGGCGTCCACGCCCGACCCGCCCTGCGCCAGGCCGCGGTTGCCGAAATCGCCGCCGGCCGAGCCGGAAATACGCGAGGTCGCGCCGGTATCGGCGCCGGTGAGCTTGGCGATTACCTGCTCGACCGGGCCGCCGGGCGCAAACTGCACCACGACGAAGGCGACCAGCATGATGCCGAGTATGGTCGGCACCATGAACAGCAGGCGGCGGATAATGTAGGCTGTCATGAGATTGTTACGGAAGCCTGTATTTTTTCCTTATGCCCGGCCGGGTGTCGGGCATTCACGCCTTATGACATATCGCAACATAAAGACATGGACAGGACGCGCAACTCGGGTCCATCCGCTTTATGCAAAATGTGACGCAGTGCGGCAAATTGGGCCATGACGCCCTAGCCTTTCCGGTCCAACTTCGCCGCCTTGTCCTTATCGTACCACCAGGTTTCCGGGATGCCCCGGGAATAGCGTGGTTTCACGGCGGGGTGGTCGAACACGTCCCAAAAAGCGATCCAGTGCGAGGCTTTGTACCAGTGCGGAATCCAGTAACGGCCGGCGCGGATGACGCGGTCGAGCGCCTTGCAGGCGGTGGTGAGCTCGGTGCGCGTCTTGGCGGCGATAATAATGTCGACCAGCGTGTCGACCACCGGATCTGCGATGCCGGCGAGATTTTGCGAGCCCTTGGTTGCCGCCGCCTGGGAAGAAAAATAAGTGCGCAATGAATCGCCCGGCGTCGCCGAAAAGCTAAAACGCTCCACCGTGATGTCGAAATCGAAGCCATCGACACGCGCGCGGTACTGCACCGGATCAACCACGCGCAAGGTGGCGCCGATCCCGAGGATGCCGAGGTTCTTGATGTAAGGCAGGTGGTGCGGCGTGAAGGTCGCTTCGTCGAGCAGGAACTCGACGGTGATCGGCGTGCCGTCCGGCATGACTCGCTTGCCGTTCTTGAGCGCGAAGCCGGCGTCGCCGAGCAGCTGCGCGCCACGCCGCAGCCAATTGCGGTCCTGGCCGGAACCGTAGGTCACCGGCGGCACATAGGGCTCGCCGAATACTTCGTCCGGCAGCTCGCTGCGGAACGGCTCGAGCAGTGCGCGTTCGGCGGCGTCGGGCTTGCCCTGCGCCATCATCGGCGAATTCTGGAACACCGACACGGTGCGCTCGTAAGAGCCGTACATGATGTTCTTGTTGGTCCACTCGAAATCGAAAGCGTCGATCAGCGCCTCGCGCAGGCGGCGGTCCTTGAACTGGGCGCGGCGCGTGTTAATGAACCAGCCCTGCGCGCCGGACGGCGTATCGTCGGGCAGCACGGCGCGCTTGACGCGGCCGTCCTTGAAAGCGGGAAAATCGTAGCGCGTCGCCCAAGTGCGCGAGGTGAATTCCTCGCGGAATAGATAATTCTTGGCAGTAAAGCCTTCGAAGCCGACCTCGCGGTCGCGGTAATATTCAAAACGCAGCACGTCGAAATTGTTCTGCCCGCGCGACACCGGCAGATCGGCGCCCCACCAATCCTTCACGCGGTCGAATTCGATGAAATGCCCGACCTCGAAGCGGCCGACTTTGTAGGCGCCGCTGCCGAGCGGAATATCCAGCGTCGACTGCTCGAAAGGCTGTTTGGAATAATAGGCCTTCGAGAAAATCGGCAGGCCGGCGACGAACAGCGGCACGTCGCGGCCGCGCTTCTCGGCGAAGCGAACCACGACGCGTGCGGTCGCCGAGCGCCTCGGCGCCTTTGAAGTCGCGCAACAATTGCGTGATGATCGGATGGCCCTTGTCCTTCAGCGTCGCCAGCGACCACACCACGTCATGCGCGGTGAGCGGCGTGCCGTCGTGGAATTTCGCCTGCGGCCGCAGCATGAAGCGATAGGTGAGCCCATTGTCGTCGATGCGCACGCTGCGCGCGGCCAGCCCGTACATGGCATCCGGCTCGTCGCCCGAACGCGCCATCAGGGTCGCAAAAGTCAGTTCCATGCCCTGCGCAGCGTCACCCTTCAGGATGTAGCTGTTGAGCGAATTGAAGGTCTGGAACGACTGGTTGAATTGCCGGTTCGGGCCGATCTGAGAGAACACGCCTCCCTTGGGGGCGCCCGGATTGACGTACTCGAAGTGCGGGAAATCCGCCGGATAGGCGAGATCGCCGAAAGCCGACATGCCGTGACGATCGGCCTCTTGTGCAGCCGCCGGCGAAGCAAATTTCGCGCCGGCGAGCGCGCCGGCGGATAAGACGAGCGCGTGGCGGCGGGTGATCAAAATCGCTGCGGCGCCTTGGCCGCCTTGGCCGCGTCCCACCACCAGATGGCTGGGAACGCGGCGAGCCCGTATTTCGGCATGTTTTGCGGGCGGCCGAAGCGGTCCCAGCGCGCGGTGCGCTGCTTGCCGTATGTCCATTGCGGCACGACGTAGAAATTCCATAGCAGCACGCGGTCGAGCGCCTTGGTGGCCGCAACCAGTTCGTCGCGGTCCTTGGCGAAGATCACGCGGTCGATCAGCGCGTCGACAGCCGGATTCTTGATGCCGATCAGGTTGCGCGAACCGGGCTGGTCGGCGGCCTGCGAACTCCAGAAGCCGCGCTGCTCATTGCCGGGCGACAGCGACTCGCCCCAGGATGCGACGACGATGTCGAAATCCCACTGCCGCAAGCGGTTCTCGTATTGCGCGCTGTCGACCACGCGAACGTTCACCGTCATGCCGACGCGTTGCAACGACGGCTTGTAGAACAGCACGAAACGCTCGGTCGCCGGGTCCTCGGCCAGAAATTCGACGCTAAAGGGCTCACCGGTCTTAGTGTTGACCAGCTTGGTATTCTTGATCTCGTAGCCGGCGTCGCGAAACAGCGCCAGCGCGGTGCGCAAATTGTCGCGGTCTGCCTGCTGGCTGCCGCCGACCGGATTGGTGTAGGGCTTGGCGAACAAATCCGCCGGCACCTTGTCCTTCACGCTTTGCAGGATTTCCAGCTCCTTGCCCTGCGGAATTCCGGACGAGGCGAGCTCAGTGCCTTCGAAATAGCTGGAAATGCGCTTGTACTGGCCGAAGAAGATCGTCCGGTTCATTTCCTCGAAATCGAAAGCAAAGTTGAAGGCGCGGCGCACGCGCGGATCCTTGAACTGGTCGCGCCTTATATTGAAGGCGAACGCCTGCATCACGCCGACATTGCGGATCGGAAATTCCTCCAGCACCACCTTCTTGTCGCGCACGGCGGGAAAATCGTAGGAGGTCGCCCAGTTCTTGGCGCTGTTCTCGGTGCGCCAATCGACCTGATCGCCCTTGAACGCTTCCAGTGCGACGGTGGAATCGCGAAAATATTCGTAGCGGATTTGTTGGAAATTATTGCTGCCAACATTCAGGTTGAGATCCTTGCCCCAATAGTCGGCGACCTTCTCGTAGACAAGCGAACGGCCGGGCGCGAAATCCTTGAGCCGGTAAGGGCCCGAACCGAGCGGCGGCTCCAGCGTGGTCTGCGTGATGTCGCGCTTCTTGCCGGACTTGTCGGTACCTTCCCACCAGTGCTTCGGCATGATTGGCAATTGGCCGACGATCTGGGGCAATTCGCGGTTGCCGGGCCCGTCGAACACGAACGTGACTTCGCCGTCGCCGGATTTTTCCGCCTTGGTCACGTGGCGGTAATAAGCGCCGAGTTGCGGACTGTTCTGCTTGAAGGTATCAAACGAGAAAATCACATCCTCCGGCGTCACCGGCTTGCCGTCATGCCAGCGCGCATTGGCGCGCAGCCGGTAGGCGACCGACGAGCGGTCGTCCGGATAACTGACCGCTTCCGCCAGCAAGCCGTATTCCGTGGACACTTCGTCGAGCGCCGGCGCGGTCAGCGCTTCGGTGAACAGCTCGGTGCCCAGGGCCAGGCTGCCTTTCACACCAGAGACCACTTGATTGAAATTGTCGAAGGTGCCGAACGCGATCTGCCGCACCGTGCCACTCTGCGGCGCGGCCGGATTGACGTAGTCGAAATGCTTGAAGTCGGCCGTATAGCGCGGCTCGCCGAACAACGAGAGCCCGTGTTTCCATTGCCGCGTCTGTGCGCCGGCCGTGCCCGGCCGCGCGCCCAAGGCCGGCGTGACGAGTGCGGCCGCGGTGCCGCGCAGGAGGGAACGGCGGGTCAATTTCATGCTTATGCTCCGTGGCGCCCGCGTCCCTGCAATCGCGGCTGATTATGTCGGTTTTTCGGCCCGCCACCAGCGGCCTCGCGCCACGTCGCTAACGAAAACGGCCGGGCTTGGCTCGGCCGGTTCGCTGAATATCGCCGTATCGGCTATTTCTTCGCCGGCGCGGGCGGTGGAGCAGCGGCGGGCGGCGCTCCCGGTTTGGGCGCTTGCGCAGGCTTGGCAGCGGGTGCTCCGGCGGCGGCAGGCGCTGCGCCAGCGGGCGGAGCCGCGCCCTCGGCCACCTTGGGCAACGGCAACGGATTGTCCGACAGCGTATGCAGGAAGTCGATCACGTCGGCGCGCTGCTGCTCGCGCGACAGACCGGCGAACGTCATGGCGGTGCCGGGGATATAGCCACGCGGATTGGTCAGGAACTTGTTAAGCTCGTCGAAGGTCCACTTGCCGCCCTTCGCCTTCATGGCGGCGGAGAAGTTGAAGCCGCCGCGGTCTTTGCCGCGCTCATCGCCGACAATGTTCCAGAGATTAGGCCCGACGCGATTTGGGCCGCCCTTTTCGAAGGTGTGGCAGGCTTGGCACTGCTTGGCGGTCGCCTGGCCCTTTTCCACCGAGGCCTTGGCAAGCAGCGCTTCGATCGGCTGCTCGGCTTCCTTCGGCGCGCCTTTCTCGCTGCTCTGCTCCTTGACCGCAATCGCATAGCCGGGTTTGGCTGGCTTCTCGGGCGCGAAAATGGCGCCAGCCGCGATGTTGAGGGCGAGCGTGATCAGGCAGGTGCCGAGAATGGCGCCCAAAATTTTGTTGAGTTCGAAGGAATTCATCGAAAAAGGCTCTCGAAGAAGCGCGCGAGGCGGGACCGACCGGAATTGCTGCCAAGAACTTGGCGGCGGCGGACAGATACCGTTTTGCCCTAGTTCTGGCAACCCGTATAAGCGCCGCAGCCCACTCGACATTCGTTCAAGTCCGGCCCACCGACGCCTGCAACCAGAGATGCCCGATACCATCGTCCTCATTCCGGCCCGCATGGCCTCGACGCGCCTGCCGGGCAAGCCGTTGGCCGATATCGCCGGGCAACCGATGATCGTGCACGTGCTGCGCCGCGCGCTGGCCGCGAAAGTCGGTGAGGCAGCGGTGGCGACCGATTCCGAGGCGGTGGCGGCGGCGGTGGAAAAGTCGGGAGGCCGCGCCATCATGACGCGGGCCGATCACGTCTCCGGCTCCGACCGCATTTATGAGGCGCTGGAAGCGCTCGATCCCGAGCGTCGCATCGGTGTTGTGGTCAATGTGCAGGGCGACCTGCCGACCGTCGAGCCCGCCGACATCCGCGCAGCGCTCGGCCCGCTGTCCGATCCCGCCGTCGATATCTCGACGCTCGCGGCTGTCATCACCGATCCGGCCGAGCGCAGCAATCCCAACGTCGTGAAGGTTTCCGGCAGCGCGGTCGGACCTGGCCGCCTGCACGCCGCCAAATTCACCCGCGCCGATGCCACCGGCCTGGGTCCGCATTATCACCACATCGGGCTTTACGCCTACCGGCGCGCGGCGCTGGAGCGTTTCGTCAAGCTGCCACCCTCCGCCAACGAGCGGCGTGAGAAACTCGAGCAACTGCGTGCGCTTGATGCCGGCATGCGGATTGATGCGGCGATCGTCGATAGCGTGCCACTCGGCGTCGACACGCCGGAGGAGTTGGCCAAGGCGCGGAAGCTGCTGGCCCGTTGACTAAGGCACGAAGGTCTGCGTAACGAACGCCCTTAAGGTGGGGCCATGGCCAAGAAAAAGATCATTTTCCAGGGGGAACCGGGCGCGAATTCGCATCTCGCCTGCCGCGAGGCCTATCCGGAGCACGAACCGGTGCCCTGCCCGACTTTCGAGGATTGCTTCTCCGCGCTCACCGGCGGCGACATCGATCTCGGCATGATCCCGATCGAGAATTCGGTCGCCGGCCGCGTTGCGGATATCCATCATCTGATGCCGACCTCGAAGCTGCACATCATCGCAGAATGGTTTCTGCCGATCCGCAATCAACTGATGGCGCCGAAGGGCGCGACGCTGAAAACCATCAAGTCGGTGGAAAGCCACGTGATGGCGCTCGGCCAATGCCGCAAGATCATCCGCGAGCTGAGACTGAAACCGATCGTCGCTGCCGACACCGCCGGTTCCGCGCGCGAAGTAGCCGAGAGCAAAGATATTTCGCGCGCGGCCATCGCCTCGCGGCTGGCTGCGGAAATTTACGGCCTCAACATCCTTAAAGAGAACGTCGAGGACGAATCCAATTCGACCACACGCTTCATCGTGCTCTCGCGCGAGAAGAAATGGGCGGCGCCCGGCAAGGGAAAGGTCGTCACCACCTTCGTGTTCCGCGTGCGCAACGTGCCGGCCGCGCTCTACAAGGCGATGGGCGGCTTCGCCACCAACGGCGTCAACATGACCAAGCTCGAGAGCTACATGGTCGGCGGCAATTTCTTCGCCACGCAATTCTATGCCGATGTCGAGGGTCATCCCGACGACCGCGCCCTGGTGTTCGCGCTCGAGGAGCTTGCCTTCTTCTCCAAAGAGCTCACCATCCTCGGCGTCTATCCCGCGCACTCCTATCGCGAGACGTTCAAGGAAGATAAGGAATAGCCCGCCGCGTCATTTTTTGTCCGCCTTCGGCTTCTTCAACTCCGCCAGTTCCTGCTGAAGTTTTTCCAGCGCGGTCTTGAGGGCGGCGATCTCAGCTTTATGCGCCGCGATCTCGCGGTTTTCGTCGTTAAGCTTGGCTTGTGTGTCGCGCGTGTGCTTCGCCAGCGTCTGCTGGAGAAATTCGACATTGCTTTGCAGGCAGCTGGTGCGCCGGTCCATCGCCTTTTCGGCGGTGCATATTTCAAGACCGCGCACGTCCTGGGCGACCGCGGGCGCGGCGACGGCGAGCATGGCGAGTGCGGCCAAATGGCGGGGCATCATGGCCGGCAGCCTATATGAGTTCGCGGGAAAGCGAGGACTGCGCTTGCCATCGGTCACGCCGCCATGCTGCCTTAAGGCGTCCATTTTCGCTTGGGAGGCACCCGCATGAGCCGGCCGGCACCGAAAACCGCCCTCGTCACCGGCGCCGCGCGCGGCATCGGGCTGGCGACCGCCAGGCGCTTTCTCGCCGACGGCTGGCGGGTCGCACTGCTCGATATCGACGGCGACAGCTTGCAGCACACCTATAAGGTGCTGGACAAGCCCGACGTGGCCATCGCCATCGCCTGCGACGTGGCCGACCGTAACGGCGTCGCCCGCGCCGTCGAAACGGTCGCGAAAGAATTCGGTCGGCTCGACGCGCTGGTCAACAATGCGGGCATCGCGATCTTCAAGCCCATCCTCGACGTCCCTATGAGGATTGGTCACGCGTGCTCGCGGTCAATCTCACCGGCCCGTTTTTATGCACGCAAGCCGCGGCGCCACTGATGCGCGACTCGGGCGGCGGCGCGATCGTCAACATCACCTCCATATCAGGCCTTCGCGCCTCGACGCTGCGCACCGCCTACGGCACCAGCAAAGCCGGCCTTGCGCATCTGACCCAGCAGCAGGCGATCGAACTCGCCCCGCTCGGCATACGGGTCAATGCCGTCGCGCCCGGGCCAGTCGACACCGCCATGGCGAAAGCCGTGCATACGCCGGAAATCCGCGCCGCCTATTACGATGCCATCCCGCTCAACCGCTACGGCCTTGAAAGCGAACTGGCCGAGGCGATCTTCTTCCTGTGCAGCGACCACGCGAGCTACATCACCGGGCAGACGCTTGCGGTCGACGGCGGATTTGAGGCGACCGGCATCGGTCTGCCGGCGATGCGCAAGGAAGGCCGCAACAGCTAGCCTCGCCCAGCGAGCTTCTTCATTCTGTTTCGAGCGGCTATGATAGCGTGGTCGAGTCATCTGGGGGACAACATGAAGACCATCATGCGCTTGCTTGCTTTCTGCGCCGGACTGCTCGTTGCCGGTGGCGCCGGCGCAGCGGGCTCCTACCCCGATCATCCGGTACGCATGCTGGTCGGCTTCTCCGCAGGCGGCCCCACCGATGTGATCGCCCGCATCGTCGCGGAGAAGCTGTCGGCGTCCCTTGGGCAGCAATTCTACGTCGACGACAAGCCCGGCGCCGGCGGCAACATCGCCAGCGCCGAAGCGGCGAAGGCGGCGCCGGACGGCTACACCATCACCGTGGTGAGTACCGGCTTCATGGTCAACATGAGCCTCTACGCCCACGTCCCCTACGACGCCGTCAAGGACTTCGTCCCGGTCACCATGGTCGCCTATTCGCCCAATGTGATCGTGGTCAACCCGTCGGTACCCGCGAAGAGCGTCAACGAGCTGATCGCGCTGATCAAGGCCAATCCGGGCAAGTACAGTTTCGCCGGACCCGGCATCGGTTCGACGCCGCATTTGTCGGGCGAATTATTCAAGCAGAAGTTCGGCCTCGACATGGTGCAGATCCCGTTCCCCGGCGCCGCTCCCGCGATCACCTCGACCATCGGCGGCCACACGCCGATCGCCTTTACCGCCCTGCCACCGGCACTGGGCAATATCCAGAGTGGAAAATTGCGCGCGCTCGCCGTGCTCGCGGCCCAGCGCAGCGCCGAGATTCCCGACGTACCGACCATGCAGGAAGCCGGCTACGCCGATCAGGAAGCCGACACCCTCACCGGCGTGGTGGCGCCGGCCGGCACGCCGAAGGAGATCATCGATCTGCTGCACCGTGAGATCGTCAAGGCGGTTGCGCAGCCGGACGTCACGGCGCACCTGCACAAGCTCGGCTTCGTACCGGTGGCGAACAAGCCGGAAGAGTTCGGCGCGCGCATCAAAAGCGAGATCGCGAAGTGGGGCAAAGTCGTGCACGATGCGCATTTGCGCATCGAATGACGCATTCAAGAGCGGACGATGCAGCGTAAAGTGATGATCGCGTGCGCGGTGACCGGCTCGGCGGATACGCCCGGCCGCAATCCCGCCGTTCCGGTGACGCCGGCACAAATCGCCGCCTCGGCGATCGACGCCGCCAAAGCGGGCGCGGCCATCGTCCATATCCACGTGCGCGATCCGAAGACGACAAAGCCGAGCATGGACCCCGCGCTCTATCGCGAGGTGGTGGAGCGCATCCGCTCAAGCGGCACCGACGTGCTGATCAATCTCACCACCGGCCCCGGCGCGCGGTTTATTCCCGGCGCCGACGAGCCGCTCAAAGCCGCCCCCGGCAGCACGCTGGCACTGCCGGCAACACGCGTGCGTCATGTGGTGGAACTCAGGCCCGAAATTTGCAGCCTCGACATGGGCAGCATGAACATGGGCGGCCAGGTTTTCGTCAACACGCCGGCCCATTTGGAGGCCATGGCGGCGGAGATCCGCGAGGCGAACGTCACGCCCGAGCTCGAAGTGTTCGAAGCCGGCCATCTGATGCTCGCCAAGCGGCTCATCGAGACCGGACACGTCAAACCACCCGGCTTGTTCCAGATATGCCTCGGCATTTCCTGGGGACAGCCCGCCACCTCGGAAGCGGTCGCCTATATGCGGAGCATGCTGCCGTCCGGTTGCGTGTGGTTCGCCTTCGGTATCTCGCTACACCAATTCCCGATAGCGGCGCAGACCGTGCTGCTCGGCGGTCACGTGCGGGTCGGCCTGGAGGACAATCTCTATCTCGAGAAGGGCAAGCTCACGCCGAGCAACGCCGCGCTGGTGGAAAAGGCTGCGAACATCGTCGAAATACTGGGCGACCATGTCGCCACGCCGGTCGACGCCCGGCAAATGCTGGGAATGCCAGCCCGCGCCTAGCCGCGAATTGCGCCGGGCCTGAGATAAACGATCAGGCAGCAACAGCAAATTCCGAGCCCGACCGGTGGATATTTGAGCGCTACGACCGCGGCCACTCCGAAAAGGCACAGCGTCACGATCGATCGCACCCGCATGATTCCCCGCGTCTTCGGCGGTATGTTCTTGACCGGCGTGCGGTCAATCAGTTGCCACAACAGCAATATGTAGGTCGCGTTCACCAGAAAGAAAACGGTCGCGTAGAAAGCAACCGGCTGCGGCGCCAGACGGCTCACGGCCATCCACGTGGTGGAGAACGGCAGCAGCGACACAGAAAACAGGTGAGCAAAATTGCTCCACATCAGGCGGGGCGTCGTCTCCGTGGCATAGCCCATTACATGGTGGTGATTAGCCCAGACAATGGCGATGAAAATATAGCTGACCGCGTAGCTGAGCCACGTGGGCCAAAGAAAAAGCAGCGCCTTGACTGTGGGTTCCGTAGGCGGCCGGAGGTCCAGAACCAATATCGTGATCAGCACGGCGAACACGGCGTCGGAAAACGCGCTCAGCCGTTCCGGGGTCGCTTTGGCGTGAGTCATAGCGGCGACTTTACGATACGCATTCCAGCCGCCGGCGCCGCCGATGCGCTCGTTTCGGTCGGATGAAAAACGGAAGCCCGCGCCTGACCGCTATTCCGCCGCCTGCCGCGACGGCGGACGCATGGCCTCGAGGCCGTCCGCCGCAGTCGCTGAGATCGTTGTGCGCACCATCAGACGCGCCTCGTGCGCCGGCCACGGCCGCCCGCGGTGCATGGTGGCGCGGTTGTCCCACATGACGACATCGCCGTTGCGCCACTTGTGGGTATAGCTGGTGCCAGGCGCTGTCGCCGCGGCCATCAATTCATCGATCAGCGCGCGGCCAGCCGCCAGGTCCATGCCGTCGACATCGCGGGCGTGCGAGGCAAGATAAATGGCGCCGCGGCCGTTGACGGGATTTTTCCAAACCATGCGCCAGCAATTCGGCGGCAGCGCTGCGCGCTCTTCGGGACTGGCAAGATCAGGCGCGATCTTGCTGCGCGAATGCGCGTAGTCGTGCCAGACGAACAAATTCGATACCCGCTTCTGCATCGCGGGGTCGAGCCGCTCGAAGGCGAGCCGGGTCGAGACATATTCGGTTTCACCGCCATGATCGGGCACGATGCGGGCAGACAGGATCGAGGTCAGCGCCGGGATGTCCTTGAACGACGAATCCGTATGCCAAAGCTGGTTCGCCTTGTTGCGCAAGGCGTAGCGGTGATCGGGCGGCACGACTTTGCCGTCCGGGCCGATGGTGGTCAAAGTGATGAAATGCGTGCCGGTTCCCATGGAGCCGACCTTGGTCACCTCCGGCGGACCGAAGCGGCGCGAGAAGGCAAGCTGGCTCTCGTCGGTCACGTCCTGTCCGCGAAACACCAGCACCGAATGCTGTTCGAATGCCGCGCGCGCAGCCGCATAGGCGGCGGCCTCCTCGGCGATATCGGCAAGCGTCACGCCGCGCAGCTCGGCGGCGAAACCTGGGCCTAAGGGGACAATTTCCATCGGCCGGCCTCCGTGGTTTTATTGTCAGCCCGACTGTCCCGCAAAACGGGCCTGCTGGCAAGGAAGCATAGCCTTTAGAAAATCTTGTAGTTCACCCCGAGGCGAACGATCTCCTCGGTGAAATTGCGATGTTGAATGATGCTGTTGCTGGGATTGATCGATCCGATACTCGTGTAGCTCACGCTGCCGAGGTCGACATGCAGGTATTTGGCTTTCACGCTCCAACGCGGCGCGAAGGCCCATTCGGCGCCGCCGCCCAAAGTCCATCCCGTTTTCGTCTGGTCGCTGGAGTTCGTGAAAATTTGCCCGTTGTTGCCGAAAAATTCGAAATCGCTGAAATTGACCCGGCCCAACGCCAGACCGCCGGTCGCATAATACATCCAGGGCCCTGGAAGAGGCCGAATTGACCGCGTATCGTGGCCAGCCACGTGCCGTCGAGCGACTGCGTGATGGTGTCGATGTGAGGCGGAGGAACCACGCCGATATAAGAAACCGTGCGGCTCGCCTTCATGCCGGTGTAATTAAAGTCCGCCTCGCCACCGAGAATGAACAATCCTTTTCATTGCCCCCACTCCACAAACCCGAGGTTCAGCGCCGTCCCGGCGCAAATTCTAGGGGGCAAACGCGCCAAACAAGATATTGCAAATTCGCAACAGAGTTCGAGAAAATGGCGACCACGCAGAGTTCCATCTCCGCTGACATGTCAGCGATTGCTGTCGTTGATGCGAGGTTGGTCGGCGCCTAGCGTCCGATATCCGGACTGATCTTCCGCGCCGCCGCCAGGTCGGTTTCGGCACCTGCCTCGTCGCGCTTTTGCTTCTTGGCAAGACTTCGATTGTAGAAGGCCCGGGCGTGGTTCGGGTTCAGCCTGATCGCCTGGTCGTAATCCAGGATGGCGCGATCGTAGTCGTTTTTGTCATGGTAGGCGTTGCCGCGATTGAAAAAGGCATCGGCGTATTTCGGATCGAACTTGATCGCCTGGCCGTAGTCCTTGATGGCGCGTTCGTATTGCTTTTTACCGTGAAACGAGAAGCCGCGATTGAAGTAGGCATCGGCATATTTCGGGCTGAGCCTGATGGCCTGGCTACAGTCCGCGATGGCACGGTCGTATTCTTTTTTGTCGTGGCGGGCGGCGCAACGATTGTTGTACGCAAGCGCATATTTCGGATTGAGCTTGATCGCCTGATCGGAGTCCGTGATGGCGCGGTCGTAATCGCTTTTCTCGTAGTAGGCGACGCCGCGGTTGACGAAGGCGAAAGCGAGACGCTTGCCTTTCAGCTTTCCGGCTTCAATGACCGCCGTGCAACCGCTGATCTTCTGGTCCGGCGTCGGATCGTTCTCGGCAATGCACCAATTGAACTGTTCCTTGGTTTGCGCGCGGGCGGCTGGGCTCGCGAGGCCTGCAATAGCCGCGAACCCGACGGCAGCTGCCAAAACGCGTGCTGTGACCGGCATGGGTTCCCCCAGTTAGCGGTGGTATTACGAGCCTGTCGATTATAACCGAAGACCTATCCTCGGGCAGCCCTTGTTCTTCCGATTACCGGCTAACCGCGCTCACGGTCGTAGCGCTCGACGAAGCGCGGCGACAGCTTGCGCAGGCGGTCGATGTCGACCCGGCCGGAGCGCGTGATGTAGCTCATGGCGAATTCGGCAGGCGAAAGCGCCATGTGTCCGGCGAAATTCTCGTACCAGGAGGCGCTCGCTGTCGCACCGGCGACGATCTTGTCCACGATCGGGCGCCGCGCGGCCTCGAACGCTGGCAGCGCTGCGGCGACGTCGTCGTTGGATGTCGTTAACGCGCGATCGAGCGCAATGGCGTCTTCCATGGCGAGCCGCGTGCCGGAGCCGATGGAAAAATGCGCGGTATGCAGTGCGTCGCCGATCAGCACGTATTTGCCGTAGTGCCAACGCGCATTGCGCACCAGCGGAAACCGCCGCCAGATCGAATTGTTGGAGATCAGCGGATGGCCGCCGAGCGCTTCGGCGAAAATCCTCTGACAAAGGCTGCGCGATTCCGACTTTTCCATGCGCTCGAAGCCGGCGCGATTGAACGTCGCCTCGTCCACTTCGACGATGAAAGTGCTCCGTCCCGGCGCGTAGCGATAATGATGTGCATTGAAATCGCCGACCGGCGTATGGCGGAAGGTCTGCGTCAAAGTATCGTAGACTTCGGCGGTGCCAAACCAGGCAAAATGATTGGCAAGATAACCGACGCTCGCGCCGAATTCGTCGGCGAATGTGCGACGCACCAGCGAATTCACCCCGTCGGCGCCGACCACCAGATCGGCGTCGCCGAACTCGTCCAGCGACGCGACCGGCCGGGAGAATTCCGGCGCGATGCCGACCGAGCGCAAGCGCTGTTGCAGCAATTGCAGCAGCTTCAACCGGCCGATGGCGGCAAAGCCGACGCCGTCGATGGCGATGCGCTCGTTGCGGTGAACGAGCGTGATGTCGTTCCAGGATTCCATCCGCGGCGTAATGACCGCAAAGGTCTCCGGGTCGTCATCGCGCAGAAATTCAAGCGCGCGGTCGGAGAACACTACGCCAAAGCCGAAAGTCGCACCGGCCGGATTCTGCTCGACGATGGTAATGTCGGCGTCCGCCCGGCGGCGTTTCAGCAGATAGCCGAGGTAAAGTCCCGCCGGCCCGGCGCCGAGAATGGCAATGCGCATGGGATCACTTTACATGCTGTCATGCCCCGCGAAAGCGGGGCATCCAGTATCCACCAACCCATCACATCATTTGCAGGCCCCGGATACTGGATCGCCCGCTTGCGCGGGCGATGACAGCGATGGATTATGACGCCCATGCTCGAAACTACTATCGCCCTCACCCTCCACATCCTCGGCGCCGTGGTCTGGGTCGGAGGCATGTTCGCGGCCTATATCTGCCTGCGGCCGGCGATGGGCGTGTTGGAAACGCAGCAGCGTTGTCGGCTCTGGCGGAATTTCTTCGCCAAATTCTTTCCCTGGGTCTGGGTCTCGATCGTCCTCCTGCTCGCCAGCGGATTCTGGATGCTGCTCACCACGTTCGGCGGCTTCGGCGGCGCGCCACTCTATATTCATTTGATGATGGGCATCGGCCTGCTGATGGTCGCGCTGTTCATCTGGCTGTTCCACGGGCCATGGCTCAAGTTCAAGCGCGCGGTGGACGCACAGGACTGGCCTGCGGCGGGACCGCAACTTAACCGCATTCGACGGATTATTATGGTCAACCTTCCGCTCGGCTTGATAGTCGTGATCATCGGCGGTACGGGACGGTTTTGGGGATTTTAGCCCTTTTTGTGATGCCCGCGAAGGCGCGGCATCCAGTAAACGCAAGTGTCCGCGAAAGAGCCGAGCAGGCACGGCGTACTGGATCGCCCGCTTTAGCGAGCGATGACGTCACAGGCTAAATCGTCTGATTGTAGTCGCCCACTTCCGGATGCGTGCGCAGCACGCCGTCGACTGCCTTGAACATCTCGCGCATGCGCGCTTCCGAGGCCGGGCTTTCGACCACCACGACCAGCTCCGGTTTGTTCGACGAGGCACGCACCAAGCCCCAGGTGCCGTCCTCGACGGTGACGCGCACGCCATTGACGGTGACCAGATTGCGGATCGCTTGCCCGGCGAATTTCTCGCCCTTCGCCTTGGCGTCTCGAAGTGCTTCACCACCGCATCGACCACACCGTATTTCTTCTCGTCGTCGCAATGCGGCGACATGGTGGGTGAGCCCCAGGTTTTCGGCAGCGCCTTGCGCAGGTCCGCCATGGTCTTCTCCCGGATTACGGTCGAGCATGTCGCAAACGGCCAGCGCGAAGACCATGCCGTCGTCATAGCCGCGGCCGTAGGGCTTGTTGAAGAAAAAATGCCCGGACTTCTCGAAACCGGCGAGCGCGCCCAGTTCGTTGACGCGGCGCTTGATGTAGGAATGCCCGGTTTTCCAGTAGTCGACCTTGACGCCATTGGCCTTGAGCACCGGATCGGTGAGAAACAGCCCGGTCGATTTCACGTCCACCACGAAAGTCGCGTCCTTGTGCTGGCTCGACATGTCGCGCGCCAGCATGACGCCTACTTTGTCGGCGAAAATCTCCTCGCCCTCGTTATCCACCACGCCGCAGCGGTCGCCGTCGCCGTCGAAGCCCAAGCCCGACATCGGCCTTGTTCGCCAGCACCGCGTCGCGCATGGCGTGCAGCATCTTCATGTCTTCGGTGTTGGGATTGTAGCGCGGGAAGGTGTGGTCGAGCTCGCAGTCGAGCGGCACTACCTCGCAGCCGACCGCCTGCAACACCTTTGGCGCGAAGGCGCCGGCGGTGCCGTTGCCGCAGGCGGCGACGACCTTCAGCTTGCGCTTGATCTTTCGGCCGCTTGGTCAAATCGGCGATATAGCGGTCGGGGAAATTCTCGACGAAAACGTAACCGCCGCCGCCCTTAAGATCGAACTTGCCGCGCCGAGCACGATCTCCTTCAGCCGCGTCATTTCATCCGGCCCGAAGGTCAGCGGCCGGTTGGCGCCCATCTTCACGCCGGTCCAGCCGTTGTCGTTGTGCGAGGCGGTGACCATGGCGACGCAAGGCACGTCGAGTTCGAACTGCGCGAAATAGGCCATCGGCGTGACGGCGAGCCCGATGTCGTGCACCTTGCAGCCCGCCGCCATCAGTCCGGTGACCAGCGCCAGCTTCACCGATGCGGAATAGCTGCGGAAGTCGTGGCCGGTGACGATCTCGGGTTTCACGCCCATTTCGCGAACAAGCGTACCGAGCCCCATGCCGAGGGCCTGCACACCCATCAGGTTGATTTCTTTTTCCAGCAGCCAGCGCGCGTCGTATTCGCGGAAAGCCGGTCGGCTTCACCATCGGCGAGGATTCGTATGTCATAGGTATTGGGCGTGAGCGCGGATTTCGGCGTTGGAAACATCAAAGCCTCAAATTTTGGCGGTGCTACATTCATGTGCATACCCCAACGCCACAAACCGGCAAAGCGATCCGGCACAATTCCAAAGATTGCAGGATAAATTACTGCTCCAGCAGCAGGCGGCCGTCGGCCACTTCGTAGCGCCGCAACCGCGACAGAAATGAGACGCCGAGCAGGTTTTGCGCCAACGCCTGGTCGGGCAGCACCAGCGCCGGCACGTCGAACACGGTGATGTCGCCGATCTCGATCCGGCTCAGAGTCACCGGCGCGCCCTTGATCGTGCCGTTGGCGGTGGAGATCAGCGCGGTGTAGTCGCGCGGCATCGCATGCACGCCGGCCATGGCCGCATCGCTCTCGCGCAGCGCCACGCGCGAAGCGCCGGTGTCTACCAGGAAGTCCAGGTGCCTACCCTCGACCCGGGCATCGACGTGAAAATGACCGTCGCGGCCGCCCGCCAGTTCCATCGTGTGCTGGCCGACGGGGGCCTGCATCGGCTGTTCGACCGGCTGGACGGCAGCCGCCTGCGGCGCCGGCGCTTCCACCACCGTTTTGTCGGCGTAGCGCGCGAGATAGCTGCCGCCGACGAGCGCCAGTGCGGCGAAGATGAGGACTTGACGCATGATGCAAAGCCCGCTGGTTGTGCTTCATCGTCGCATGCGGCTGCCCAAAGCCCCCTTAACGCCGCGCTATGCGTCCTCGCGCGCTGCGGCGATGGTGAGTGCGCGGCTAAACGAACACTTAAAATTTTACTCGCCCCGGCGCTTGGCGCGGCGGGTAGCGGGGGCCTTAAGCGGATCGTCCGGCCAGGGATGGCGCGGATAGCGGCCGCGCATATCGGTTTTCACATCTTTATAGCTGCCACGCCAGAAGCCGGGCAGATCGCGCGTCACCTGTACCGGCCGGTGCGCCGGCGATAAAAGCTCGACCACCAGCGGCACGCGGCCGCCGGCGATGACCGGATGTTTTGCAAGGCCGAACAATTCCTGCACGCGGATCGACACGGTTGGTCCTTGTTCGGCGTCATAGTCGATCGGCACCGACGAACCGGTGGGCGCGGTGAAATGCGTCGGCGCTTCGGTATCGAGCCGCTTGCGCAGCGCCCACGGCAGCAAAGTATCGAGCGCGACGGAAAGCTCGTCGGCGCCAATTTGCGACAGTGCGATTTTGCCGGCGAGAAACGGCGCCAGCCATTCGGCAGCCGAGCGCGCCAGCGCGTCGCCGGAAAGATCGGGCCACTCCTCGCCTTCCGCCTTACGCAGGAACTGCACGCGATCGCGCAATTGCAGTTGCGGCTTGCTCCACGGCAGCTTGGCGATACCGAGCGCCGCGATCCCCTCAGCCAGCAGTTTTGCGCTGTCGGCGTCGGGTTCAACTGGCTTGATCTGCTCCGCCAGCACCAGCGCGCCGAGCCGGCGGCTGCGCCGCGCGCGCAACGACGCCGATGCGGCATCGAAGATCACTGCGTCGCGCTCCTCGATTTTGTCGCCGAAGCGAGCCTCGATCTCGGCGAGCGCGATCGGCGCCGCCAGGACGATACGGCTTGCCGCGGCCGCACCGGTCAATTCGGCCACCGTGAGATACGGCTCGCGCGCCAGCGATGACGCCGGATCGACAATGCCGCCGCGGCCATTGGCGAGCAGGAAGCTGCCGCTTCCGCTGCCCCGGCTTTTGGCGATGCGATCGGGATAAGCGAGCGCGAGAATAGCGCCGACACTTTCTTCACCTCCCCCCTTGAGGGGGAGGTCGGACCGCGAAGCAGACTGAGTTCGCTGCTCCGCGTTGACTTCCACCACAGCAACCCACCTCCGCACCATCGCCCGCGCGTCCTCGGCGCGGCGCGAGCGATCGCGGCGGAACTGGTCGAGCCGGTAGCCAAGATGAACATCGTCGCCGCCTAGCCCACGCTCGGTGAGCACCGTGGCGATTTCAGCGGCCAACTGGCCGGCGCCTTCGGCACCGGCATCGATGACCATGCGCGCGAGCCGCGGCGGCAGCGGCAGCTTGCGTAGCCTTTTGCCTTCCTCGGTGATGCGGCCAGTCGCGTCGATCGCGCCGAGTTCGCCAAGCAATACCTTGGCTTCGTTCAACGCGGCCTGCGGCGGCGGATCGAGAAACGCCAGCTTTGTCAGGTCGGCGGTACCCCATTGCGCCAGATCGAGCACGAACGACGACAAATCCGCGGAGAGGATTTCCGGCCGCGTATAAGCCTCCAACGACGCTGTCTGCGGCTCGTCCCACAGCCGGTAACAGACGCCCGGCGCGGTACGGCCGGCGCGGCCGCGGCGCTGATCGGCGGCCGCGCGCGATGCCCGCACGGTTTCCAGCCGCGTCAACCCGACATCGGGCTCGTAGCGCGGCACGCGCGACAGCCCGCTGTCGATGACGACGCGCACGCCTTCGATGGTGAGCGAGGTTTCCGCTATCGACGTCGCCAGCACCACTTTACGACGACCCGGTGGCGCCGGTGATATCGCGCGGTCCTGCTCGTGCGCATCGAGCGCACCATAGAGCGAGACGATATCAACGTTCGGGTCCGTAACGCGCTCCTTGAGCAGCGTCTCAGTACGGCGAATTTCGCCGGCGCCCGGCAGGAACACCAGCAACGAGCCTGTGTCGGCGCGCAGGGCGCGCTGCACTGCGTCAGCCACCTGGCTTTCGATCGCGCGCGCGCGTCGCGGCCGAGATAGCGCGTCTCCACGGGAAGGCGCGGCCCTTGCTTTCGACCACCGGCGCCCTGCCGAGCAGCGCCGCCACCCGCGCGCCGTCGAGCGTCGCCGACATCACCAGGATTTTCAGATCCTCGCGCAGGCCCTGCTGCGCATCTCTGGCGAGAGCAAGTCCAAGATCGGCATCCAACGACCGCTCATGAAATTCGTCGAACAGCACGGCGGCGACGCTGTCGAGAGAAGGATCGTCCAGAACCAGCCGCGTGAACACACCTTCGGTGACCACCTCTATGCGCGTGCGTCCGGAGATCTTCGAGCCCAAACGCACGCGCAGGCCTATCGTTTCACCCACGGACTCGCCGAGCGTCGATGCCATGCGCGCAGCAGCAGCGCGAGCGGCCAGCCTTCGCGGCTCAAGCACCAGAATCTTTTTATCCTTCGCCCACGGCTCGTCGAGCAGCACCAGCGGCACACGCGTGGTCTTGCCGGCGCCCGGCGGCGCCACCAGCACAACGGTATTGTTGCCGGCCAGCGCGACTGTGAGCCGCGGCAGCGCGTCGTCGATGGGGAGAGAGTGTGTCGAAGCGTCTCATTAATCTGAGCCGTCATCATCCGCGCAAGCGAATGAGCCAGTAAACGCAGGAGTGAAGACATAGCGATATGGGTGATTACTGGCTGCCCCGCGTACGCGGGGCATGACAACCTATTTCTGAACATCGCTCTTCGCCTTCGACGCCCTTCCGACGCTCTCGTAGGCGAAGCCGTGGCGCGCGACTTCCTCCGGCCGGTAAATATTGCGCAGATCGACCAGCACCGGCCGCGCCATCACCTGCTTCAGCCGCGCAAAATCGAGCGCGCGGAACTGCTCCCATTCAGTCACGATCACCAGCGCGGAGGCGCCTTGCGCGCAATCATAGGCGTCCTTGCAGAAGGCGACGTTGACACAAGCGGCTTGGCCTGCTCCATGCCGGTCGGATCGTAGGCGCGCACCTTGGCGCCCATGTCCTGCAGCGCGGTGATCAGCGGGATCGATGGCGCCTCGCGCATGTCATCGGTGTTCGGCTTGAAGGTGAGGCCGAGCACCGCGATCGTCTTGCCGCGCAACTCGCCGCCGAGCGCACTTGCCACCTTGCGCGCCATCGCGCGCTTGCGCGCGTCGTTGACCGCCACCACCGCCTCGACGATGCGCAGCGGCGCCTCGTAGTCCAGACCGGTCTTGATCAGCGCCACCGTGTCCTTGGGAAAGCACGAGCCGCCGAAGCCCGGCCCGGCGTGTAGGAATTTCGAGCCGATGCGGTTGTCGAGCCCGATGCCGCGCGCGATCTCCTGCACGTCGGCGCCGACTTTTTCGCGCGAGATCGGCGATCTCGTTGATGAAGGTGATCTTGGTGGCGAGGAAGGCGTTGGCGGCGTATTTGATCAGCTCGGCGGTGCGCCGGTCGGTGAACAGAATCGGCGAACGGTTGAGATAAAGCGGACGATAGAGCTCGGTCATCACCTCGCGCGCGCGCGCATGATCGCTGCCGACCACGATGCGGTCGGGATGCTTGAAATCCTGGATGGCGGCGCCTTCGCGCAGGAATTCCGGATTCGACACCACTGCGAACTCCGCTTTCGGCCGCGTCTCGCGGATGATGCGCTCGACCTCGTCGCCAGTGCCGACCGGCACGGTCGACTTGGTGATCACCACGGTGAAGCCGCCGATCGCGGCTGCGATCTCGCGCGCCGCGTCATAGACGAAAGCTCAAATCGGCATGGCCGTCGCCGCGCCGCGACGGCGTGCCGACCGCGATGAACACCGCGTCGGCGTCTTTTACCGCGACCGGAAGATCGTTGGTGAAGGTGAGCCGGCCGGCCCGCGCATTGGCGGCAACCAGGTCGTTGAGCCCCGGCTCGTAGATCGGAACCTCGCCGCGCATGAGCGCCGCAATCTTCCCGGTGTCCTTGTCGACACAGGTCACGTCGTGGCCGAAATCGGCAAAGCAGGCCCCGGAAACAAGGCCGACATAGCCGGTGCCGATCATGGCAACGCGCATGGAATGCCCTTGGTCTTAAACGCTTGCTCAATCCCGGCCACCGCGGCCGGCGGGTTCATAGCAGAGGCCGCCCCGAGTGGCGAGAGTAAGGCCTTTGCATTATCTGTGTGCGCGTCATGCGACAGATTGATTAACGCCGCGTCCGGGGCCACATTCGGCCCATGCCGACCAGCGCAAAATCCAAAACCGCAGCCAAGATCAAAGCCGCCGCTTCCGCCCTCTCGAACCCGGCGGCGCGACCGCTGAAAAAGGGCGATCACCTGTTTCTGGTGGACGGCTCCGGCTACATTTTCCGCGCCTATCACGCGCTGCCGCCGCTCACCCGCAAATCGGACGGATTGCAGGTCAATGCCGTACTCGGCTTCTGCAACATGTTGTGGAAGTTGTTGGCCGAGATGAAGAACGACAAGCCGACGCACCTGGCGGTCGTTTTCGATAAATCCGAGAAAACCTTCCGCACCGACTTTTATCCCGAATACAAGGCGCACCGGCCGGACGCGCCGGAAGATCTCATCCCCCAATTCCCACTGATCCGTGAAGCTGTACGCGCCTTCGAAATCCCCTGCCTCGAGCAGGCCGGCTTCGAGGCCGACGACCTGATCGCGACTTACGCGCGGCTCGCCAGCGAGGCGAAAGCGACCACTACCATCGTGTCCTCCGACAAGGATCTGATGCAGCTCGTCGGCAACGGCGTCACCATGTACGACACCATGAAGGACAAGCGCATCGGCGCCGCCGAGGTGATGGAGAAATTCGGCGTCGGCCCCGACAAGGTGATCGAGGTCCAGGCGCTGATCGGCGATTCAAGCGACAACGTGCCGGGCGTGCCGGGCATCGGGGTGAAGACCGCAGCGCAGTTGATCGGCGAATACGGCGATCTGGAAACGCTGCTCAAGCGCGCCGGCGAGATCAAACAGGACAAGCGCCGGCAATCGCTGATCGATAATGCCGAGATCGCGCGCATCTCCAAGCGGCTGGTCACGCTCGACAACAAGGTGCCGCTCGACGTCCCGGTCGACCGGCTCGGGGTGCACGAGCCTGACTACAAAAATCTCATCGCGTTCCTGAAAGCGATGGAATTCAACACCATCACGCGGCGCGTCGCGGAAAAAGCCGAGATCGATGCGTCGACGGTAGAGGCGGATATAAAGCTTTCTTCTTCATCCTCTCCCCAATCTCAGACCGTCATGGCCGGGCTTGACCCGGCCATCGATGAAACATCGCCCAGCGCTCGGGGGAGCGGCCGCATGGACCCCCGGGTCAAGCCCGGGGGTGACGGTCAGAAAACTGGGGAGGGAATAAAAGGAAAAAATGGCGCTTTCACCCCCATCTCGCTGGCCGCCGTGCGCGCGCAAGCCGCGCGCAACGCCAAGATCGACCGCAGCAAATACGAATGCGTGCGCACGCTGCCGCGCCTGCAGGAATGGATCGCGCGCGCCTATGAGACCGGCGTAGTCGCGGTCGACACCGAAACCACAAGTCTCGACCCGATGACCGCGCATCTGTGCGGCTTCTCGCTTAGCGTCGCGCCCAACGAAGCCTGCTACGTGCCGATCGGCCACCGTGAAGGAAAACAAGACGGCAGCGACTTGTTCGCGCCGGAAGCCAAACTCCTGCCCGACCAGATTCCGGAAAGCAGACGCGCTGGGCCTGCTCAAGCCGCCGCTCGAGGACAAGAGCATCCTCAAAGTCGCGCAGAACATGAAATACGACTGGCTGGTGTTCGCCCGGCGCGGCATCGAGATCGCCGGTTACGACGACACCATGCTGATTTCCTACGTGCTCGACGCCGGCAAAGGCGGCCACGGCATGGACGATCTCGCCAAGCGCTGGCTCGGTCACGACGCCATCCATTTCCACCATGTCGCCGGCCAGGGCAAAGCGCAGGTCACGTTCGATTGCGTCGCCATCGACAAGGCCACCGAATACGCCGCCGAGGACGCCGACGTGACGCTGCGGCTATGGAACGCGCTCAAGCCGCGGCTCGCCGCCGAGCGCGTCACCTCCGTCTACGAGACACTGGAGCGCGCCATGCCGTCCGTGCTGGCGCGCATGGAGCGGCGCGGCATTTCCATCGATAGGCAAGTTCTGTCGCGCCTGTCCGGCGAATTCGCCCAGAAACAGGGCGCGCTCGAAGAGGAAATCAAGACGCTGGCCGGCGAGCCGCTCAATCCCGGCTCACCCAAGCAGCTCGGCGACATCCTGTTCGGCAAGATGAATTTTCCCGGGCGGCACCAAGACCAAGACCGGCCAGTGGTCGACCGGCGCGCGCGAACTCGAAGAACTCGCCGAGCAGGGCCACGCGCTGCCGCGCAAGATTCTCGACTGGCGGCAGGTCTCCAAGCTGCGCTCGACCTATACCGAGGCGCTGCCGACTTACGTCAATCCCGACACCCACCGCGTTCATACGTCTTACGCGCTGGCCGCCACGTCAACCGGCCGCCTCTCTTCGTCCGATCCGAATTTGCAGAACATCCCGATCCGCACCGAGGAAGGCCGCAAAATAAGGCGCGCCTTCGTCGCCGCGCCCGGATGAAGCTGGTCTCGGCCGACTATTCGCAGATCGAATTGCGCCTCCTGTCGGAAGTCGCCGAGGTGCCAGCGCTGCGCAAGGCGTTCCAGGACGGCGTCGACATTCACGCCATGACCGCGTCGGAAATGTTCGGCGTGCCGGTCAAGGACATGCCGCCCGAGGTGCGCCGCCGCGCCAAGGCGATCAATTTCGGCATTATCTACGGCATCTCCGCCTTCGGTCTTGCCAATCAACTGAGCATCGAGCGCGAGGAAGCCGGCGCCTACATCAAGAAATATTTCGAGCGGTTTCCCGGCATCCGCGACTACATGGACCAGACGCGCGAGTTCTGCCGCGACCAACGGCTATGTGCTCACGCTGTTCGGCCGCAAATGCCATTACCCCGACATCAAGGCCAGCAACCCGTCGATCCGTTCGTTCAACGAACGCGCCGCGATCAACGCGCGCCTGCAAGGCTCGGCCGCCGACATCATCCGCCGCGCCATGATGCGCATGGAGGGCGAGTTCGCCGAGGCGAAGCTCAGCGCGCAGATGCTTTTACAGGTGCACGACGAATTGATCTTCGAGGTGCCGGACCGCGAAGTGGCGGTCACGATTCCGATCGTGAAAAGCGTGATGCAGGGCGCGCCGCACCCCGCCGTGTCCCTGCACGTGCCGCTGCAAGTCGACGCCCGCGCCGCCGATAACTGGGACGAGGCGCATTAGTAAACTCCGCTCATCCCCGTGCAAGCGAGAAGGAGCCGGCCCTGATGTACTTCCCTTTCCACCACACGAACGCCGCTTCCGGTTCTCTCTATCATGGGTCACGGCCGGGCATGACGACCGAGAGGCTCGGCGGTTGCGGCTTGGAACCGCGCCTGCTAGCCAGCCGCTATGAGCGTCGCCAAAATCGTCCTTGCCGTCCTCGCCGTCATTCTCGTGCCGTCGATGGCCCACGCCGCCGATCTCGACGGCGCGCAGATGGGCTGGCCCTGGGCGCTGCCGTTCGCCGGCATCTTGCTGAGTATCGCCACCGGCCCGCTGCTGTTTCCGAAATTCTGGCATGCGCATTACGGCAAGGTCGCCGCGCTGTGGGCGCTGCTGACGCTTGCACCGTCGCGCTGTTGGCGGGCGCTCGACCGCGCTCGCCTCCTTCATTCACGCGATGCTGGCGGAATACATGAGCTTTATTGTGCTGCTGTTTGCGCTCTATGTTGTTGCGGGCGGCATTTTGATCACCGGCACTTTGCGCGGCGGACCGCTGGTAAACGCCGGCATTCTGCTGCTCGGCACCGCGATGGCGAGCGTGGTCGGCACCACCGGCGCCGCCATGATCCTGGTGCGGCCGCTGATCCGCGCCAATGCGCACGCGCGGGCACAACGCGCACGTTGTCGTCTTTTTCATCTTCCTGGTCGCCAATATCGGCGGCGCGCTGTCGCCGCTCGGCGATCCGCCGCTGTTCGTCGGCTTTTTGCGTGGCGTCGAGTTCTTCTGGACGACGACGCACCTTGCCTACGAGACCGCGATTGTCGCCGGGCTGGTGCTGGCGATTTTTCTGGCGCTCGATTTCTGGTTCGCGCGCGGCGAACCGAAAGTCGCGCCCGCGGCCGCCGAGCCGCTACGCCTGCGCGGCCTGATCAACCTGCCGCTGATCGCCCGCATCATCGGCGCCATTCTGCTGTCCGCCGCCTGGAAGCCCGGCATCGATTTAACGTCTACGGCACACATGTCGCGTTGCAAAACCTGGTGCGCGACGGCGCGCTCGTCGCATCGCGCTTGCCTCGCTCTGGCTCACGCCGGAGGAGCACCGCAAGGCCAACGATTTCACCTGGGAGCCGATTATGGAAGTGGCCAAGCTGTTCGCCGGCATTTTCGTCTGCATCATCCCGGTGCTGGCGATGTTGGAGGCCGGCCTCGACGGGCCCTTCGCCTGGTTGCTCAAGGCGGTCACCGCGCACGACGGCTCGCCGCACGAGGTGGCCTATTTCTGGCTGACCGGACTTCTTTCCGCCTTCCTCGACAACGCGCCGACCTATCTGGTGTTCTTCCAGCTTGCCGGCGGCGACGCCGCCGCAGCTGATGGGCAAGTTTTCGGCCATGCTCGCCGCCATCTCGCATGGGCGCGGTCTTCATGGGCGCGCTCACTTACATCGGCAACGCGCCCAATTTCATGGTCGCAGCCATCGCCAACGAGCGCGGCGTCAAGATGCCGAGCTTCTTCGGCTACATGCTGTGGTCGGCCGCCGTGCTGCTGCCGGTGCTGGCGTTGCTCACTTTCGTTTCGATCGGCTCGCCCTGACCTTGCTCTTCATTCTGCCCTTCGCGCGCGCGATCTTCGCCGCTTTCGCCGGCAGCACGGCGATCGCCTCGACCTCAAACAGCGCGCCCGGCCGCGCCAGTTGCGAGATCGCCACCGTGGTTGAGGCCGGCGGCGCGGCCGTGTTGACAAACTCGTCGCGCACCTCGCGCAAAATTCCGAGGTTCGACATGTCGGTGAGATAATTGTTGATCTTCACCACGTCCGTAGAAGCCGGCCCCGGCCGACTCCAAGGCGAGCTTCAGATTCTGAAATGCCTTGAACGCCTGCGCCCGGAAGTCGCCGGCGGCGCCGACCAACTGGTTGTCCATGTCGAGGCCGAGTTGGCCGGCGATGAAGATCAGCCGGTTCGGCCCGGTCGCCTCGACCACGTAGGTGTAGCCGGGCGGCTTGGCCATGGTTTTCGGATTGCTGAAGCGGACATTGGCAGCCACGCTATCCTCCCATTCGTTGTTACCCCTGGCGGGGCGAGGGATTATGCGCGGACGCGCGCCCAAGCCGCAACTTGACTCCCCGCGGCACCTGCCCGACCTTTATACGCAAACAAGCGAGTTGGGCCGTCAAGCCGGGCGCTCGCGGCTGTGGGGGAGCTCGGCAATGACCGCACACGCGGCGTCTCACGTCTATTTCGGCCTGAACGCGATGTGGGTATCCACCTGCATCCTCGGCGATCACCTACGCCGTCATCATGTCGGAGAAGTGCAACCGCGCGATTGTCGCGCTGGTCGGCGCCGGCGGATGATCATCGTCGGCGTGCTCGACCAGGAAGAGGCGATCCACGGCATCGACTGGAACACCATCGGCCTGCTCACCGGCATGATGATCCTGGTGTCGATCTCGCGCCGCTCCGGCATGTTTCAGTATCTCGCCATCTGGTCGGCGAAGGCGGCCAAGGCGCATCCCGCCGGTATCCTGTTCATCTTGCAGATCACCACCGCGGTGCTGTCCGCGTTCCTCGACAACGTCACCACCGTGCTGCTGATCGTGCCGGTGACGCTGGCGATTGCGAGACGCTGAAAGTGCCGGCCTATCCTTATCTGTTTGCCGAAATCTTCGCCTCGAACATCGGCGGCACCGCGACGCTGATCGGCGATCCGCCCAACATCCTGATCGGCTCGCAGGCCGGGCTCGCCTTCAACGATTTTGTCTATCACCTCACGCCGGTGATCATCATCGTGATGATCGTGCAGGCGCTGATCATCCATTTCCTCTGGGGCAAGGACCTGCGGGCCTCGCACGACGCGGAAGAGCGGGTCATGGCGATGAATCCGGCGGAATCGATCGAGGACTGGCTGCTGCTCAAGCAGTCGCTTGCCGTGCTCACCGCCGTGATGGTCGCCTTCGTGCTGGCGCGGCCGCTGCATCTCGAGCCCGCCACCATCGCCATGTTCGGCGCTGCCATCCTGATGCTGCTCGACAATTGGGCGCATCATTCCGAAAAGGCAGCGCACAATATCCACGCCACCTTCGGCGACGTGGAGTGGATCACCATATTTTTCTTCATCGGCCTATTCGTGGTGGTGCATGGCGTCGATGTCGGCGGCCTGCTCACGCTACTCGCCAACAGACTGGTGGTGGCAACCGGCGGCAATCTCGGTCATACCGGCTACGCCATCCTGTGGGCCTCGGCCTTCCTGTCGGCAATCGTGGACAATATTCCGTTCGTCGCCACCATGATCCCGTTGATCAAGAACATGGCGCCGTCGCTCGGCGGCGCCGATCATATCCGGCCGTTGTGGTGGTGCCTGTCGCTCGGCGCCTGCCTGGGGGGCAACGGCACGCTGATCGGTGCCTCGGCCAATTTGACGGTTGCCGGCATCGGCGATCGCAACAAGGTGCCGTTCAAATTCCTCACCTACACGCTCTATGCCTTCCCGATGATGGTGGTCTCGGTTGCGATCTGCCACCTCTACGTCTGGTGGCGGTATTTCTAGTGCCGCCGATTTGAAGTTCCTGCATGACCTGCCGCAAACTCGTTTAGGAACCTCAAATCGATAAACGGCACTGGAGAATTATATACTTGCTAGTGCCCTTTGCTGCCGAAGTTCGTGTCAGAAGATGCTGCGATGTATCACGAACTTCGGAAGCGGGGCACTAGCCTTTCCGCCGCTGCAACTTTCCGCCCGCGCGAACGTTGACGTGTGCCGCTTCACACATTGGCGAAGCGCGCTCAACGAAAAGGGCTTGCGATGTATGCTCGCGGCGGGAGCAGGAATTTGCGCATGTCGGCCAGCGCATTGGCCGCTGGCCTGCTGACGCTGATGGCGCTTACGCCGGCTTCGGCGCAAGGGTTGTTCGAGCGGTTGTTCGGTGTCTTCCGCCAGCACGAGCCCTCTGCCGCTCAATCCTATGCCGAACCCTTCACCGACCTGTTTCGCGGCCCGCGTCGGGCGCCGGCACGCGCCGAAAGCACGCCGGCGGGCGCCAACTGCGTGCGCGTAAGCGACGGTTTTCATTTCCCGGTGCAGGCGCATGCCGGCGTGAGCGCGGCCGAGGCCTGCCATGCGTTGTGTCCGGCGAGCGAGACCAAGCTTTATTCCGGCGGCGCTATCGACAACGCCGTGGCCCGTGACGGCAGCCGCTATGCCGATCTCGACACCGCGTTCCTTTATCGCAAGCAACTGGTCGCCGGCAGCACCTGCAACGGCCGCGACGCATTCGGCCTCGCCCGTGTTGATGTCAACACCGATCCGACGCTGCGGCCCGGCGACATCGTGGCGACCAAAAGCGGTCTGCTCGCGGTCACGAGCATGAAAGATAAAGTGGCGGAATTCGCGCCGATGGGGACCGACCGCGCCGTGCCCAAGAGCACGCGCGAGAAACTGTCCGACGTGAAGATCATGCCGACCAGCCGGGGCGCGGCGCCGGTGACGATGAGCAGCCACATCCGCTCTGACGAGAACCGCAGCGCTCAGCTTTCGAGATAGCCTGCCACTTCCTCGCCCAGCGACAGCGAACTGGTCAGCCCCGGCGACTCGATCCCGAACATTTGCACCAGACCCGGCAACCCATGCTGCGCAGGCGCATCGATCAGGAAATCCGCCTGCGGCTCTTTCGCGCCGGTGAGCTTCGGCCGGATGCCGGAATAATCCGGCGAGAGCGAGCCCTCCGGCAGGCCGGGCCAGTAAGTGCGGATGCGCTCGTAGAACAAAGCGGCGCGCGCGGGATCGACATCGTAGTTCTCGCGTTCAACCCATTCGACGTCCGGTCCGAAGCGCATGCGCCCCGCCATGTCGAGCGTCACGTGCACGCCGAGCCCGCCGACGATCGGCGTCGGATAGATCAGTCTCTTGAACACCGGCCGTCCCGCGTAAGTGAAATAATTGCCCTTGCCAGCACCAGCCGCGGCACGCGCGCGGCCGGATATTCCTCCATCGCGCGCGCCACGCCCTGTGCGCGCAGGCCGGCGCAATTGCGACCGCGTCGAACGCGAAAGTGCCGCTATCGCTGCCGCCGAAGGTCACCTCTCCCACTCCATCCCTGCCGTTTTTACGCCTGGGCGTCCGTCACCGGCGTATGGACGGCGATGGCGCCGCCGGCATCTTCAGTGTCGCCACGCGAGCGCCAGCTTGTAGCGGTGGCCGTCGATGATGCCGGTCTCCGGCGAGTACAGCGCCCCGATGCAAGACAACTCCGGCTCCATCGCGCGCGCCGCGTTGCCGCCGATCAATTCCAGCCCCTCGACGCCGTTGATGCCGCCTTGCACATCGATCGCCTGGATCTTGTCGAGTTCGGCCTGATTAGTGGCGACGGTGAGCTTGCCGCATTTTTTGTGCGGCACCCCGTGCGAGGCGCAGAATTCGTACAGGCATGCGCCTGCCGCGCACGCAATGCTGCGCACGCAATGTGCCGGTCGGGTAATACATACCGGCATGGATCACCTCGCTGTTGCGCGAGGAAATGCCGGTGCCGATGGCTGACCGCCGCCTCGGCCACCACCACGTCGTGGCCCTTGCGCGCGGCCGCACGCGCCACCGCCAGCCCGACGACGCCAGCGCCGATGATCAAGACTTGCATGCGGGATTCTGGCTTGGAGACATGGAAAGAGAGTTCACGGAAATGCCATTAAACCATCGTTTGCACAAGAATTGCCGTTGGGGCTTGTCGCGTGGCACCTTGACCCGGCCCCGGGCTCAGGCAAATTCGCGTTGAAATCCTCACAAATAAGGCGAACCTCACGATGCGCAAGACAGCCTTGAAACTGGCGGCCATCGCGCTCGCCGCCTTCGCGGCGGGACCGGCCTTCGCCGCCACCTGCCACAATACCGGCAGCTACGAACGCTGGCTGGAAGCGTTCAAGAAAGAAGCCGCCGCGCAGGGCATCTCACAACGCGTGATCGCCGAGGCCTCGCCGTCCATGACATTCGATCCGGCAATCGTGCGCCGCGACCATGGCCAGGCCGTGTTCAACCAGACTTTCCTGCAATTCTCCGATCGCATGGTGGGCGGCGCCCGCATCCCGAACGGACTCGCCAAGATCAGAGAACACGCCAAGCTGTTCGCCGAGGTGGAAAAGAAATACGGCGTGCCGGCACCGGTGCTCACCGCTTTTTGGGGTCTCGAAAGCGACTTCGGCGCCAATTTCGGCAACTACAAAATCCTCAGCGCGCTGGCGACGCTCGCCTATGACTGCCGCCGTCCGGAATTCTTCCGCCAGCAGTTGCTCGACGCGCTGCGCATCGTCGAGCGCGGCGACCAGACCGTCGGCAACATGATCGGCGACTGGGCCGGCGAGTTCGGTGGCTTGCAGTTCACCGCGTCCGATTATCTCAAGAACGCGGTCGACTTCGACGGCGACGGCCGCCGCGATCTGATCCACAGCATCCCCGACACGCTCGCCTCCGGCGCCAACTTCCTGGTCAGCCTCGGCTGGAAGCGCGGCGAGCCCTGGCTGCAGGAAGTGCGCGTGCCGCAGAACCTTCCCTGGGACCAGGCCGATCTGACCATCACGCACCCGCGCTCGCAGTGGGTGGCCTGGGGCGTCAAGGCCGCGCACGGTTCGCTGCCGGCGGACAATCTGCCGGCTTCGATGATCCTGCCCATGGGCCGCCACGGCCCGGCGTTCCTCGCCTACCCCAACTTCCAGGCCTTTCTCGGCTGGAACTCCGCCTACGTCTATTCCACCACCGTCGCCTATTTCGCGACGCGGCTTGCCGGCGCGCCGAATGTGGACCGCGAAGGCGCCAAGGCCGTGCAGCCGCTTTCGACGGAGCAGGTCATGGATTTGCAGCGCTTGCTGATCAAGCACGGCTACGAGGGCGTTGGCGAGATAGACGGCAAGGTCGGCTCCGGTACCCGCGCCGCGGTCAAGAAGGCGCAGATGAAACTCGGGCTGCCCGCGGATTCTTATCCGACCGCCGAATTGATCGAGCACCTGATCGGCGATCACACCAGCGGCCATTAGCCCGCCGGAAGACCCGGTCACGAAATCGCGAGCGTGCCGCAGGTATGGCGGTTACGCGGCGTTTATTTCCATGAAGCCTCAATGTTGCGGCGCGCCGTTTGCGCGCGAGTTTGAATTACGCCCCGCAACATTGCGAAACATTCATGTTCGATCACGACCGTCAGTAAAAGCCGCCGGCACGACGAACTCCGGCCCGTTTTGGCGGTTGGGAGATCGCCCGCGCACACGGGAGCTGTGGAGGACGGACCATGAGAAATCTGACGGGAAAACTGGCAATCATGCTCTTGACGGCTGGCGCTCTGGCCATGCCGGCCAGCGCGGGGGCGCAACCCAATAAACCCGGCGGCGGCGGCGGTCATCCAGCCGCAGCGCGCGGCGGCGGCGGCGGCGGAGCGCCTCACATTGGCGGCGGTGCGCCGCATTTCGGCGGTGGCGGTGCATCGCATTTCGGCGGCGGAAGCGCCGCCTTCCACGCACCTGCGGGACGCAGTTTCGCGCCGCACGTCAGCGGCCGCTCCTTCACGCCGCACGTGGGCAGCCGTGCGTTCACACCGCACGTCAACGGCCATTCGGCCAATTTCGCCCATGTCCATCGCGGAACAACGGTCAACCGTTCCACGCTGCACACGCAACGTCTACAACGCGAACGGCTGCAACATGTGACGCACGGCAATGTCATCAACAATGCCAACATCAACTCGCGCACGCTGCGCGCGCAACGGCTGCAACATGTGACGCACGGCAACGTCATCAACAACGCCAACATCAACTCGCGCACGCTGCGCAATTCGAACGCGCTGACCCGCGCGCAGCGGCGCGCGCTGCGCCGTAACGCCACCGGCTCGGTCACGCCGCTGGCGGCGCGCAACGGCCGTTTCGCTTCGCGCTTTGCGTCGGCTAACCGCGCCAATTTCCGCGGTGCCAATCTCGCCGCCCGCCGCGCCTGGCGGCATCATTGGCGCGCCAGATTCGTGGGCTGGTACGGGCCGGTGTTCTGGCCCTATGCCTATTCCGACATCTTCGACTACGCGTTCTGGCCCGGCGGCTATGACAACGGTTACTGGGACTACGCCTATGACGACTTCTTCGACGGATTGTTCTGGGGCCAAAACGGTCCGCCGGAAGACTATGCCTATGCCGGTCCGGCCACGCCGCGCTCGGGCCGTGTGAGCCGTGTAAGCTCTGCCGCCGTGCAGGAGTTGTGCCGGCAACCGGGCACCGGCATCACCGCCTGGCCATTCGCGGACATCGAGAAGAAGGTCGGCTTGAACGATGACCAGAAAGCCTTGTTGGGCGACGTGCGCAAGGCCGCGGCTGACGCCGCCGCCACCTTCAAGGCCTCGTGCCCGTCCGAGAACGCGTTCCCGCTCACGCCTCCCGGCCGCCTGACAGCAATGACGGCGCGGCTGCAAGGCACGCTCGACGCGATCAAGGTCGTGCGACCGGCGCTGGAAAAGTTCTACGCCTCGCTGAGCGATGAGCAGAAGGAACGCTTCAACGCGCTAGGCCCGAAAAACATCGCGAACAACGCCGAGGCGAATGCGGCGCTGCCGCAAGATGCCAAGAGCTGCGCCGAGGCGAAGCCCGGTTTGGCTAACTTGCCAATCGAAAAGATCGCCGACGTGGTCAAGCCGACCGACGCACAGCAAGGCGATCTTGACCAGTTGCAGGATGCCACCAACAAGGCGGTGTCGCTCCTGCAAGCGGCCTGCCCGGACGAGACGCCGCTGACGCCTCCGGGCCGGCTAGCGGCGATGGAAAAGCGCCTGCAGGCGATGGTCGACGCGGCCAAGACCGTGAAGCCCGCGCTCGACAGCTTCTATGCCTCGCTGTCAAACGAGCAGAAGGCGCGTTTCGACCGCATCGGGCAGGAGCTGGCACAGAACAACGGCTGATCGCTCGCAACACGACATGAAAAGGGCGGCCGCACCGGCCGCCCTTTTTCTTGAGGGCACACCCCCTCCCCCAACTATCGGCTATGCTCGACGGTAATTTGGGGAACCCGCATGTCCACGCTGAAAATTTACGGCATTGCCCGCACCCGCGCCTTTCGCGCGCTCTGGATGGCGAAAGAACTCAGGCTCGACTATGAGCATTTGCCGATCGAAATCGGCGACGCCGGCGCCCGTGCGCCGGAATTTCTCGGCCTCAATGCGAACGGACGCCTTCCCTTCATCGAGGACGACGGCTTTGTCTTGTTCGAGTCTCTGGCAATCACGCTTTACCTCGCCAAGAAGCATTCCAACGGCAGGCTCTACCCCGGCACGCCGGAAGGCGAGGCACGGGCGTGGCAATGGAGTTTTTGGGCCATCGCCGAGGTCGATCGCGGCGTCAACATCTGGTCGCTGCACGCGTTGCGCCTGCCGGAGGCCGAGCGCGATGCCGGAAAGCGCAACGAGGCCCTGAGGGTTGTGGTGGCTCCGTTCAGGGTGCTCGACGCCGCGTTGTCGAATCAACTCTATCTGCTCGGCGACGAATTCACGGTGGCCGATCTCAACGTCGCCGCCGTCATCAGCCGCGCGGTTGACATGGACCTTTCGGCGACGCCGAACCTCAGGGCCTGGCTCATGCGTTGCCTGGCGCGGCCGGCCGCGCGTCAAGCGCTGGCGCTCAAGACCAAGGCCGACGATGAAACGTCGCCGGAAGTGACCCGCCGCATCGCCAGCATCAACCGGCTGTAAGGTCCACACGCGGCCCGTTCGCCGTGCAAAAAAGCGGGACAGCGCGCCGGCAATCGCATATGATCAATCGGCCTTTGAGTGGGGACGGTTCGATGTTCGCCCGATTGGGAAAATTGCTGGGAAAGGTCCTGGGGGTCATCTTTTTCTGGATTGGTTGGGCCCTTGCGGTCATTTTGATCGCGCAGGCGATCATCCTATCCCTCGCAACCGGCAGCCCGGCGATACCGGTGATTCTCGGCCTCGTCGGCATCACGCTTTGGCTGATCGGCATGGGATTCAGATATATTCTGGCAGGGCGATAAAAGGCGGCGGCAAAGGTCGCCGGCTGAACTATAAGTTGGGCGCGCTGTTTCATCGATCCCCTGCGCATCGGTTCGCCGGCGCGTAGTCCGCACAAAATTAGAGAGCGTGGCCATCATGGCCGCCCGTTTCTTTTTCTCACACGCTTAGGTGCAAGCCGCCCTCGTCCACATGCATCCTCCTTCGAGCGCGCCTGCGGCGAGCCCAGTTCGGCGCCACTTCATTTGACGACCGTGGCGAAAACGTGCCGGTTCCACCGCCTTCGACTAAAATAGCAGCGCGCGCTTCGAATATGGGCCATGCATCAACCGCGGTAGCTGACGCCTCCGCCATTCCTAAATGCATGCGACGGCGACGTTCATGCGATACAGGAGATGTGAGGTATGAGAAAGTTTTTGACTGCATCGGCACTGGCATTGGCAATGGCGGCAGCTTCGCCGGCCTTCGCTCAATCCTTTTCCCGCACCTACGGAACCGGAAATATCGTGCCAAGCGATACGCCGGCCAATCCCAGTGGGGCCTTTCGCTATGCGCCGACCGATCGTGGCAGTGCTCGTAACATGGTGAACAGCGGCGACGGCTATAACGCCTTCGCCTACGAGCCTGCGCCGCGGTTTGCGCCTTCGTACGGTGCCTTCGGGCCGTCTTGCGCCGGCGATCTCGGCTACGGCAGGCCCGACTACAGCTCTTGCTAAGCGGACGATTGTTCCCGGAAAAACGAAAAAGGCGGTCTCGTCGGCCGCCTTTTTACTTTTCGTCATTCGGGCGAGAAGCGTAGCCGCGTTGAAAATCTTTCCGTCGCGCTGCGCGCTTACGGTGCGATACCGCTATCGACGGAAAAGTCTCTGCCCGCGCCCGCGTTGCCGCCTCCGCCTATTTCCATCACCCAATAGCGTCGGCCTTTTTTGGAAACCGCCGAGGCAATGGCTTGGCATCCACCGAGCATCACGTTCGCGCGATGGTGCGGAGATTTCATCCACATCTGCCGCGCGCAAGCTTCGGTTTCGCATCCAACCGCGACGTTCTCGGCAGCGGCCCCTGCCGGCCCGCGACGCCTCATGAAACCCGCATGATCGAGGCTGTTGCGGCGGGCCATGTCGTTGGCGTGTCGTTGGGCGAGCCCGTAGAGCACCGAACAATCGGCGTGGCACAGCCCCGTGCCAAGCGCGCAAAACAACGCCAGCACGGAGCAGAAACGGATCGTACGGATCGTCATGATGCGGAGCCCAAATCACGTTGAAGTCGAAATGAAAAGCGCTCCTGCACCCGCGGCAATGTTATCGCTTGCCGAGGCCGCAAAGTTGAACGAGATCGCCGTTCCAGCAGCCTGTGTGCAGGCACCCGTTTTTCCAGCCGAGGCAATGGTCGCGACAGGCTCCAGGTGATTGCGGGTGTGGCCTGTCGGCGCGATGCCGGCCGAAGCCGTATTGCACGCACATGCTGAAGCACGTCTGATACTGCCCGCTGCATGTTCTCGCCGCGCGCGCCGCGTGCGATGGCACAAACAGAATAAGCCCGGTCAGCGAAATTGCGCATGCGATGAAGATCGATCTCGCGTATCGCAAGAGATCACTCCGCCGCGATCCGCACCTCGGGCGCCGCGGCCTTGATGTCGGGCGTGACATGGCTTTCGAACTTGGTGAAGTTCTTCTGGAACATCCCGACCAGTTCGCGCGCGGTCTTGTCGAACGCGGCCTTGTCCTTCCAGGTCTTGAACGGGTTGAGCAGATGCGGCTCAACGCCCGGCACCGAAGTCGGCACCGAAAAACCGAAATAGGGATCGGTGCGGAAATCGGCGTTTTTCAAAGAGCCGTTGAGCGCAGCGGTCAACAGCGTGCGCGTCGCCTTGATCGGCATGCGGCGGCCGACGCCGTATTTGCCGCCGGTCCACCCGGAATTGACCAGCCAGCAATCGACTTTGTGCTTGTTGATGTAATCGCGCAGCAGGTCGGCATAGACCGACGGATGCCGCGGCAGGAACGGCGCCCCGAAGCAGGTGGAGAATTCCGGCTGCACGCCGACCAGACCCTTTTCGGTGCCGGCGACCTTGGCCGTATAGCCGGAGAGGAAATGGTACATCGCCTGCGTCGCCGACAGCTTGGCGATCGGCGGCATTACGCCGAAGGCATCCGCCGTGAGCATGATGATGTTTTTCGGGTGGCCGGCGCGGCCCGAGCGCGAGGCGTTCGGGATGAAATCGAGCGGATAGGCCGAACGCGTGTTCTCGGTCCTGGAGCCGTCATTGTAGTCCGGGATGCGCGTTACCGGATCGAACACCACGTTTTCCAGCACGGCGCCGAAGCGGTTGGTGGCGTCGTAGATCTCGGGCTCGGCCTCGCGCGTGAGCTTGATGGTCTTGGCGTAGCAACCGCCCTCGAAATTGAAGATGCCGTCGGGACCCCAGCCGTGTTCATCATCGCCGATCAGCGTGCGGTCGGGATCGGCCGAGAGCGTGGTCTTGCCAGTGCCGGACAGGCCGAAGAACAGCGCCAAGTCGCCGTCCGGGCCGACATTGGCCGAGCAGTGCATCGGCACGACGTTTTGCGCCGGCAGGTAGAAGTTGAGCGTGGTAAACACCGACTTCTTCATCTCGCCGGCGTAGGAATGCCGCAGATCAGCACGATCTTGCGGGTGAAATCGATCGCCACCATGGTGTCGGAACCCTCGCGCCCACCATGACGCTTGGCGTCCGGCTTGAACGACGGCATGTCGACGATGGTGAGTTCGGGGACGAAGTTCGCAAGCTCGGCGCGCGCGGGGCGGATCAACAGCTGGCGGATGAACAGCGAATGCCAGGCGTATTCGGTGAAGATACGGGTCCTGATCCGGTATTTCGGATCGGCGCCCCCATAGAGATCCTGCGCGAACAGCGTCTTGCCTTTGGCGTGGGCCTGGAAGTCGGCGAGCAGGTTGTCGAAGTTCTCCTTCGACATTTTGCGGTTGCCGTCCCACCACACCGAATTCTCGGTGAGAGCGTCAGCGACGGTGTGCTTGTCCTTGGGCGAACGGCCGGTGTGATGGCCGGTCTCGGCACAAAGTGCCCCGCCGTCGACCAACGACGCTTCGCCGGCGGCGATGGCATACTCGTAGAGCGTGGGCTCGGTATGGTTCCAGTGGACCGCAGCGGGGTCATTAAAACCGAACTTGTCGGCGCCATAGGCGCCGTTCCGCACACCCGTTTCTTGCACGCGAAGTCCTCCCAAACCGGCGGGGCCGCTTCCCCGGCCCTCGCGGGCCGTCGGCCGTCTTGCAGCGTTAAGACCTTAGTATAGCCCCTCGTTCCAAGGCGCGCGACCATAGTCACGAACGCTCCTGGTGCCAAGATTAATTGCCATGCAGAGCCGCCATCCTTCGTTGCGCTGCATCAAAGCGTGCGCCAAGGCCGCCGCTGCAAGCGGTGTCGATGTCTGAACAATCAGTCGCGCGGCGGTGTCGGCCGGCTGAGGCCGCGCCGGGGCAGATTAACCACATCCACCGAACCGGCCACCGCAAAGCAAGGCCGGTGAAGCCCCAACTGCGCGAGCCAGTTCCGAAATTTGATTTTGCGTTTCGAAATTACGGAAAATTCCAAGCCACGGCGCGCGCCTAAGTCGAGTCCGCGATCGGCGCAATGAAAGCTTTACGGTAACGGCGCGAAGCTGTTCACGACTCGCGGTTCCGGTCGAACATTTTCGGGCTTCCGGTATTTTTCGTTAGGGTGCCAATCGGGAGGGGTCATGCCCGACATCATTCAGGAAGCCTGGGACAGCGCCGCCGAATGTGCGCTGCTGGCGCGGGAAGCGAGCGACGAACCGGCGCGCCGATTTTTCCTTAGCCTGGCGAGTTCCTGGAAGAAGGTCGCGCTGAATTACGAAGTTCTTGCGCGGAACGACTGCTATCTGATCGAACTTAGGCGCGCGCGTGAAGTTGAATTGAGCGACCGCCCGGCCGAAGGCCGCCGCAACGGGCGCCATTCCGCCCGTTTAATCGATCTCGTCCATTTAAAAATGACCCTGCGCTGGACGATCGGCTATTTTTGGCGTGGCGCTTAGTTCCCGCGCGCCTCATCGGCGAGTTGCTTGAGCACCGTGCGCAACGCGCCGGGCGTGATGACCCGTTGCGGGAAAAACAGCCGCAGCGCCATGCCGCCTTGTTGGAGTTCAATCCCTTCGGGATCGATGCCGACGCAACGCCAGTCGCCGGCGGGCGCGCCGAGCAATTTGGTGGCGTAGAGCCGGCAAGCCTCGGCGTGGTCGGCGTTCATGTGGGCGATGGCGCCGGCTTCCGCTTCGATCAGCGTCTCGGCGCCGGCGAGATCGGTCAACACACCGGCGGCGGCGAGGTCCGCGGCGCGGGCAAACCCGCCATTAAGATGCGCCGAGACCACGTTCATGCGCCTGAACGCGAAATCGCCAAAGCCGGCATAAAGCTCCGACTTCGGATGCCGGGATAAAAACCGGCGGCGGAGACGCGGCTCGTCGGCACAGCCGTGCGCGACCGGCGCAAACGTGCCGAGCACGGTCAGCCGCGGATACGCCAGAGCGTCGCCCTTGCCGACCTCGGCCAGCAGCAGCGAGGCGCGGCCGTCGCACTCGAGATTTGCGGTGTGCGCGGCAAGCCGCGACACCAGGATGAGCGGCGCACCGTCTATATCGGTCGCGACGTTGACCAGCGAGGCGAACGGATAGCCGCTGTTGCGATCGAGCGTCGCCAGCGTGCCGGCGCGGCTGGTACGCAGCAGGGATTTCGCCAGCTCCTGCGGCGCGAAATCCGCCGGCTGCGGCGCATTTTCCAGCGTGCGGCCCGGCATGGCGCCAGGCAACGGTGAAGCGGTCGGATCGGACGCCATCGGCTCTCGTCTCTTGGGTTAATGATATCGGCCCGTCAGTGCTGTCTTTCGCCAAATGACCTTGAATTCGCTACCGAATCACATAGTTGTTGCAAAGAGGCCACATTTCAGACCCTGTTTATGGGCTTCAAACCACGCGGGAACGTCACGCCAAGCGGCTCATAATAGAGGGGCTCATGCCGACAATCGCTCTCGTCGACGACGACCGCAATATCCTCACTTCCGTTTCGATGGCGCTCGAAGCCGAGGGCTATCGCATCATGACCTATACCGACGGCGCCTCCGCGCTCGACGGCTTCAAGACCTCGCCGCCCGATCTCGCCATCCTCGATATCAAGATGCCGCGCATGGACGGCATGGAGACGCTGCGGCGGCTGCGGCAGAAGAGCGACATGCCCGTCATTTTCCTCACCTCCAAGGACGAGGAGATCGACGAAATGTTCGGCCTCAAGATGGGGGCCGACGACTTCATCCGCAAACCGTTCTCGCAGCGGCTTCTAGTCGAGCGCGTGAAAGCGGTGTTACGCCGCGCCTCGCCGAAGGACGCCGCGGCGCCGAAGGAAACCGACGCCAAGGCGCTCGAGCGTGGGCAACTGCGCATGGATCCCGAGCGCCACACCTGCACTTGGAAGAACGATCCGGTAACCCTCACCGTCACCGAATTCCTCATTTTGCAAGCGCTCGCCACCCGGCCCGGCGTGGTCAAAAGCCGCAACGCGCTGATGGACGCCGCCTATGACGACCAGGTCTACGTCGACGACCGCACCATCGACAGCCACATCAAACGCCTGCGCAAGAAGTTCAAGGTGGTCGACGACGACTTCGAGATGATCGAGACGCTTTACGGCGTCGGCTACCGCTTCAAGGAAACATGACGCACCGTTAGCGCACGGTCCCGAAAAGCTTGTCCTCGACATGATCGGGGATGGGAACCGGTTTCCCGCCTTCGCGAAGCCTGCTTCTGCGGGCGAAGGAAGGTCGGAAAAGACCTTGCGCAACTTTAATGATGCGGGCGCGATAGCGGCCTGACACAGCGTCCCGGCTTACGGTAAAATCACGGAGTGGACTTAGGGCCCACGATCAACCCGGCTGGATTGAACGACGTGCTCGATCGAACCGCTGAAATCCTGGCGCAGAACGCCGAAGCTGAAAGGACCGGCGAGGACGCCGCGCATCCGAAGCGCGAACGTTTCGCCGCCGATGCGGCGACCACTGCGCACGGCCTGGCAGTTCTTCGTATCGCAAAGTTTCTCCAGCCTTACCCGCCGCATCGTCTTCCTCAACCTCGCTGGCCTGGTCGCGCTGGTCATCGGCGTGCTTTATCTCTCGCAATTCCGCGCCGGCCTGATCGACGCGCGCGTTCAAAGCTTGCTGGTGCAGAGCGAGATCATCGCCGGGGCGATCGCCGCCTCGGCGACGGTGGAAAGCGACGCTGTCACCATCGATCCCGAGCGGCTGCTGGAGTTGCAGGCGGGCGAAAGCTACGGGCCGTCCGACGAGGCGCAATCCGGCATCGAATTCCCGATCAACCCCGAGCGGGTGGCGCCGGTATTGCGGCGGCTGGTCTCGCCTACCAAAACGCGCGCCCGCATCTATGACCGCGACGGCGTGCTGATCCTCGACAGCCGCAATCTGTACGGCCGCGGCGATGTGCTGCGTTTCGACCTGCCGCCGCCGGACGCGGAAAATCCCGGCCTCATGGAGCGCGCCTTCATCGCCATGCGCCGCTGGTTCGGGCGCGGCGACCTGCCGCTCTATCAAGGAGCTCGGACCCGAAAACGGCAAGGGCTATCCGGAGATCGCAGCAGGCGCTTGACGGGCTGCACGCCAGCATGGTGCGGGTCAATGACCGCGGCGAAGTGATCGTCTCGGTCGCGGTGCCGGTGCAGCGCTTCCGCGCCGTGCGCGGCGCGCTGATGCTGTCCACGCAAGGCGCCGACATCGACGACATGGTGGAGGCCGAGCGGCTCGCCATCGTCAAAGTGTTCTTGGTCGCCGCCGCCGTCATGGTGGTGCTCTCGATGCTGCTCGCCGGCACCATCGCCGGCCCCGTGCGGCGGCTCGCCGACGGCGCCGAGCGTGTGCGCAGGCGCATCCGCAGCCGCGTCGAAATTCCCGATTTCACCCGCCGGCGCGACGAGATCGGCGAATTGTCAGGCGCACTGCGCGAAATGACCAACGCGCTCTATACCCGCATCGAGGCGATCGAAAGCTTCGCCGCCGACGTCGCGCACGAATTGCGCAATCCGCTCACCTCGCTGCGTTCGGCGGTGGAAACGCTGCCGCTGGCCAAGAGCGACGACAGCCGCCGAAGACTGATCGACGTGATCGAGCATGACGTGAAACGGCTCGACCGCCTGATCTCGGATATCTCGGACGCCAGCCGGCTCGATGCCGAGTTGCAGCGCCAGGAAGCGAGCAGCGTCGATCTCGCCAAACTGCTCGACGCGCTGGTGACCGCCGCCAACGAGGTGCGTCCCGACGACGTCGAGGTCAAGCTCTCGTTCGAAGGCGGCAGCCCGGCGGTTTTCAAAGTGCCGGGCCACAACTTCGCGCCTCGGCCAGGTGGTCAGCAACCTGATCGACAATGCGCGCTCGTTCTCGCCGCCCGGCGGCACCGTGCGCGTCACCTGCCGGCGGCTGAAGAACGAGGTGGAAATCGCGGTCGACGACGATGGCCCCGGCATCCGCCCGGAAGCCCTCGATAAGATTTTCGAGCGCTTCTACACCGACCGACCGCACCAGGGTTTTGGGCAGAATTCCGGCCTCGGACTGTCGATCTCCAAGCAGATCGTCGAAGCCCACGGTGGCAGCATCCGGGTCGAGAACCGCAATGCCGTCGTAGCCGCCGGCCAAGAGCCGCGCGTGCTTGGCGCACGCTTCGTGGTGCGGCTGCCGGCGACGTGATGGGCACCGGCGCACTCCGATTCTTTCTTACCTCCCCCCTTGTGGGGGAGGTCCGACCGTAGGCCGGCCGGATGGTCGCGCTAGCGAAAGCGGTCGGGAGGGGGGTCGTTGTCATACGAGCCCGACCACGCCTACGCCCCTCCCTAACCCTCCCCCACAAGAGCTTGCCACCGGGCGGGCCGCGCCAGCGGCGCGACCCGGTGGGGGGAGGGAACATGCAGTGCTCCTGGCGCGACCGTGACCCAATCAGCGTCCATCCACGCCTCAGCCGTCCTGATCGGGCGCAAGGCGGCGCTGATCCGCGGCCCCGCCGGCTCGGGTAAATCGCGGCTCGTGTGGGACCTCTTGCAAAGCGCTCTACCCTTTACCCGGCTGGTCGGCGACGACCGCGTCCATGTCGAGCCACATGGCGGCCGGCTGCTGGTGCGCCCGGCCGCGCAACTTACCGGCCTGATCGAAATCCGCGGCCTCGGCATCAGGCGCCTGCCCTACGAGCCGGTGGCGGTGGCCGGCCTGGTGGTGGATCTCGCAGCCGAGGATGCCGCCCGACATCCGCCAGAGGTCGGAAAGATTTTCATCGACGGGGTTTCCTTACCGCGGCTTGCCGTCACGCATGCGACACCGGCTTTTCCGATGGTGCTGGCCTACCTCAAAGCTTCCTCCGCCGGCGTTTGACCTTGGGCCGGCATCTGCGCTAACCCCGGCTCCCGCCGTTCGGTTTAGAAAAATTAACCATAACCGGCCTAGGATCGCCGTTGCCGAAAACGGACATCCCCGAGCCCCCTTTGGCCCCACCTTTTCGCAGTGCAGCAGAGCACTTATATAGCGAGGCGAGCCCTTGCAACGGGCCTTCGAATGGGCCTCAATGCGCGCCCATTCGTGCGGCGCAACGTAGCGCCCGCGAGGAGTTCGGGATGATCGGCCTCGTACTTGTGACCCACGGGCGGCTCGCCATCGAGTTCCGCTCAGCGCTGGAGCATGTGGTTGGGCCCCAGCGCCAGATCGAGGCGGTAACCATCGGCCCCGACGACGACGTCGAGCAATGCCGCAAGAATATTCTCGATGCGGTCAAGCGGGTCGACAGCGGCGACGGCGTCGCCATCCTCACCGACATGTTCGGCGGCACCCCCTCCAATCTCGCGATTTCGGTCATGAGCCAGCCCAAGGTCGAGGTGCTGGCCGGCATCAACCTGCCGATGCTGATCAAGCTCGCCAAGGTGCGCGAAACCTGCCCGCTCGAGCAAGCGGTGGCCGCCGCCCAGGAAGCCGGACGCAAATACTGCACGATCGCCAGCCGGGTGCTCACCGGGAAATGAACGGCCCCGTTCAAGCGGACGGCAATCTTCCCCAGGCTAGTTCCGCCGCGGTCGTGCGCGAGATCGCGATCGTCAACAAGAAGGGCTTGCACGCCCGCGCTTCCGCCAAATTCGTGCAGACCGCCGAGCAATTCGACGCCGCCGTCACTGTGACCCGCGGTCACGAAAGCGTCGGCGGCACCTCGATCATGGGCCTGATGATGCTGGCCGCCGGGCCCGGCGTCAGCATCACCATTCAAGCCACCGGCAAAGACGCGGCCGCGGCCGTTGATGCCCTGTGCGAGTTGATCGCTTCGCGTTTCGGCGAAGAAGATTAAATTAGACGCCGCGGCGGCGCGCTCTCGGCCCGTTCACGGCCCTACCCCCCGTGCTACCATTGGGCGGCGCCCGTCGAGCGGCGCGGGGGAGAGCACGCATGATCGACAAAAAGGAAGACGACAAAAAGCCGGCCGCTACGGCGCAGCGCCCGACCGCTACCATCCGCTACCTCGACCGGCCCGACTGCCTGGAGACTTTCGCCGACAGCATCACCGGGGTGTCGTTCGACGGCCAGACACTGCGGCTGGAATTCGCCGTCACCCGCATGGACGAGCTGAAGCCGAACACGCCGGTCAACGGCCGGCGCTACCCGGTCTGCCGCCTCGTGCTGCAACCGCTTGCCGCGGTCGACCTGATCAACCGCATGCAGCAGGTCGGCGCCGCCCTGACCAAGGCAGGCGTCGTGAAGGCCAACCCGCCAGCCGCCCCGCCGGCGAAGGGCGAAAGGTAGCCTGGGGCGGGCGGGCCGATCAAATATACATAAAGAAAGCTTTATATATGCGTTGCGGCCCCGGCGGCGGCCTGTTATAGGCTCGGGCCAATCACACAAACATTTTCACGCGTGTTGCACAGGACCGCCATGACCGCTTCCGCCAAGCTGAAAACCGCCGCCGGCGACTACATCGTCAAGGACATCGCGCTCGCCGATTTCGGCCGCAAGGAAATCTCGCTGGCCGAGACCGAGATGCCCGGCCTGATGGCGACGCGCGAAGAGTACGGCCCCAAGCAGCCGCTCAAGGGCGCGCGCATCGCCGGCTCGCTGCACATGACCATCCAGACCGCGGTGTTGATCGAGACGCTCACGCGCTCGGCGCCGACGTGCGCTGGGTGTCGTGCAACATCTATTCGACGCAGGACCATGCCGCCGCCGCGATCGCAGCTGCCGGCGTTCCGGTGTTCGCGATCAAGGGCGAGAGCCTGAAGGATTACTGGGACTACACCGCCAGCTGTTCGAATGGCATGGCGGCGGCACCCCGAACATGATCCTCGACGACGGCGGCGACGCCACGCTGTTCGTGCATCACGGCCTGCGCGCCGAGAGCGGCGACACGATGTTCCTCGACCAGCCGACAACGAGGAAGAGGAAGTGCTCTTCGCGCTGATCAAGCGCCGCTGAAGGAAAAGCCGAAAGGCTGGTTCGCCGAATTCGCCAAGAACATCAAGGGCGTCTCCGAGGAGACCACCACCGGCGTGCACCGGCTCTATGAGATGGCAGAAGGAAGGCAAGCTGCTGTTCCCCGCGATCAACGTCAACGACAGCGTCACCAAGTCGAAGTTCGACAATCTCTATGGCTGCCGCGAATCGCTGGTCGACGGCATCCGCCGCGGCACCGACGTGATGATGGCCGGCAAGGTGGCGATGGTCGCGGGCTTCGGCGACGTCGGCAAGGGCTCGGCCGCCTCGCTGCGCCAGGCCGGCTGCCGCGTGATGGTCTCGGAAGTCGATCCGATCTGCGCGCTGCAGGCGGCGATGGAAGGCTACGAGGTCGTGACCATGGAAGACGCGGCGCCGCGCGCCGACATCTTCGTCACCGCCACCGGCAACAAGGACGTGATCACCATCGAGCACATGCGCGCGATGAAGCACCGCGCCATCGTCTGCAACATCGGCCATTTCGACAACGAGATCCAGATCGCGCGCTGAAGAACTTGAAATGGAACAACATCAAGCCGCAGGTGGACGAGATCGAGTTCCCCGACGGCAAGCGCATCATTCTGCTGTCGGAAGGCCGGCTGGTGAACCTCGGCAATGCCATGGGCCATCCGAGCTTCGTGATGTCGGCGTCGCTTCACCAACCAGACGCTGGCGCAGATCGAGCTGTTCGGACCAATCAAGGGCAATTACGAGAAGAAGGTCTATGTGCTGCCGAAGCACGCTCGACGAAAAAGTCGCGCGGCTGCATCTCGCCAAGATCGGCGTGAAGCTGACCGAACTTCGCAAGGACCAGGCCGACTATATCGGCGTGCCGCAGGAGGGCCCGTTCAAGAGCGATCATTACCGGTATTAATCATTTGTCATTCCGGGGCGCGCCGGAGGCGCGAACCCGGAATCCAGAGTAACCTCGCGAAATGTCGCCCTGGATACCGGATCGCCGCTTCGCGGCGTCCAGAATGACGGCAGGGTTTACCGCGGCGGCGCGATGAAGATCGTGTAGCGCTGCGGCTTGCCGGGAAACCGCATAAAATTCCGCACGATCTCGTTCTCGACCGTTCGGCCGCCGCCAAGCGCCGCTCGCGCCGCCCGGCATTTGGCATCCTCGGCAAAACACACGACCGCCTGCCCGCTGTGTGCGAGGTCGGCTGCATCCGGCGGCGGCATGCCGGGCAGCGCACGCGGCCGGTCGGCGGCGTAGGAAATAACGCCGTTGGCAAGACCGGCGTCGCCGCCGACAAACCGCAGAGGCCGTGGCGTCGTCTCGCGCCACAGGCGCTCGACCTCGCGCGCCAGCAGCGCGGCCTGCGCCGAATTCGGCGGCGGGCCGTTGCGCTGCGCGATGATGGCGATGGCGGGCGATGCGACCAGCATGACGAACGGAAGCGCCGCCGCGGCGGCGAGGATACGGCGCGTGTCGGTGTTTGCGGATGACCACCGCCGGCGGCGACAGCAGCAGCACCGGCAGCAAGGTCCAGGCCGACATCGACCATCGCGAGGTGAGTTCGGTGCCGCCGGCCAAGGCGCCGGCCGCCGGCAGCAGCAGGGGCGCCCAGAAGGCCGCCGCGGCGAACTTGCGTTCGCGGTCCGCCGGCCAAATCATGTCCGCGACGGTGGCGCGGCTCGGCCGCGCCGCCTCGATGCCCCGCTCATTATTGGCTCTGGGTCCCCGCTTTCGCGGGGACGAACGGAGAATGATGAGTGCAGCGACAATCAGCACCGAAATCGCCACGTAGCCAATGGAGCCGGCGAGATAGCCGAGCGCGCCGGCTGCCGTATCGGCGAACGACTTGGCGCCGTGTATAGACATGGCGTAGCCGAACGGCGCGAAGTCGTGCCGGTAAAGCCAGAGCAGATGCGGCGCCAGCACGGCGAGGCCGACAGCGATGGTGATCCAGGGCGCGGCGGAGCGGAAATAAACGGAGCGGCGTTTGTCGATCAGCGCAGCGAGCGCGACCCGGCAAGCCGGGACACCGACCAGTATTTGCCGAGCTGCAGCCATCAGGAAGCGCGGCGGTTCCCTGCCGATTGCGCCGAGCGCGTCGTTGCGGACCGCCTTGTTGCCCGGGCCCGGGGTGTAGAGGGCGGCCCGCCAGCAGGCCTGGCCTCCCGGCGCCTGGAACGCGGTGTCGGTCATGCCCAGCGGGCCCAGGATGCGGCTGGCGAAGAACTCGTCCAGGCGCTGGCCCGAGACGACCTCGACCACCCGGCCGAGCACGTCGGTGGACACGGAGTAATTCCACTCGGCGCCGGGCTGGAACGGCGGCGACCACACCAGCCCAGGCGTCGCAGCAGGCCGCCAGGTCGAGCCCGGGCGGCGATGACCACTCGAACCCGGCGTTGCTCTCCTCAACCTTATCTAACTTTGTACTCTTGGTGACGATATGAAAGGATCTTGCGGCTTTGGATCCTATTAGTATTGCTAGTCTTGTGTTTACAACAGGCAAAATCATTCAAATATGCGTCATAACATGCCAAAACCTCCATAATATAAGGCTGCAATAACGCAATGCGCCTACTATGTTAGGCTCCATCGCGAGAGAATGCTCTACGATCTAGGCAGCTATTGAGCGCATCAAGCGCCGGATTGAGGCCCAACCACCGGAATCGGTCGGCGATAGCAACATTCATCATAGCCCTTGCATCGGCTCTGCAAGTGCCATGGAATGTAGCTCGAAGCGCTTCAGTGAGTAACAGAAATTCCTCCTAGCAGCAAGGGGCGATTGAAGTTTGCTATCAATGACCGCGAGCTTAAGCAATATCAAGAAGAAGTACCGCCCGCGGCAAGCAAACGCACTTGGCGTTTGGATATTGACGTTCCAGCTGTAAGTTCAAAGCGTCCATCTCCAAACAGCATATGGTACTCAGGAAAAATCATTACGGTGGAGGAGGAGGCATCACGAGGTGAATATTGTGGTGTTAAGGGTGGCGCTAAGCTATATACAGTATAGGTGGAACGCGGCCATGACACGAGGCCCCAAGTCGGGAGTAATATGAGCGGTGGACGAGATATTGA
>CAVPUU010000029.1:0-50917 GCA_963709015.1 uncultured Alphaproteobacteria bacterium | reverse complement strand
CTATGCCCTCTACTTCGTTCAGCGTATTGCTGGGGCCGGGGGTGCGGAAGGCGCGATGGATGCCGGGAACATGCTCAAGCCGATGCTCGCCCGCGGCGAGCTGCACTGCATCGGGGCGACTACTCTGGACGAGTACCGACGGTGGTCGAAGGACGCCGCGCTGGAGCACCACTTCCAGCCCGTCACCGTCGACGAGCCGACCGTCGACGATCTCGATCCTCCGTGGGCTGCGCGAGCGCTTCGAGATCCACCACGGCGTTCGCATCCAGGACACGGCGCTGGTCGCGGCAGCCACGCTCGCCGACCGCTACATCATGGACCGCTTCCTTCCCGACAAGGCGATCGACCTGGTCGACGAGGCATGTGCGGTGATCCGCACGGAGATGAACTCGATGCCACAGGAGCTAGACGAGATCACGCGCCGCGTGATGCAGCTGGAGATCGAGGAGGCCGCGCTGAAGCAAGAGAGCGACAAGGCGAGCGAGGAACACCTGGCGGCGCTGCGGCGCGAACTCGCCGATCTGCGCGCGCACGCCGACGCGATGACCGCCCAGTGGGAGGCCGAGCGTCAAGCGATCCGCAAGCTGCAAGCACTGCGCGAGGAGCTCGATGTCCTCAGGCGCGAGATCGAGGAGGCGGAGCGCAGCTACGACTTGAACCGCGCGGCCGAACTTCGCCACGGGCGGCTGCCCGAGCTGGAGCGCCGCTTGGCCGCCGAAGAGGAGCGCCTGAACGAGAAGCAGGGTTCGGCACGGCTGCTTCGCGAGGAGGTCACCGAGGACGAGATCGCCGAGATCGTCGCACGTTGGACTGGCATCCCGATGACCCGCCTGCTCGAGGGCGAGCGCGAAAAGCTGCTGCGCCTCGACGAGGTCCTACACGAACGGGTCATCGGCCAGGACGAGGCTGTACGGCTGGTCGCCGACGCCGTGATCCGCGCGCGCGCCGGGGTCAAGGACCCGCGTCGTCCTATCGGCTCGTTCATCTTCCTTGGGCCCGCCGGCGTCGGCAAGACCGAGCTCTCACCGGACGCTTGCCTCGAGCGCCTGTTCAACTTCGAGGGGCCGATTTTGATTGCCCCTTGGACATGTCCGAGTACCAGGGCCGCCACACAGAGTCAGCCCCGCCCCTGGTGGGCGCGCCCCCCGGCTGCCGTGGGCTACGAAGAGGGAGGGCCAGCTGACCGAGGCGGTGCGCCGCAAGCCCTACTCGGTGGTGCTGTTCGACGAGATCGAGAAGGCCCACCCGGACGTCTTCAACGCGCTGCTGCAGATCCTCGACGAGGGGCGGCCACAGGACGATCACCGACCCCGCGACCAACACATCGCCCGCGGCTGGTGCCGAATCACCGGCCTCACCGGCATCGCGCTGCTCACCACGACCGTCCTGATCGCCCGCAACCTCCGCATCGCCGACGCGTTCAACGCCCGCCAAGCCGCCAACGAGCGCCGCGCAGCCCACGGGCTCCCGCCCAAGCAACGCAAACGCCGCCGGCAAACAGCCGACGATCTCATCAGCGTGGCAAACGCGCCGCCCTAAAGCACAACGCGACGCCAGCGACGACAACCAGCCACCATCCGCCGCACGCCGGCGATACACCCCACCGCAGAACCGCCCGCCGCCGACCGAAACGACCACCGCAGAACCCGACGCCACCACCCGGCGCGGCCCCACCACCAACCCAACCACCACGCCGGCCTTCCGTCCGCCCCGAACGTGAACATACCCGCGGGGCAAACGTGAAGACCTCTGAATCGAGCGCGCCACGGATTTGAACCGGGGACCTCACCGACCCGAATAACGCGCGACCCGGGCGGCAGACAGGAAATACCTGCAAACCGGTATTTTTGGCGTTTCGAGTCAGCCTCCTCAGACCCGGATATTGCGGTGGATTCCCGGGGATTGGGCACAGATATCGCGCTCTGTGCCCAATCGCCGACTTCTCCACGCCCGTCCGTCGTCGACCCCTGGCCACTCTCCGCCGCGTGACGCGGCGGCACGCGCGGCAGCCCAGCTCCGCACACGCCGTGACCACGCTCGCCGACGGCCAGTCTCCCCCGGTCAAGCGCTCGAGCGCCTCTCCCCCGCGCCGGCGCGCGTGCGTGCGCGACCAGTCGTAGGAAGACGGCAGCCGGCCGTAACGGGCCTGCCAAGAGCGCATCGCCTCAGTACACGCGCGCGCGTCCAGCGCCGCTCGATCGCCCCTGGGTGGCACGCCTTGCAGTACGCGTACGCGTCGCCCTTGCCGTTGCGCGGCTGCGTGTACGCGCCGCAGCCGCGGCACACCCCCTGGTAGCGCGCCTTGACCGCCCGCGCCTTCTCCCCGGTGGGTCGTAGAAGTACGCCTTGATCGTCGCCGGCGACGCCCGAGCGATCGGCGATCTGCCCGATCGACAGGCCCTCGGACTCGCGGTAATGGCGCGCCAGGGCGACCGCCCGGCGTCGCTCGAGAACCCGTCGCGTTCCGCGCGTTGACGCCTTGGCCGTCACACCGGTCACGCTACCTCGCTCAATTGGCGTTTTCGTCGAGGTCGCCAGCAAGCGCTACGCACCGGCCTTCCAACCCACGTAAGGCCGAGCGATGGCCGACGTGGTCGAGGTGCTCCTGCGTCGGCGAAGCGGGCACGCAGGCCGTTGACTCGTGCCAAGCTGGATGTGGTCAGCGCGCGGTAGCGCGGCGGCCTGGAATCGCGGACTCGAGAGTTGTCCGTGCCCATGCGCACCCATTGTTCGCCGTCCCAGTCGCCATCGAGTACGAGCGTGCGGTAGCTCTCTTGGGTGGCCGATCGCAAAGATCGCCGCGGCGGCCTGGTCGGTCGTCAGCCCGTGGCGCAAGGCTCCGCGCTGGTCAAGCAGTGTCGCCGCGATCTGATCGTCGGCCAGGCGCTGCGCGGCTCGCGCCCGTTCGAGCGCGGCGGCTTCGGGGTCGACGGCCGCGGCCTCCCGGATCACGCGGAAGATCGGCGCGGTGCGCGGGAGGGCGCCGCGCCAGAGCTCGATCAGCTGCGCTGCAGGTGCTCGGCAACGTCGCCGCGGTGTTCTTCGGGGCCCGCACCGCGATGTCGTTCGGCCGTGACCTACGGCCTCGCTCTTCCAGCGCGTGGGTGACTTCAGTTCTCGTGAGGTCGGCCACTTCGGCGCCCCGTCGCTGATCACCCGGATCACCAACGACGTGCAGCAGGTCCAGATGCTGGTGGTGATGGCGTGCACGCTGCCATCGGCGCCCGATCACCCTGGTCGTCGGCGGCATCATCGCCGTGCGCTGAAGCAGGACGTCGGCCTGTCCTGGTGCTCCTGGTGAGCATCCCGTCGCTGGCCATCGTGCTCGGCCATCTTCGTGGCCCGGATGGTGCCGCCTTCCGGGTCATGCAGGAGCGCATCGACCAGATCAACCGGGTGCTGCGCGAGCAGATCACCGGCATCCGGGTGGTGCGGGCCTTCGTGCGCGAGCCCGAGGAGACCCAGCGTTTCGCCACGGCCAACGACGAGCTCACGGACGACGTCGCTGCGGGCCGGCCGGCTCATGGCCGTCATGTTCCCGACGGTCATCCTGATCATCAACGTCTCGAGCGTCGCCGTGCTCTGGTTCGGGGCCAGCCGCATCGAGCCACGGGCAGATGCAGATCGGGTGCTCTGATCGCCTTCCTCAGCTACCTGGTCCAGATCCTCATGTCGGTCATGATGGCCACCTTCATGGTGATGATGATGCCCCGGGCGGCGGTCTGCGCCGACGCATCCAGGAGGTGCTCGACACCGAGTCGACGGTCACGCCGCCGAGCACGCCGGTCACGGACTGCGCGCGGGGCGAGGTCGAGTTCCGCGACGTGGCTTCCACTACCCGGGCGCCGCCGTCCGGTGCTCAGCGACATCTCGCTTCACCGCTGGCCGGGCACAGACCACCGCGATCGTCGGCAGCACCGGCGCCGGCAAGACCACGCTGGTCTACCTGGTCGCCGCGTCTCTTCGACGCCACCTGGGAGCGGTGCTGATCGACGGCGTCGACGTACGCGACCTCGAACCCGGCGTGTTGTGGAGCGGATCGGCCTGGTGCCGCAAAAGCCGTACCTGTTCATCGGGCACGGTGGCCAGCAACCTGCGCTACGGCAACCCCGACGCCACCGACGCCGAGATCTGGGAGGCGCTGCGAGTCGCCCAGGCCGCCGACTTCGTGCGGGCATGCCGGAGCAGCTCGAGGCCCGATCGCCAGGGCGGCACCAACGTGTCCGGTGGTCAGCGCCAGCGCCTGGCGATCGCCCGCGCCCTCGTGCGCAAGCCCGAGATCTACCTCTTCGACGATCGTTCTCGGCGCTCGACCTCGGCACCGACGCCCGCCTGAGGGCGGCGCTGCGTCCGGTTACACCGGGACGCGGCCGTGCTGATCGTGGCCCAGCGGGTCTCGACCATCATTGACGCCGACCAGATCGTCGTGCTCGAGGACGGCGCGATCGTGGGCTCGGCACCCATGACGAGCTGCTGGCGACTGCCCCACCTACGCCGAGATCGTCGAGTCCCAGCTGGCAGCGAGGACGCGGCGTGACCGACCTCGCAAGCCGAGCCCGAACGGCGACAAGCCGAGCCCGAACGGCGACAAGCCGAGTTCGAACGGCGGCCGGCCGAGCGGTGGACGAGTCGTTCCGGGCCGTCCCCCGCCGGCAGCGGCAGGTCAACGGGGGCGGGCCGCCGTGGATGGGCGCGGCGATGCCGGCCGAGAAGGCACTCGAACTTCGGGCCGTCGGCCAAGCGATTGCTCCGGCCGCATGCGCGCGCACGCTTGCAGCTCATGCTGGTGGTGCTTCTCGCCGGAGGCAGCGTGACGCTTGCCGTCTCGGGCCGCGAGATCCTCGGGCACGCCACCGACGTGATCTTCGTGCGGCTTATCGGCACCCGCCTGCCCAGTGGCATCAGTCTGCAGCAGGCGGCGCCCATGCCGCGCGTCGGGCGGGGCGACTACGCCGACTTACTGCTGCGTTCGCACGCCGTGCCGGGCAAGGGCATCGACTTCAGCGCCTCGGCAACATCCTCCTTCTGGCGACCTGGCCCTCTACCTCGCGGCCGCCGTCCTGTCGTGGATGCAGGGCTTCCTGCTCAACGGCGTCGTCCAGCGACGGTGTGTCAGCTGCGCAGCCGACGTGGACGCCAAGCTGAACCGGCTGCCGCTGAAGTACTTCGACGCCAGCCGCGCGGTGAGCTGTTAGCCGCGTCACCAACGACATCGACAACATCGGGCAGAGCCTGCAGCAGACCATGAGCCAGCTGCTGACCTCGGCGCTCACCGTGATCGGCGTGCTGAGATGATGTTGCTGATCTCTCCCGTGCTCGCCCTGATCGCGATCGTGACCGTGCCGGTGTCGATCGTCGTCACCAAGGCGATCGCCAAGCGCTCGCAGGGCAGGTTCATCGCGCAGTGGCGCAACACCGGCAAGCTCAACGGCCAGATCGAGGAGGCGTTCACCGGCCACGCGCTGGTACAGGTGTTCGGCCGCCGCGCCGAGACCGAGGCGCGCTTTGCCGAGACAACGACGCGCTCTTCGAGGCCAGCTTCGGGGCGCAGTTCGTGACCGGCATCATCATGCCCGCGATGATGTTCGATCGGAACCTCAACTACGTGCATCGCCGTGGTCGGCGGGCTCGGGTCGCTTCGGGCTCGATCTCGCTCGGCGACGTGCAGGCATTCATCCAGTACTCGCGGCAGTTCACCCAGCCGCTCATGCAGCTGGCGTCCATGGCCAACCTCCTGCAATCGGGCATGGCCTCCGCCGAGCGCGTCTTCGACCTGCTCGACGCGCCGGAACAGGTCCGGAGGCGGCGCACCCCGCGACGCCGCCCAACGCCGAGGGCGTGTCGAGTTCGAGCACGTGAGCTTCCGCTACCTGGCGACGAGCCGCTCATCGAGGACCTGTCCCTGGTCGCTGCAGCCCGGCAGACCGTGGCCATCGTGGGCCCAACCGGCGCCGGCAAGACCACACTCGTCAACCTGATCATGAGCTTCTACGAGCTCGACTCGGGCCGCATCACCCTCGACGGCGTCGACATCACGCAAGCTGCGCCGGGCAGATCTGCGCTCCAGCTCGGCATGGTGCTGCAGGACACGTGGCTGTTCGGCGGCACCATCTGCGACAACATCGCCTACGGCCGCCGAGGCCACCGACGACGAGATCCTCGCGGCGGCGAAGGCCGCCTTTGTCGACCGCTTCGTGCAAGCGCTCCCCGCGGGCTACGACACCGTCCTCGACGAGGAGAGCAGCAACGTCAGCGCGGGGCAGCGCCAACTGATCACGAACTCAATCAATTGCTCGGCACGCTCGACCGCGTGCTCTATCTCGGCAACGGCCAGGCGGTACTCGGCACCGTGGAGGAAGTGGTCACCGCGCCGGTGCTGTCGCGCCTGTTCGGCGCCGAGATCAGCGTGGTGCGCGCCGACGGGCACATTTTCGTGATGTCGCGCGGCCGCGACGTCGAGCGCGTCGAGCACCGGCACGATCACGGCCGCGGCGGCCACGAGCATCATCATCCTTGACATGTTCGCCTATGAATTCATGAACAATGCCTTCGCCGCTGCCGGCATCGTGGCGGTGGTGTCGGGCGTAGTCGGCTATTTCCTGGTGATGCGGGGGCAAACCTTTGCCGGCCACGCGCTCTCGCATATCGGCTTTGCCGGCGCGACCGGCGCAGGCTTGATCGGGCTGGCGCCGCTGTGGGGCCTGCTCGGCTTCACGCTGGCCGCAGGCACCGCCATGGGCATTTTGAGCGAGCGCATCAGCAACCGCGACGTGGCGATTGGCGTGGTGCTGTCGCTGGCGCTCGGCTTCGGCCTTTTGTTTCTGCACTACTACACGTCGTTCGCCACGCAGGCGACCGCGATTTTGTTCGGCAATGTGCTGGCCGTCGACCACAGGATGATCGCGACGCTGGCGTTGCTCAGCATCATCACGCTGGTCGCGTTGGCATCGATCATGCGGCCGCTGATCTTCGCCAGCTTGCAACCCGAATTGGCGGAAGCCAAAGGCGTGCGGCTGCGCTTCGTGTCCACCGCGTTTCTGGCCATCGTCGCGCTTGCCGTATCGGAATGCGCGCAGATCGTCGGCGTGCTGCTGGTGTTCACGCTGATGGTCGGCCCGCCGGCCGCCGCGCAGCGCGTGACGACCGGTTTGTGGAGCGGGCTTATTCTCGCCGCCTTGCTGGCCTTGATTGAGGCTTGGCTCGGCCTCACACTCGCCTATCACACCGATTGGCCGGTGAGCTTCTGCATCGCCGTGCTCAGCGCGCTCGGCTATTTCGCGGCTTTGAGCGTGTCGGCGCTGCGGGCAAGACAGCCGCAAGCGGACACGCTAAATAACGGGCATGACCGACTCGGTCAAACGCGCGGTCTGCGTCGGCGAGGCGATTGTCGAGCTCGCCCGCGGTGCCGACGGACGTTTTGCGCTTATGAGTTCCGGCGACACCTTCAACACCGCGATCTATCTGACGCGTGCCGGCGTGCCGGTCTCCTTTGCCAGCGCCCTTGGCGACGATCCGTTTTCCGACGCGATCGTGTCGCTGGCGCAGGCCGAAGGCATCGGCACCGATCTCATCCTGCGCGCGGTCGGCCGGCTTCCGGGCTTGGCGTTGGCCGATGCCGACAGCAAAGGCGGGCGGCGCGTGCATTACTGGCGCGCGGCGGCGCCGGCGCGTGAACTGTTCGAGCTGCCGCAGTGGATCGTCATTACGGAAGCTCTCGTCAACGCGCGGTTGATCTACTTCACCGGTATCACGCTGTCGCTCTATTCGAATGTCGGATTGGGACGGTTTCTCGCCGCCGCCGAGATCGCGCGCGGCAATGGCGCCAAGATCGCCTTCGACGGAAATTTCCGTCCTCATGGCTGGCACGGCGATCTCACGCGCACCCGCACGGTGTTTGCGGAAGCGCTGAAGCGCGTCGATATCGCGCTGCCGGCCTACGATGACGAGGCGGTGCTGTGGGGCGATCCCTCGCCTGAGGCGACCATCGAGCGGTTGCAGGCTTTCGGCATCGGTGAAATCGTGGTGAAGAACGGGCCGAACAGCGCGCTGGTCGCCGCTTTCGGCGCGCGCGACGCCGTGCCAGTGCCGGAAGTCGTGGCGCCTGTCGATCCGACCGCGGCCGGCGACGGCTTCAACGCCGGCTATCTCGCCGCGCGGCTTTCCGGGCGCGGGCCGATCGAGGCGGCGCAAGCCGCGCACAGGCTGGCCGGCGAAGTGATCCGCCACTGCGGCGCGATCACGCCGCGCGCCGGCGCGGCGGTGCATTAGCGTAAGGGCAACGGCATCATGACGCACAGAATCATTGCCGCGACAGCGATCGTCACCGGACTATTTCTGCTCGGTGCTCTGACGGCGCGCGCCGCGCCGATGATGTGCAGCGGCGAGGAAAAAACCTGTATCGCCGTCTGCCAGAGAAGCCCGCGCGCCTTGATCGGCGATTGCATCGCGGGATGCCGCGCGCGCGGCAACTATTGCAGGCACACCGGCTGCTGGGACAACGGCGTCAACCGCTATTGCGGCCTCGGACGACTGTAGCGCCTACGCTTGCGCGAGCATGATCCCGAAAAGTGGGAACCGGTTTCCCGCCTTCGCGAAGCCCGCTTCGGCGGGCGAAGCAAGGTCGGATAAGATCATGCGCAAACAAAATGTTAGGGAAGCAAGGTGATTTAATCTAATCGGATCACACTCTAATTAACGATCAACCCGAGCTTCTTGATCAGCGCCGCCCACCTTCCCTCTTCGCGCCGGATATTGGCCGCGTATTCTTCCGGCGTGCTGGCGACCGGGCCGCCGCCGTCGGCAATGATGCGCGCCTTGATATCCTCGGACGAGACGATCTTGCGCAGCTCCTTGTTGAGCCGCGCGATGATCTGTTTTGGCGTGCCGGCCGGCGCCACCAGCCCGTAATACTGAACGATGTCGAGGCCAGGCATTCCGGATTCGGCGGTTGTCGGCACGTCCGGAATCGCCGCCAGGCGCTGCGGCGCGGCCACCGCGATGGCGTTGAGCTTGCCGGCCTTGATGTTGCCGATCGCCGGCGGCAGCGTGTTGAACGCCAGCATCACGTGGCCGCCGAGCAGATCGTTGGTGAGCGGCCCCGTGCCTTTATACGTGACGACGGTGACATCGATGCCCGTCATATTCTTGAACTGCACGGCGCCGAAATAATTCAGCGTCGGCGACGGCGGCGTTCCCACCGTGAGCGTGCCGGGCTTCTTCTTGGCGAGCGCAACAATATCGGTCATCGACTTCACCGGCACCGACGGATTCGCCATGACCACGATCGGGATGGAAGCGATCAGCCCGATCGGAGAGAAGTCTTTTTGCAGATCGTAGCCGGTATTGGCGGGAAGGCTCGCGCCGGTCACCAGCATCAAAATCGTATAGCCATCGGGTGCAGCCTTGGCGCCGTCGCGCACGCCGATCACGGAGCCGGCGCCCGGGCGGTTCACCACGATGACCTGCTGGCCGAGCGCGTCGGTAAGTTTTTGCGCGATCACGCGGCCGACCGTATCGACGCCGCCACCAGGCGGATAAGGCACGATCAATTGCACCACGCGATTGGGATAGTCCTCGGCCGCCGCCTTCAACTGAAAGCAGAACAAAGCCGCGGCGACTACTGAGAAAATCGCCAGGCTTTTGAACCGAGTCTTGTTGTGACGGCGGTGCATTGCGTCCTCCTTTTTCCATCCCCATCCCACAAGTCTGGCAGGTATCGCCCCGGTTTGAAACGGGGGCGTTCCCCGTCACGGTTTGGTCAACAGCATCGCGATCGACGCCGCCACGAACGGCAGCGGCAGCGATACCGCCGCCCGCAGCCAGACCATGCGCGGCGGCATCAGCGGCACTTCCCAGATCACCAGCCTGTGGATCGCGTAAAGCGCCCAGGCGGTCGAATAAGCAATCACCTGCGGCGCGCCGGCCCCGCTCTTGAGCGCGGCGGCTCCGATGGCGAAGCCGACGACCGGCCCGCCGGGCGTGAGCGCGCCGCCGAGTGTCGCAATGATGACGCCCAAAAAACCAGATCCCGGGCCGATCCAAGAGGCGACCAACGCCTTCGGCAGCACTTCGGCGATGAAGCCGGAGCCGATGACGCCGGCACCAATGCGCGGCAGAAGGCGGAGGAATTCCAGCACGCCCTCGCGCATGCCGTCGTTGAACAGCATGCGCCCGCGCAAAGCAGCGATGAATGCCAGTGCGGCGACCACCAGCCACAGCAATATATTGACGGCGAGAAACATCACTTGGCGCTCACGCGCGCAAGCCCGGCGCGAACGACCATGCGCGCCAAGAGCCCCGCGAGGATCGGCAGCGGCAACGCCTCGACGATGCGCCAGATCACGAAGTCGGGGCCGAAGAAGGGCAATTCCCACACCAGCGCGCGGGTGTAGCCGCACAGCGTCCAGGAGGTAATGAAAGCGACGACCGCGCCGGCATCGGCGCCCATGGTGAGAAAAGCGCCGGCTACTGGATAAATGGTGATCGGGCCGCCCGGCAACAGGAAGCCGAAAAACGCTGCGACCGCCAAGCCGGCAAAACCGGACTCATGCCCGACCCAACGCGCCACGAGTTCGCGCGGCAAGATCATGGTGACGAAGGCGCCGATCAGGCAGCCGGCCAGCACCTTGGGCAGCATCTCACCGAACAGCGTGAGGTCGCTGCCGAAGATGGCAAAGAAATGCTCGCGTCCGTCGCGCAGATAGACGGCCGCCGCGGCGGCGAAAGCGACGGTGGCGATGGCCGCGGTCGACCAGTCGAAGGCGCGCCGCCGCCGGCGTAAAGGGATTGGGTCTGGGGACAAAGCGGAGCCGCGGGCTGGCGTTAAGGCACGGCATACTGCGCGGACGACGCAGAGCTTTCAAGCCAGTGGCCCGTTGACCATACCCGCGACCGCCAGTACCTTCCCGCGCGATGGGGATGGAGTCCCCCGAAATCGCCCATAACGGCTGATAACTCCTACCGCAATAACAGACGGTAGGATTCGATCTGTCGCAGGGCGGTTTCCGTAAGATGAAGACTCTCTCCGGTCCTTCGTTTTTTCGCACGTTCGATCTTCTGGTCGGGACCAGCAACCCCGGTCTGAAAGCGGACCAGTGGGCCGTCGAAGATGTCCAATTCACACGCGAGAAACATAGTTTTAGCGGGGGCACGCATTGTTTCGTCGTGGAGATATTTTTTCTGTCACGGCCCGGCCGTCATGGCTGGGAATTCATGGTGGCGAAAGAGCATTGGTGGAACGACGGCCACAAACGGTTCATCAAAACTTTGCGTTGGAGCCAGCGCACGGGCGGCGAGGCCAAAAATATCATGACGTGGTGGCGGGCTCAGGAGACGGCTCTGCAGCGCCGGACGGAGGTCGTTATTGACCATGACGCAATAGCGCGTTAGCTTCTTTTCGATGGGGATGGAGTTCCCCCGAAACCGCCCGCTAAAGGCTGATGACTCCTGCCGTGATACATGCGGTAGCAGTTTGTTCATGGCTCGCCGCAAGGCGAGCTTTTGTTTTGGCCGGCTTCGGCCATTGGCGGTGAGGTGGACATGACCAGCGTTTGGGCATTGGCAGCGCTATGGCTCGGCCTGGCGCTTATAGCATCGTTGCTGTCGATCTGGCTTCGCGTTTCGACCGCGCTCTCCGAAATTGTCGTCGGCACCGTCGCTCAATTGATCATTGGCGCGGTCGTCGGACCGGCCGTGCTTGGCACCGATGAATCCTGGATCAAGTTTCTCTCCGGCATCGGCGCGATCGTGCTCACTTTTCTGGCGGGCGCGGAACTGGATCCCGTCGTTTTCAAGAAAAAATGGAAAGAAGCCACGACGCTCGGGCTTGCCGGTTTCTTCTTTCCGTTCTTTGTTTGCGCCGCGGCGGCCTATTACGTCCTTGGCTGGGAGGTAATGCCGAGTTGGCTTGCAGGCGTCGCGCTGTCGACGACCTCGGTCGCCGTCGTCTATGCGGTGATGATCGAATTCGGCCTGAACAAGACGGAATACGGCAAAACCGTGCTGGCTGCGTGCTTCATCAACGATTTGGGAACCGCGCACGGAATTATCAATCAATCGCAATATTCGATCCTGGTCGCCGGCGTGATCGGCAGCGCGGTGATCCCGACACTGATCGCCAATGCCTTCTATTTGCCGAAACACTTGTTGCCGGAACCGGATGAGGAGATTGCCGATGCGGGCGAGCACGCCGCCAAGCCCGCGCGTGCCGCCGAGTAGCGAAAGCGACAATGTTCAAAAGGATTTTGCATGCCAATGATGGATCGGAACACGCCTTCAAGGCGCTTGCGTTCGCTCTCGAAATTGCAAAACAGAGCGGAGCGGCCGATTCGCCCGACACAGCGAGGAACTTCGAACGATGATCAGTTATTTCTGGATCGCAATTGGCAGTGCGCTTGGTGGCATGGCACGCTATTTTTGTTCTGGTTTGGCCGCGAATATGGTCGGACAAACGTTTCCTTGGGGGACGCTGATCGTCAACGTCGTCGGCTCATTCATCATTGGATTCTTCGCGACACTGACGGGGCCGGACGGACGCGTTTTCGCCGGCAGCACGGCCCGGCAATTCGTGATGGTGGGCTTTTGCGGCGGTTACACGACGTTTTCTTCTTTCAGCCTACAGACACTCAATCTCATGAACGATGGAGAATGGCTGCAAGCGGGGGCCAATATCGGCGCCTCGGTAGTCCTTTGCATGCTCGCCGTCTGGGCTGGCCACGCGCTGGCGATGAGCCTTAATACAATGAAATGGGTTTAAGCCATGGAACTTCCACGCGATGCCGTTTTGCTGCGCGTTTTCTTCGGTGAGGACGACAAATTTGAACGTCTGCCGCTGCATGAAGCGATCGTGCTGAAGGCACGCGAGATGCGTCTCGCCGGCGTCACCGTTTTGCGCGGTCATGTCGGCTTCGGTCACAATAGTCGTATCCACACAACCAAGATTTTGCGCCTGTCTCATGACTTGCCGATCGTGGTGGAGATCGTCGATATTCAAGACAGGATCGACAGTTTCCTACCGGTGCTCGACGGAATGATGTCGAGTGGCCTCGTTACCCTCGAGAAGGTTCAGGTGCTTCAGTACGGGAAGCCTGCGACGTCGTCTCAGGCGTAGCGCGCCGTCACTCCATCGGCCGCATGCCCAACTTGTCGAGCAGCGCCATGTCGCGGTCGCGCCCAGGGTTGGGCGTGGTCAAGAGCTTCGGCCCATAGAAGATCGAATTGGCGCCAGCGAGGAAACACAAAGCCTGCGTCTCCTCGCTCATGTCCTCGCGGCCGGCCGACAGCCGCACCACCGCGGCCGGCATCGCGATGCGCGCGGCCGCGACGGTGCGCACGAAATCGAGCGGATCGAGCTTTTGCGCGCGAGCGAGCGGCGTGCCTTCGACCTGCACCAGCATGTTGATCGGCACGCTCTCGGGATGCATCGGCAGGCTTGCCAGCGTCGCGATCATGCCGGCGCGGTCCTCTAACCCCTCACCCATGCCGACGATGCCGCCACAGCAAACATGGATACCGGCATTGCGCACGTAAGCGAGTGTGTCGAGGCGATCCTGATAGGTGCGCGTGGTGATGATGGCGCCGTAATATTCCGGCGAGGTATCGAGGTTGTGGTTGTAGTAGTCGAGGCCGGAGGCTTTCAGCCGCGCGGCCTGATCGGCAGTGAGCATGCCGAGCGTGGCGCATGTCTCGAGGCCGAGCGCCTTGACCCCTTCCACCATGGCGCAGACGGAATCGAGATCGCGGTCCTTGGGCGAACGCCAGGCCGCGCCCATGCAGAAGCGCGAGGCGCCACCCTCTTTGGCCGCACGCGCTTCGCGCAAGACCGCGTCGAGGTCCATCAGCTTCTCGGCTTTCACGCCGGTGTCGTATTGCGCGGATTGCGGACAATAGGCGCAATCCTCCGGGCAGCCGCCGGTCTTGATCGACAGCAAGGTCGAGATCTGCACCTCGACGGGATCGAAATTTTCCCGGTGCACCTGCGCAGCGCGGAACATCAACTCGGAAAACGGCAGCGCGAACAACGCGCGCACTTCCGCGCGCGTCCAGTCGTGGCGAGGCGGGGCCGTGGCGGAACGCGGGGACGCGGCGTGAGTAAGCGACATCGTTTAGCCTCTATCCGGCGGAATTCATCATGATTTGATCAGATTGTAGCGCCAGATGATACCGTGATAAACCTGTCCGCAGCCAAATGATGGGTGTCGCCATGAAGAAGCTGATCGCCATTGCGCTCGCAGCCGTCGCGCTGACGGGACCCGTCTATGCGCAATCAAAAAGAGAGGCCGCCAAAACCCCGCTCCAGATCGAGGATGAGCAGAAGAGAAAAGAAGCCGAGAAGGTCGACAAGCAATACAAAACCTTCATGGACCGGAATGTCGACCAGTCGACGGCGCCGGTGCGCGTCGATCCGTGGCAGAACATGCGCGGCGCCGACGATTCCAAAACCAAACGCTGACCGGCTGACAATCGCGCGAATTAATCCCAGTTTGCTAGCCGGCGGCGTTCACCACCGATGGCGCCATCCCCAATACGGCCGATAATAGGGACGGTAATAAGGGCCGCCGTAATAGACCGGCGGCGGCGCGTAGTAGGCGGGTTCTTCTTCCACCACATAGCCGGGGCGGGGCGGGTAAGCCGGACCCGACGCACGGCGCGGAACGTGGCCGCTCATGTCAAGCGCGGTCTGGATCGCGAAACCGCTCTTTTCCCCCCAGGTCACCGCGCACCAGCCCTCGGTGCAATCCTTGGCGTCGATCAAGCTGCCGCCGGGAATCTTGCCGACGACCTCGCTGGTGGTGCCGGGTGCGGCGCGCAAATTCACGGTCGAGGCAACGTAAGCCGGCTTCGCCAAAGCGGGCACGGCGGAAAACACCAGAACGGCGAGACCGAATAAAATGGATGCATTTTTCATGACGCTGCTCTTTCATTCATGGTCGGGGCGCGCCTGGCGCCGCGGACGCGAAGAATAGCAATCCTTAAAAGCGGCGGCAAAGGGGCGGAAGCGGCGGCTTTAATGCAACCGTAACACCGCCGGCGCGGCTTGCCGGGGCCACCGGCCTCGTGAGACAAACCCGCATGCCAGACGCCGCACCCGACACGCCGCCCGACCGCCTGAGCAACGACCCGCGCAGCCCCTATTTCAACGCCGAAGCGCTGGCGCGCGACGTCGGCATCCGCTTCAAGGGCGCGGAGAAGACCAATGTCGAGGAATATTGCGTGAGCGAGGGCTGGATCCGCGTCGCCGCCGGCAACGCCAAGGACCGGCACGGCAGTCCGCTGACCATCAAGCTCATGGGCAAGGTCGAGCCCTATTACAAGGCCGGCAAAGCGGGCTGAGCCGCACGCGCGATGGCGCCATGAACGACGAGGTTTCCCGCGAGGACATCGCGCGCATCGAGGCGCGGATCGAGGAGCTGGCCGAGGCGATCGAGCGCTGCCGTAAATTCTCGTTGGCCGCCAAGATCGCAATCGGCACCGGCGCTAGTTGGCTCGTGCTCGTGCTGCTCGGGCTTCTGCCCTACGAGCCCTACGAGATCGTCGCGGCGCCGGCACTTGTGATCGGCGGCGTCGTGCTGCTCGGCTCCAACGCGACCACTTGGGCGCAGACCGAAGACGCCCTGCGCGCGAGCGAAGCCATGCGGGCCGATATGATCGGGCAGATGCGGTTGCGCCTGGTCGGCGAAGACAGACCGACGCTGCACTGATCGCGCAAGCGTTCGAAAAAATCCCGCCGGAAACGAGCCGGCGGGATCTCGCACGCTCATGTGCAAAGTTTATTTCTCTTCTTACTTCTCTTGGACAGAGCCGGCCGCGCCCGACGCCGGACTTGGGTTCTTCTTCATGTTCGACGTATCGGCCGGCGCGCGCGCGGGATCGCTCATGCCCGACCCCGTCGTCGAGGGTGCGGCCTTCAGCTTCTTAGGGCCGGCCGGCGCGCCGCTCAGCGTGCCGCTGGCGCTGTCGGCCGACGGGTTCGTCGGTTGCGCCGGGTCTTTCGACGGCGGCGCGCTTTGCGCAACGGCAAAGCCCGAGGCCAGCGAGAGCATGGTGGTCGCGAGGACCAAAGTGCGAATCTTCATGATAAACCCTCTCGTGTTGTCTTGGGACACGGGCCGTCAACGCCGGAACCCCGGCTGCGTTCCTGATGGAACACGATAGCGGCGTTTAATGCGCGCGACCGGCATCGATTCTTTTTGAGCCGGAGATGCCGCGATTTCAACAAGGCGTGAAGCGGGGGAACCAACGCCGTCATCGACGACGCTGAATGTGTCGCTTCGCCTTCGCATCCGATTCAATTTTCAAACAGCCCGCGCGCGGCGGCCTTGCCCCGCTTCGCGCAAAAAAGTCATGCGCCATCGCCCCTGTTCTTTAACGGCGCGGGGTACGCCGGCCTTCCCTTTCCCTCTCGGCACAAGTCCGAGGGGATGGAGCGCCACGCGGCGCATCCATTCAACTCACGCCTTGCGGCGTGCGCGTCCTTGACGAAGGACGCACGCCCCGCGGCGCTCCATCGCGACGATTTCTGTCCCCGGGGCCGTTCTTCCGGGCGCGGACCCGGGCGGCGATTAGCTCACCCGATCCGGCAGGCTTTCGCCGCCTTCGTCCGCGCCGCGTCCAGCCATTGAAGGCAGCCCCACGTAATTGCGGGCGGACGGCGACCCGAGGCCTCCCGGGAGCGGGGTTACGAGCCCCGCCCGCAGGCGCCGCAGCCTCCCCCGCCCTCGTTTGCGTCTCATGAGAACGCCCTCGGAATGGGGAGGATTGGACGGAATATAATCCGTATTAGGAATATTGTCAACACAAGCCATTGTGTCGGATTAAATCGTGCATTATAGTGGCTGGCAAATGGAGCAGCCGCCATGCGCAAGACCCAGTCGCTGAGCATCACCCTCCCGCACGACATGGCGAAGGCCGTGAAGGACAAGGTCGCCGGAGGCGCCTACGCCACGGAGAGCGAGGTCATCCGGGAAGGTCTGCGTGCGCTGAACGAACGCGACGCCGCGCTGGAGCATTGGCTGCGCACCGAGGGCGTGGCCCGTTATGACGCCTACAAGTGCGATCCGCGCGGACGGACGGCGAAAAAGGTGTTCGCGCGACTGCGGCAGCATCACGCCAAGCGGGCAAAGGCAGCCGCTAGATGACCTATACGGTCATCTTCAGCACTCCCGCAGAAGCCGACCTCTTCGCCATCTATGACTACATTGCCGAGCGTGCGGGCACGGGAATCGCGCTGAGTTTTGTCGAATCGATCGAAGCTCATTGCCTTGGCTTTGCTAGTATGCCCGAGCGCGGCATGAGGCGCGATGATCTTCGGTGGGACTGCGCACCGTGGGCTTTCGCCGGCGTGCTACGATTTTATTCGAAGTCGATGGCGCCGCGCGGCGAGTTGTGATCCACGGCATTTATTATGCGGGGCGAAGCTGGGAGAATTTGGAGGTAGAAAGCGAGTGACCGATTTATTCTAAAATTGCGAACTGCAATGACTCTAACCCTTTTGACTATTCCAGACGCGCACTTCATCGATTAGAATACGGTACAAACTTCTTCTGCCATAGCAAATGATCTCTCGGACGATGTTCCCATCATTCTTAGTCATTTTCTCGGTTTCATAGTAGGCGACGCCAGACAAACGCCTATCCGAGACTTGTAGCTTGTGGTGAGCGTCGATTAATGCAAGCTATCCCGCTCACCTCTTGAAATACAAAGTACCCCGTCTTCGGTCATCGAGCCGCGATCTCCCGAATAGAACCAAACTTCGTCGGCGTCTTTCACTTGCTCCCGCTTGTTGGCCGCGATCAACTTGGCGTAATATTCGGAATGACACCGCAGACGACCCAGTTCTCTGGGCCCTAGCGGCATGTCATTATTGTCGACAATTTCGACACGCACGTTCGGCGCAATAAAACCGACAGCGTCCGGAACGTCGGCGATCCGGTCATAATTGGCATAGGCGATGCGACCGGCCTCATCGGTGCCATGGCTGACGACGACATCGCGGCACAGGTGCGCCCGTACTTCTCTGACCAGATCCAAGCCGACAATGGCCTCTATCGATCCAGACCTGCCTAGGGATTCGAGCTATATTTGCCGTTCTTCTTGACATGGTTTACCAGCTCCGACACCTGCTGCGCCGAGCATTTGATCGCCTCGATGTTGAACATGCCGATCAAGAGCAATCGAGCTTCGCTGTCCGCGGCAAAGCATGCAGTCTTTCCCGCATATAGACTTGATAAGGCGTGCCCGAAGCCAAGCGGGGTATTGACGCCGGCCACGACGAGCGTTCTGCCGTAATTCTCTTCCCCGATAAGCGGGAGCATATTAATAGCGGCCATGTATGCGCCGGTGGGCACGCGCATCTTCCTCAAAGCGCCCGTCGAGCTCGGCGTGAGAAAGATCGTGTCCGCGTCTTCGCTGTGCGGCTGGTTTGGATTCTTGATCGCCGGAGATTTTCCGCTGCGCTTGAACCATGCCTCTTCAAATCTGATATTCCGTCCGCCGGACAGCATCAACCCTTCGCCGGTATAAACGAGATTGTTGATGCCGCAGGCCCGAAGATGCGGCAGCATCGACTGATTGATGGGTGCCACGCTTAGGCCGTGACGAAGCAAAGCAAAACAAACCGCTACCGTTTGAATCGGCAGATAAATTGAAACCGCAACCGGCTCCTCTCTGTTGAAGTTATATTGCACGACGCGCTGCGAAACTGCCTCGATCGCCTCCGCTAATTCACGATAGGTCACGACCTTGTCCGATTGGATCAAAGCCGTCCGCTGGGGATCCGATCGGGCCCAGAAAAAAATCATTTCGGTAAAATGCATGGCTACGCTCCTGAAAGTGCCCTGCTCTTGATCGCGAGCAGTACCGCCTTCAGTTCGTGCCGCTGAAGCTTGCCGAGCTCACTGCGCGGGATGCGGTCGACGACCAAGATTTCCCCGACCCTGATCGGTTCGTTTTGGCGCTCCTCAATCCACTTCTTGAAATCGCAGAGATCGATTTTACCGTCGCTCACAATGCCAAACCAAGCCTCGTCCATGCCCGACTGGCCCAGCACCCCGCACACGCTCGCATCCTTGATGCCCGGATAGCAGCGAGCTTCTTCGTCGAGGGATCGGCGGCTACTTTTCGCCGCCCATGTTGATGAGATCGTCTGCTCGGCCAGCGATGCAGAGGAGGCCATCCTCTGTCAAGCGGCCAAGATCGCCTGAATACCACCACGCGTCATTTGCCGCCGTGGCTTTTTCGGGATGATTGGCGGCAAATATTTTCGCGATATAGCTCGAGCGTCCACGCACCAGACCCTCTTGTCCCGCGCGGACCGCCGCGCCGGTCTCGTCGACGATTTCCACCTGCATATTGGGCAGGGCATAGCCGACCGCTGAGGGCTCATGGGAAATCATGTTGTAGCTCGCGGAGGCCACAAATCCCGATTCCGATAGCCATAGACAATCTTAACATTCCGGCAGAGGGACGCCTGGATACGCCGGACCAGGTCTTTCGACGCAAAACCGCCTGACCACACCTCCTTTGACCAGTTTGGACCGGTATTTTGCACCCTGTTCGATAACAGCGACGATATCCGACGCCTGCTGAATCGAGGCGACGATCACCTCTATGTCGAATGCATTGATAAAGCGGAGCTGCGCGTCCGGCCCGTGCGAAGCACACCGTCTTTCCCGCGTATAAGAGGGGGACGGCGCGATTAAAGCCAAACCCGGAGCCAAGGCCGGGAAGAACCAAAACCCTGCTGTAAACCGCCTCTTCGGTCATGGTGACCAGACCGACGCGTTCGATCAATGCGTCGCTCGACACGACGACTTTCTTGGGCGCGCCCGTCGTTCCCGACGTGAAGAAAATCAAATCCCCATAGCCGATGGATTTCTTGTTCGGGACAATTACAGAAAATGCGGTATTTCCCCGCAACAACCACGAATTGTCGAATCTGATATTCCGGCCGCCTTCGATGCTAGCATGACCCGAAAATATCAGCGTGTTGATGTTGTTGGACCGCAGATAGGGAAGCGCGCTCGTGCCAACCGGCGCACAAGTGACTCCTTTGTGCAGAAGCGCGAGGCAGACGGCTAAGAGCTTCCCAGGATCGCCGATCGCCACGGCAACGCCCAAAGGGTAACAATTCCCAATTCGTTGGGCGAGCCGAACGCCGCACATTCGGTCACACCCTCGCACGCGGCAAGCGCAGCTTCGACAAGCTCCGGATTGACCTTGTCGCCACCAAGATTGAGCACCGCATCGGCGCGCCCGACGATGCGCAGCAAATTTGTGGCGTCGAGCGCGCCTATATCGCCCGGATAGAAGCAACCGTCGCGGAAGGCTTGCGCCGATGCCGCAGGATCACCCATGTAGTGGTCGACCGTGTGAGCGCTTCTGATCCGTATCAGGCCTTCAGCACCCAGCGGCAACAGATCGCCCAACTCGGACACTATCTCGACAGTGACGTCCGGCACGACATAACCTACGGCGCCCGGCGTATCATGGATCATGTGCACCGGCGCACTGGCGGTCGTTTGCGTTTCCGTTGCGCCATACACCGACACGACGTGCGAACAAATTCTGGCGCGGATGCGGTCCGACAGGGCCCTCGAAAAGACATCCCCAAGGACGATCATGACTTCGAACTCGCTCTGCAGCGCGGGATGCTGTTCGTATTTCTTCAAAAGAACCTCGACGCCGCCAGGCGAACCCATAAGGCACTGAACCTTGTAATCCTCGAAGGCTTCCACGGTGCTTTCGAAGGTTTCTCCGGGATAAAAGAAGGTCCCGCCGCGCCACAACGTATGAATAAGAAACCTGAATCCGGATGCGGTTGAAAGTGGTAGATCGCTATAAATTCGCGAACAGTTCGGCAGCCTGCTGCCGAAAACGATATTATTGCGGGCAATCCGATCGGCGAGCATGCGATGGGTGAAACCGACGGCTTTTGGACCGCCGGTCGTGCCCGACGTGAGAATGATGCGGCAAAGATCGTCCGGTGCGGTGCGGGAAATTTCGCGCGGTTCGGTGAAGTCGCCTCTAATCCAGGACAAATCCGCGAGAATAACCTGATCAATCCTGGCGCGGGCTGCGGAATATCGGCAATCAAGGCGTCGACTCTTATCGCATCAAAGATCCGCTCGTCATAGCGCGATACCGTTACGACGCCGAGCCGGGCAAGTGCGAGCATTACCACCGCCTGGAAAATGGGATCCTTGATCTGTATTGCGACGATCTTTCCCGGCACGAAGCCGAGCTTGGTCACATGACCGCAGATGCTGTTTATCATCTGCCCAAGTCGGCCGTAGCTGATCAGCCCGAGGCCCGTCCCCGGCGCGCACACGGCAGCGGACTTCGGTTGTACTGCGCATTGGAACAGGATGGGGTCGACGATATTCATTGCATCACGATGTTTTCACATTGGCCCTGGCGACTTCGACGACGCGCTGCCGATCGATCTTGCCCTGCCCTCCGCGCGGGATGCTTTCGACCCGGATGAAGCTGACGGGCACGAACAAGCTGCGCAATTTGCTTCGGCAGTGGGCGCGCAGCGCGCTTTCATCGATATCGGGCCGACCCACGATCAACGCATGAATTTCCGCAATGCCGAGCGTGTCATCGATCGTGCAGACGGCCGTCTGGTCGACGCCGGAAAACTCGCACAATATTTCCTCAATGATCTCCGGGGCCACGCTGTCGCCGCTTAGCAGCAAGGTCGTCTTCTCCCGCCCAGTGATCACGAGCAGCCCATCGGCGGTCATATACCCGCGGTCGCCGATATAGAACGCGCCGTCGCGAAACATGCGCGCAGTCGTTTCCGGGTCGCCCACATAGCCATTCGCCGTGTGCGGCGATCGAATGCGCACGCTGCCTTCCCGTCGCACCGGCAATGGTTTGCCGTCGGCATCGACGATATCGACGCTGTAGCCAGGGCAGACGTAGCCGACCGCTCCCGGAATTCGTCTGGTTATCTCAGCCCGTCCATATACGGCCGTCGCCGTCTCCGTGGAGCCGTACGAGGTGTAGAGATTTTGACATAGTCGGGCCCGCACTCTGTCTGAAAGCTCGCGCGAGAGCCGCGCGCCTTGGCAGATGATGAACTCAAGGCTGCACTCGAGCGCGGGATCGGATTCGAACCACTTGAGCAAGCCATCGAGATTGTAAGGCGATGTGACCAATCCCTGGATTTTGTAAGGCGTGAGATATTGCAGGAATGCCGCTACGTCTCTTCCGGTAAAATAGATCGTGCCTCCATGCGTCAAGACGTAGATAAAATAGGTGAACCCGGGCGTGGTCGTAATTTCAAAGCTGCTGTAAAGCCTCGACATTTGTGCGAATGATCGGCCCTTCGAATATCCGTAATGGGCAACCCGGCTCGCCAGCATTTTGTGACTGAGGGCTATGCCTTTTCTGCGGCCGGTCGACCCGGACGTAAGATTGATGCAACACAGATCGTCATCCTTGCAGCGGTAGATCCGCTCGTAATCGAGCGGCGTGCCATCTCCCTGCAACCATGCGGCGTTGACAGTCAGCACGTTGCCGACGCCTGAAAAAGCTTGCGGGGCATCGGTGACGACGGTCGCGGCAATCCGCTCGGGCAGACTCTGACTCTGGCAAGTGACATCGTGACGACACCAATACGCATCAGGCCGAGAATTATAATCGCATGAAGTATTGAGTCCGAAACGAAGATCGCAGCGACGTCGCCCGGCGCAAGGCCTGCTTTGATGGCTGAACGCGCCACATTATGGATTATCTTTTCGAGTTGGTGGTATTTGACCGAATTGATGCCCGATCCCGGGGTGGCGACGGCCGTCGCGAACGGGTTCAACTTGCATTGGTAGAGGATCGATTTCGACGAGAAGCATACAGTCACCGAGTTTCTATGGCGCCTTGATAATAGGCCACCACTTCTCGACATCTTGTTTGATAAGAGCTGCGAATGCGTCTGGCTTCTGTTGCGCTGGCGGGGCAATTACCTGGCCGAGATTTGTGATCTTCTCCCGCACGGCCGGCTCAGCAAGCACTTGCATCAAGGCAACGTTCAGCTTCTGGACAACGGTTTTCGGAGTGCCTTTGGGGGCCAATAGACCCAGCCAGGACGATAGATAGAAGCCGTGCATGCCCAGTTCGTCAACTGTCGGGGTGTCCGGCGACGCGAACCACCGGGACTTGGCCATCACGGCAAGGACCTTGATCGCGTCGGCCCGTACATAGCTTAGCGAGTTTGGGGCATAATCGCACATCATATCAATTCGTCCGGCGACCAGATCCTGCATCGCGGGTAGACCGCCGCGATAGGGAACGAGCTGAAGCGCTAGATCGGATTTGCCTTCAAGGTATTTGGTACAGATGTGTGATCCGCTTCCGACCCCGAGCGTTCCGACTGTCGCTTTGGTGGAATTTGCTTTGAGCCAACCTGCGAGTTCCCTCAGATTTGACACCGGCAAGTTCTTGCGGGCAACAATCCAATACGGTGCGTCGGTCAAATGCGATACGGGTTCAAGGTCTTTCAGCACATCGTAAGAAACAGGATAGACCGCACTCGCGCCGATAAGCGTCGTCCAACTGCCGATGATCAGGGTGTATCCATCGGGCTCGGCGCGGACAACACGTCCGACCGCGATACTTCCGCCGGCACCTGGAGCATTTTCAACGATGACGGGTTCGCCGAGCGAGAGTTTCAATCGCTCGCCGAGTATTCGAGCCAGCAGATCCGCTCCTCCACCTCCCGCAGGAAGCGGGACCACAATTGTGATTGGGCGGGATGGATAACTCTGCGCTCGCACATCGCCGATGCCGAGCAAAGTCGCCAGGATTGCCCCAAAAAAAACGGCTCTCTTCTGCGCCAAACCATTTACTGGAGTGCCCATCGTATCTGCCGCTCTCACAACAGTCTGACGGTTAATTAGAGCGCCTTATGTGCCAAATAGCCACAGCTAAGCGTCATTGTTCTCCCACGGCTCCGCGGCCGTAATTTTCATTCCGTACTTCTTATCGTTGATCGTCGCGCCGTGCCATCGCCGCACGGCAAAGCAGATAATTGCTTGTCGTTGCCACCACCCACCCCGCCGGCTAACGCCGGCCACCCTCCCCGCGAAGCGGGGAGGGATAAGAGCTACTCGGCCGCTTCCATCCGCGCGCCGGCCTTCTCGACCTTCGCCGCGCAGAATTTGAATTCCGGAATCTTGCCGAACGGATCGAGCGCCGGGTTGGTGAGCTTGTTGGCCGCCGCCTCGAAGAAGGCGAAGGGGATGAACACCACGCCGTCGGGAATGGCGTCGTCCTGGCGCGAATTGAGCTCGACGGTGCCGCGCCTTGTCGAGACACGGATCATGTCGCCCGGCTTGATGCCGAGTTTCTCGATGGTGCCGCGCGACACCGAGGCAACCGCCCCCGGCTCGAGCGCGTCGAGCACGATGGCGCGCCGCGTCATGGCGCCGGTGTGCCAATGCTCGAGCTGGCGGCCGGTGGTGAGGATGAAGGGATAATCGTGGTCAGGCGTTTCGTCCGGCGGCTGGAGTTTGGCCGCCACCAACTTGCCGAAGCCGCCGGGGCGCGGGAAACCTTTGTCGAACACGACATCTTTGCCCGGCTTGTCGATCGCGTCGGCCGGATAGGTCACGGCGCTTTCGCGCTCGACGCGCTCCCACGGGATGTTGTCGAGCGACGGCATCAGCAACGACATTTCGGCAAAAATATCGCGCGGATGCTCGTAGTTCAGCTTCATGCCGATGCGGCGGCCGATCTCCTGCGTAATCCACCAGTCCGGCTTGGTGTCGCCAGGCAGCGGCAACGCCTGGCGGCCCATCTGCACCTGGCGGTTGGTGTTGGTGACGGTGCCATCCTTCTCCGGCCAGGCGGAGGCCGGCAAGACCACGTCGGCGTAAACGGCGGTCTCGGTCAGAAACAAGTCTTGCACCACCAGATGCTCGAGATGCGCGAGCGCCTGGCGCGCGTGGTTCAAGTCGGGATCGGACATCGCCGGATTTTCGCCGAGGATGTACATGCCCTTGATCACGTCGGCATGAACCGCGTTCATGATCTCGACCACGGTCAGGCCTTCCTTCGGGTCGAGCTTGGTGCCCCAAAGCTTCTCGGCTTTGCCGAGAAACTCCGGCTGCCCGACCGATTTGTAGTCGGGCAGGAACATCGGAATCAGGCCGGCGTCGGAGGCGCCTTGAACGTTATTTTGGCCGCGCAGCGGATGCAGGCCGGTGCCGGGCCGGCCGATCTGGCCGGTGATCAGCGACAGCGCAATGAGACAACGCGCATTGTCGGTACCGTGGGTGTGCTGCGACACGCCCATGCCCCAGAAGATGATCGCCGAGTGCGCGCGCGCATAAGTGCGCGCGACCTCGCGCAGCGTGTCGGCCGGAACGCCGCAGATCGGCTCCATCTCCTCCGGCGTGAAGTCCTTGATGCTCTCGGCGAACGGCCCGAAACCCTCGACGTAGGTCTGGACGTATTGCTGGTCGTAGAGCTTCTCGGTGACGATGACGTTGAGCATGGCGTTGAGCATCGCCACGTCGGCGCCGTTCTTGAACTGCATCATCTTCCAGGCGTGGCGCTTGAGCGCCTGCCCGCGCGGGTCCATCACGATCAGCTTGGCGCCGCGCTTGGCCGCCTGCTTGAAGAAGGTGGCGGCGACCGGATGATTCTCGGTCGGGTTGGCGCCGATCACGACGATGACGTCGGAGTTCTTGCACTCGTTGAACGAGGCCGACACCGCGCCGGAGCCGACGCCCTCGAGCAGCGCCGCTACCGACGAGGCGTGGCAAAGCCGCGTGCAGTGATCGACATTGTTGGTGCCGAAGCCGGCGCGCACCAGCTTCTGGAAGAGATAGGCTTCCTCGTTCGAGCACTTGGCGGAGCCGAAGCCGGCCAGCGCCTTGGGTCCGTCGCGGTCGCGGATTTTTTTGAGGCCCGAAGCGGCGCGGTCGAGCGCCTCATCCCAGGTGGCTTCGCGGAAATGCGTCCACGGATTGGCCGGATCGATCTCTTCGTGCGGCACCTTCGGCAGGCCGTCCTTGCGGATCATCGGCTTGGTCAGCCGCTGCGGATTGCTGATGTAGTCGAAGCCGAAGCGGCCCTTCACGCACAGGCGCTGCTGGTTCGCCGGGCCGTCGCGGCCGGATACGTAAAGCAGCTTGTCGTTTTTGATGTGATAAGTGAGCTGGCAGCCGACGCCGCAATAGGGGCACACCGAGTGCACTTCGCGGTCGGGGAATTCGGTGCGCACGTTGTTCTTGTCGACCAGGGTCGAGGGCATCAGCGCGCCGGTCGGGCACGCCTGCACGCATTCGCCGCAGGCGACGCAGGTGGAGTTGCCCATCGGGTCGTCGAAGTCGAACACGATCTTCTCAAGGTGGCCGCGCCCCGCCATGCCGATGACGTCGTTGACCTGCACTTCGCGGCAGGCGCGGACACAGAGATTGCACTGGATGCAGGCGTCGAGGTTGACCGCCATGGCGACGTGGCTGCGGTCGGGCGCCGGCATTTTTTCGCGCTCGGGGAAGCGGGCGACGTCGATGCCCATTTTGTCCGCCCAGCTCCAGAACTTCGATTGCGGATCGTGCGACGTTGCGCGCTCCGGCTGGTCGGCCGCCAAAAGCTCGAGCACCATCTTGCGCGCGGTCTTGGCGCGGTCGGTCGTGGCCTTCACCTTCATGCCTTCGGCCGGCTTGCGGATGCAGCTCGCGGCCAGCACCCGCTCGCCCTCGATTTCGACCATGCAGGCGCGGCAATTGCCGTCGGCGCGGTAGCCCGGCTCCGGCGAATAACAAAGATGGGGAATTTCGGTGCCCTGGCGCTTGGCGACTTGCCAGATGGTCTCACCCTCGATTTCCGTCGAGCGTGAACTTGACGGTCTTGCCCTTGCCGTTGGCTTTGCCTTCGACCTTGTCCGCCGGCGCATTGTGCGCAACGCCGGGCTTGCCCGCGTGCTTGGTTTCGCCGCCGGCGGCCTTTTGGTCGTGGCCGTAACTGGCCGGTTTGTTCGTGTCAGCCATCGTGTCTCCAACTGTCTCCGTCGCCCTGAGGTGCGAGCCGGAAAGCGGCACCATGCAAGTCGGCCTTGGCCGACTTTTATGATCCGCTGTCGGATAGACCCGACATCGGTGGGCGACGAGTTCCTTGGCCGTTCATCCTTCGAGGCCCGCTTCGCGGGCACCTCAGGATGACGGAGCTCAACTCCAACTCCCCAGCGGCTTTTTCAGTTCTTCGGGAAAATACTTTAGCACGCAGAGAAGTGGATTTGGCGCAGCCTGACCGAGGCCGCAAATGGAAGCGTCGCGCATGGTCGCGGACAGTTCGGTCAATAGGGCGGCGTCCCAAGGGCCTTGTGCCATCAGCTTGACCGCCTTTTCGGTACCGGCGCGGCAAGGTGTGCACTGGCCGCAGCTTTCGTCCTCGAAGAACCGCAGCAGATTGAGCGCGACTGCTTTCATATCGTCCTTGTCGGACAAGATGACAACCGCGTGGGAACCGACAAAGCAGCCGTATTTTTCCAGGGTTCCGAAGTCGAGTGGCTCGTCGGCCATTGAGGCGGGCAGTATACCGCCGGAGGCGCCGCCCGGCAGGTAGCCTTTGAAGGTGTGGCCGTCCGCCATGCCGCCGCAGAATTCCTCGATCAGTTCGCGCGCGGTGACGCCGGCCGGCGCCAGCACGACGCCCGGCTTCTTCACGCGGCCCGACACCGAGAAGCTGCGGAAGCCTTTGCGCTCATGGCGGCCTTGCGACGTCATCCATTCCGCGCCCTTCTCGACGATGTCGCGCACCCAGTAGAGCGTCTCGACATTTTGTTCGAGCGTCGGGCGGCCGAACAGGCCGACCTGCGCGACGTAAGGCGGGCGGTGGCGCGGCAGGCCGCGCTTGCCCTCGATCGACTTCGATCATCGCCGACTCTTCGCCGCAGATATAGGCGCCGGCGCCGCGGCGCAGATGTAGCTTGGTGTGTGCGCTCAAGCCCGCCGCTTCGACCTTGGCGATTTCGGCGGCCAGCATCAGCGCGCAATTCGGGATACTCGTCGCGGATGTAAATGTAAGTTTCCGGCGCCTCAACCACCCACGCGGCGATCAGCAGGCCCTCGATGAAACGGTGCGGATCGCGCTCGAGATAAAAACGGTCCTTGAACGTGCCGGGCTCGCCTTCGTCGGCATTGACCGCGAACATGCGGGGCGCGGGCTCGGCACGCACCAGCGACCATTTGCGGCCGGTGGGAAAGCCCGCGCCGCCGAGCCCGCGCAGCCCGGCGTCGCTGACGATCTTGATCAGCTCGTCGCGGCTGCGCTTGCCCGACAGACAATCCTTCAGCAGCGCGTAGCCGCCGGCTTTTTGATAGGCGGCGAGATCGGCGCGCGGCTTCCATGCGTGGGGGTGATTGTTGGCCTTCACGTCGGCGGCGATCGTGTCGATCGTCGCCTTGAACGTCTGCAGGTGCCCGACCGCCGCGACCGGCGCACGGTCGCAAGCACCCATGCAGGGCGCGCGCACCACGCGCACGTCTTTGCCGACAACGCCCGGCAGCTTGGCCAGCAGCTTCTCCGCGCCGGCCATGGCGCAGGACAATGAATCGCACACGCGCACGGTGATCGCGGGCGGCGGCGGCCCGTCCTTCACCACGTCGAAATGCGAATAGAAGGTCGCGACCTCGTAGACTTCGGCGAGCGCCATCTTCATTTCGGCGGCGAGCGCGGTGAGATGCGTGGCGGACAAATGCCCGTAATGATCCTGGATCAGATGCAGATGCTCGATCAGCAGATCGCGCCGGCGCGGCCGATCGGTGAGCAACGCGCGTACTTCCTCAAGCGCCGCGGGGTCGATCTGACGGCCTTTGGGCGTCCGGGGCGGGCGGCGCCGGCCGCCCCGCCCGCTGCCGGGAACCGCCTTAACGTTTTGCTCTACAACACTCATTTCGCCCTCCGAAGGGAGGAAAGCCGCTTTAAATCGGTGTAAACAAGGCCTATCCCTCAATGAGGCGATAGGCTTACTCTATCAATATGGCGCCTATCCTTGTAAAATCCGATTAGCCACGCCTGTTAGATAGTCCGCAAATGCACCGTTTCCCACCCCGCTCGACGCCGAAACCCGGGCACACCAGCGCAGTGGAACTCCGTTGATTGATAAGCTCGAATTTTTGCTCGCGCTGGCGCGGGAAAAGCATTTCGGACACGCCGCCGAGGCCTGCGGCGTGACCCAGCCGACTTTATCGGCTGGCGTGAAGCAGATCGAGGACGCCTTCGGCGTGCTCCTGGTCAACCGTGGATCGCGCTTCCAGGGCTTTACGCCGGAAGGCGACCGCGTGCTCGACTGGGCGCGGCGCATCGTGGGCGATGCCCGCGCCATGCGCGACGAAGTTCACGCGCTCAAGCACGGCCTGTCCGGCCGCCTGCAAATCGCCGCCATTCCGACCACCTTGGCGATGGTCGAACGGCTGACCACGCCCTATCGCGCGCGGCACCCCAATGTGCAATTCACGATCTTCTCGCGCACTTCGATCGAGATACTCAATCTGTTGGAAAATCTCGAGATCGACGCGGGCATCAGCTACGTCGAGAACGAGCCGGTCGGCCGCGTGGCGACCGTGCCGCTTTATCAAGAACGTTACCGGTTGCTGACTTCGGCCGATGCCCCGCTCGGCAACCGCGACACCGTCACCTGGTCCGAAGTCGCGCAGGTGCCGCTCTGCCTGCTCACGCCGGATATGCAGAACCGGCGCATCATCGACCGCCTGCTCAAGAGCGCCGGCAGCGAGGCGCGGCCAACGCTCGAATCCGATTCGATGATTCTGCTGTACTCGCACGTGCGCACCGGCCGCTGGGCCAGCGTGATGCCGGCGAAAATCGCCGACACGCTCGGTCTTACCGATACGATTCGCGCCATTCCGATCACTCACCCGGAAGCCGTGCAAACTATCGGCCTGGTCGTGCCGTCGCGCGAGCCGATGACGCCGATCACGGCCGCGTTGGTCGCGGAAGCGCGCCGCGTGGCGGCGTCGCTGGACGACTGATCGCAAGCACTCGATCTGTGCCTTAGCCGTTAGTCGTAGACGCGACCGCGCTGTTGGACGCGCTGGTTTGGAATGATCGCAAAAGAATATTAATCCGACACATTGTTTCGGTGACTATAGCTGCTCGCTATTGCAGCATGTGATTTTCCTATCATGCGATAGGAAGACGTTTATTGATTCAATAAATGCCCATCCGCACTGTGTGATCAGCAAACTCTGGGGGTAATGCGTCTGTCCGAAGTCTGTCAAACAAGAACGGACAACAGGGGATCCAAGGAGGGACCACACGATGAGCTCGTTATCGTTTCTCGACCGCAGTCATACGATTGCAAAACCAGGATTCAGCCGGTGGATGGTGCCGCCGGCAGCGCTCTGCGTGCATCTGTGCATCGGCCAAGCCTATGCGTATAGCGTGTTCAATCTGCCGATGACGAAGTTGATCGGCATCACGCAATCGGCGCCGGGCGATTGGAAGCTCACCGAGCTGGGCTGGATTTTTTCCATCGCCATTTTCTTCCTCGGCGTCTCGTCGGCGGTGTTCGGCCGCTGGGTCGAGGAAGGCGGACCGCGCAAAGCGATGTTCACCGCCGCCCTGTGCTGGGCCGGCGGATTTTTCGTTTCCGCGATCGGCGTTTATATCCATAGTCTGTGGGTGATTTACCTCGGCTACGGCGTGCTCGGCGGCATCGCCCTCGGTATCGGTTATATCTCGCCGGTCTCGACGCTGATCAAATGGTTCCCCGACCGTCCGGGCATGGCGACCGGCATGGCCATCATGGGTTTCGGCGGCGGTGCCTTCATTGCATCGCCACTTTCGGTCTGGCTGATGAGCAAGTTCAACACAGCGACCCATGTCGGCGTGATGGAAACGTTCATCGTGCTCGGCGTGGTCTACTTCTTCTTCATGATCGTGGGCTCGATCATCGTGCGGGTCCCGCCGCCTGGCTGGGCGCCGGCGGGCTATGTCGCCCCGAAGGAATCGCTAGGGCTGATCACCAGGAGTGACGTCTTCGTTTACGACGCGTTGAAGACGCCGCAGTTCTGGCTGATCTGGTGGATCCTCTGCCTGAACGTGACCGCCGGCATCGGCGTGCTCGGCCAGGCCTCCGCCATGAGCCAGGAAATGTTCCCAGGCCACATCACGCCGGTCGCGGCCGCGGGCTTCGTCGGCCTGATGAGTCTGTTCAACATGGGCGGCCGCTTCTTCTGGGCGTCCACGTCGGACTATATCGGCCGGCGCAACACCTACTTCGTATTCATGGTGCTCGGCTTCTTGCTGTACTGCACGGTGCCTTATACCGGCTCGGTCGGCAGCGTCGTCGGCTTCGTCATTTGCTTCCTCGTCATCATCAGCATGTATGGCGGCGGCTTCTCCACCGTGCCGGCGTATCTGCGTGACATGTTCGGCACGCGCTATGTCGGCGCCATCCACGGACTGCTGCTGACGGCCTGGTCGATGGCCGGCATCTTCGGTCCGGTGATCGTCAACTATCTCCGTGAGTACAACATCACCCACGGCGTGCCGAAGGCGCAGGCTTACAACAACACCATGTACATCATGGCCGGCCTGCTGGTGATCGGCTTCATCTGCAACTACTTCGTCAAAGCCGTGCATGCGCGGCATCACATGAGCGAAAACGATGAGCGCATTGCCGAGCCGGGAACGGCACGCACGGCCGGTGCTCGGGCATAAGGGAGACAGGATCATGGCAAATCAAACGCAAAACGGCACGACCACGCTTCAGCTCGTGCTGGCCTGGGGCTTCGTTGGCATCCCGCTCACGTTGGGCGTGCTGCAAACTCTCATCAACTCGATGAAGCTGTTCCAGTAGCGTCGGCGCACGGCACGGGCGCCGCGTCCCTTCGGAAGCGGCGCCCGTTCATTTTCGGGGACGAGCAAGCATGCGAAGCTACGTCTACGGCACCGTGCGCGACACGCGGCGAATTCGCCGCCGACGTGGTGGTCGTGCAGGGCGACGCCAAGGAAACGCTGCGGCTGCACGGCGCGCCGCACGCGATCACCCGCGTGCGCGCAGCGATGTTCAACGCCGCCATCGACTGGCGGCCGATCGAACTCGACTGATTGCCGGCTACGCGACCTTCACGCTCATGTGGCCGAACATGGCCTTTTTGGCTTCGTCGTCGAACTCGGTCTTGAACTTGTGCTTGTCCTTGATGGCCGAAGCGCGCGCCGCCGCCGGCCGGGCGGAGATTTCATCGACCAGCCGCTTCAGATTTGGGAACTTGGCCCAGTAGTTCTCGCCGAGCGCGTTCGGAATGAGCCGCGCCCAGCCCCAGACCGCCATGTCGACGATGGTGTAGGTGTCGCCCAGCACGTATTTGCGCTTGGCGAGCCGCGCGTCGAGAATGGCGTAATGCCGTTGCGCCTCGTACATATAGCGGTTGATGGCGTATTCGTTTTTCTCCGGCGCGTAATTGCGGAAATGCACCGACTGGCCTGAGAACGGCCCGACGCCGGAGGCCACGAACATCAGCCAGGACAGCAACTCGCCGCGCGCCTTCGGCGTGTTGGCGGGCTGGAACTTTCCGGTCTTCTCGGCGAGATAAAGCAGGATGGCGTTTGAGTCGAACACGGTGGCGTCGCCGTCGACGATCGCCGGCACCTTGGCGTTCGGATTGATCGCCAGATAGTCCGGCTTGTGCTGCTCGCCCTTGCGGGTGTCGACCGGGATCGGTTCGTACGGCAGGCCGGTTTCTTCGAGCATGAGCGCCACCTTCATCGGGTTCGGCGCGCCGCTGTAGTAGAACTTGATCATAGTTCAGCCTCACACTTGGTTGGATTTCAGCCCCACTTTTGCAAGGGGCAAACGGAAACGGTTTAGAACAGCCCGACGATGCGGCCGTCCGGCCCGACGTCGATCGCATCGGCCGAGGGCACTTTCGGCAGACCCGGCATGGTCAGGACCTCGCCGCAGATCACCACCACGAACTCGGCGCCGGCAGACAACCGCACCTCGCGGATCGGAATCGTAAAGTCCGTCGGCGCGCCTTTGGCGTCGGGATCGGTGGAAAAGCTGTACTGCGTCTTGGCCATGCAGACCGGCGCCTTGCCATAGCCCATAGCCTCAAAATTGGCGAGTTGGTCGCGCACCGGCTTGTCGGCGACAACGTCTTTCGCCCGGTAAAGCTCCCTGGCGATGGTACGCACTTTCTCTAGCAGCGGCATATCGTCCGGATAAAGGAATTTGAGCTTCGGCTTGGCGCCGTCGGTGATCTTGACGACCGCGCGCGCGACGTCGGCGGCGCCCTCGCCGCCCATCGCCCAGTGATCCGCCATCAGCGCTTCGACGCCGAGCGCCTTGCATTTCTCCTTCACCAGCGCGATTTCCGCGTCCGTATCGGCAGAAAATCGGTTGATTGAAACCACCGCCGGCAAGCCAAATTTATGGATGTTCTCGATATGGCGTTGCAGGTTCGCCATGCCTGCTTCCAGGGCCTTGAGGTCCTCCTTCTTGAGATCCTCTTTCTTGACGCCGCCATGCATCTTCAGCGCGCGAATAGTGGCGACCAGCACGACGCAGTCGGGTGTTAGTCCGGTCTTGCGGCACTTGATGTCGATGAACTTCTCGGCGCCAAGATCGGCGCCGAAGCCGGCTTCCGTCACCACATAGTCTGCCAGCTTGAGCGCGGTGGTTGTCGCCATCACCGAATTGCAGCCATGCGCGATGTTGGCGAAAGGACCACCATGGATAAACGCGGGCGTGCCTTCCATCGTCTGCACCAGATTGGGCGCCAGCGCCTCCTTCAGGAGCACTGTCATGGCGCCATGCGCCTTGAGATCGCGCGCGCGCACCGGTTTGCGATCGCGCGTGTAGGCGACGACGATATTGCCGAGTCGCTGCTTGAGGTCATCGACGTCGCGCGCGAGGCAGAAGATCGCCATGACTTCGGAGGCGACCGTGATGTCGAAGCCGTCCTCGCGCGGATAGCCGTTGGCGACGCCGCCAAGCGAGGACACGATATGCCGCAGCGCCCGATCGTTCATGTCCATGACGCGGCGCCACGCAATGCGGCGCGCATCGATGCCGAGCGAATTGCCCCAGTAGATGTGGTTGTCGAGCAGCGCGGCAAGCAGGTTATTGGCCGAGGTAATGGCGTGAAAGTCGCCGGTGAAGTGGAGATTGATATCCTCCATCGGCACGACCTGCGCGTAACCGCCGCCCGCCGCGCCGCCCTTCATGCCGAACGAGGGGCCGAGGCTCGGCTCGCGAATGCACAGCATCGCCTTTTTACCGATATGATTGAGCGCGTCGGTGAGGCCGACAGTCGTGGTCGTCTTGCCCTCGCCGGCCGGCGTCGGATTGATGGCGGTGACGAGGATGAGCTTGCCGTTCGGCCTGCCTTGCAGCGTTTTGATGTAGTCCATCGACACCTTGGCCTTGTAGTGGCCATAGGGCTCAAGGTTCTCGGCGGCGATGCCGAGCTTTTCCTTGGCGATGTCCATGATCGGCCGCTTTTTGGCGGACTGCGAAATTTCGATGTCGGATTTGGGATTTTGATGCTGCGAAGAAACCACTGCGGCTTGTTCCTTGCGCTGCGGACTGGCGGGCGTCATGTGAACCTCATTCCGGTTGCGAGTTTGGATGTGGCAGCGAATTCCCCGCCATCGATCTTCTTGCCGTCGGCCGGTTGTACGCGGGTGATCTTGAAGCGGCCGTCGGCGCAGACCACGGTGAAGCCGTCGGCTTCGACCGCTACGATTTCTCCTAATTTGCCGGCGATGCCTTTTGGGTCCTTGGCCGGCAGCGGCTTGGCATCGAAGACTTTCAGCGTCTTGCCGTCGAGCGTCGACCAGGCGCCAGGCGCGGGATTGCAGCCGCGGATCAGCCGATCAATCTGCTCCCACGGCTTGCCCCAGTCTATCTTGGCGTTGCCGGGACCGCAGCGGCCTTCGTAAGTGGCCTTCGACTCGTCCTGCTTGATGCGCGGCGCGTTGCCGGCCTTGACGAGATCGATGCCTTCGAGCATGGCCTCGACGCCCATCGGGAACAGACGGTCGAAATAGACGGTGCCGAGCGTGTCGGTGGCGCTGATCGGTGTTTTCTTCTGGATGAGAACGTCGCCGGTATCGAGCCCATCGTCGGGCCAGAAGATCGACAGCCCGGTTTCCTTCTCGCCCTTGATGATCGGCCAGTTGATGGCACTGGCGCCGCGATAGGCGGGCAGCAATGACGGATGGTACTGGATCGAACCGTGGGTCGGCGCATTAAGAAATTCCTCCGGCACGAATAGCGTGACGAACGCCATGACTTGCAGATCGGGCTTGAGTGCCTTGAATTCCGCCAGCACTTCCGGCGTTTTGTATGAGGCCGGCTGATAGACCGGCAGCTTGTCGGCGATGGCTGCTTCTTTCAGCGGATCGGCCTTGGCGCCTTCCTTCTCCGGCGCCACATAAACCGCGACGACCTCGTCGCCGCGCTTGAGCAGCGCCTCCAGCACGGCCTTGCCGAATGCCTGTTGGCCGTGGACTACGATACGCATTATCTTCCCGATCGTTCCATCCTCTCCCCTTGTGGGGGAGGGTTAGGGGGGGGGTCGTGATTGGACGACAGTGCAGCCACCACCCCCACCCCCGGCCCTCCCCGGGCGATGAAGCATTGAACTACGCCGCCGCTTTCGACTTGTCCGGCGCCGTGATCGCTCCCGAGGCCTTGATCTCGGCGACTTGCGATGCGCTGTAGCCGAGCACCTTGGAGAGAATTTCCTCGGTGTGCTCGCCGAGCAACGGCGAGCGCCGCACGTCGGCCGGCGAATCCGACAGCTTGATCGGATTGCCGACGGTTAGGTATGTGCCGCGGGTCGGATGGTCGACCTCGACGACGGTGCCGGTCGTACGCAGCGATTGCTCCTCGGCGATCTCCTTCATCGACAGGATCGGCCCGCACGGGATGTCGTGCTTATTGAACGATTCCATGGCCTCGAACTTGGTCATGGTCATGGTGAACTGCTCAATACGCGCGAAGATCTGCTTCAGCCGTGGCAGCCGCGCCTTGGGCGTCGCGTAATCCGGATCGGTCTTCCAGGTGGGTTCGCCGATCACATCGCAGATTGCGTTCCACACCGGCGCCTGGGTGATGAAATATAGATAGGCGTCCGGATCGTTCTCCCAGCCCTTGCACTTGACGATCCAGCCCGGCTGGCCGCCGCCCGAGTCATTGCCGGCGCGCGGCACCGCCTTGCCGAATGGAACACCCTCGCCGTATTGGCTGTATTCGGTGAGCGGACCGTGGGCGAGACGCTGCTGGTCGCGCAATTTCACACGCGCGAGATTGAGCACGCCGTCCTGCATGGCGCAGAGCACCTTCTGGCCGCGGCCGGTGCGGACGCGCTGGAAAAGGGCGGCAACAATGCCAAGCGCGAGATGCAGGCCTGTGCCGCTGTCGCCGATCTGCGCTCCGGTAACCAGCGGCGGACCTTCGCGGAAGCCGGTGGTGGAAGCGGCGCCGCCGGCGCATTGCGCGACGTTCTCGTAGACCTTGCAGTCTTCGTAGGGTCCCGGGCCGAAGCCCTTGACCGAGGCAACGACCATGCGCGGGTTGGTCTTGTGGACGTACTCCCAAGTCAAGCCCATGCGGTCGAGCGCGCCGGGGGCGAAGTTCTCGACCAGCACGTCGCAGGTCTTGATCAGCCGGTTGAGGATTTCCGTGCCCTTGGGATGCTTGGAATCAATGGTGATCGAACGCTTGGTGCCGTTGAGCATGGTGAAATAGAGGCTGTCGGCGTTCGGCACGTCGCGCAGCTGGCCGCGCGTGACGTCGCCGACGCCCGGGCGCTCGACCTTGATCACGTCGGCTCCCATGTAGGCGAGCAGCTGGGTGCATGTCGGTCCCGACTGCACGTGGGTGAAGTCAAGAACGCGCACGCCCTGGAGCGCGAGACCCGCCTGCCCGTAGGGCTTGCCGCTTGGCTTGGGCAGGCCGTTGCGGTTTGCCTTCTTCGCCGGCTTTTTCGCGCTGGCGAGCTTCACGACCTTGCGCGCGGACTTCCTGGCCGCGGCGCGGTTTTTCGGTTTTTGACGTTTCGTCTTGGCCATTTTCGTTTCCTCCACTGTCCCAAATCCACGTGGTGAGGCGGGCGGCGCGAGTGCCACCCGCGGCGAATTTCACTTGACGCCTTCCAGTGCTTTCATTGCGCGCTCCTTTATTTCTTGCGGACCACGCTTTGCGGGTTGAGGTTGCCGATACGGCCGCTTTCGCTGCCGGCCGCCGGGTCAAGTACCGCGTTGATGAGGGTCGGCTTGCCCGAGTTCATGGCCTCGTTCACGGCGCGCTTGAGTTCGTCCGGTGTCGTCGCATTGACGCCGACGCCGCCGAAGGCCTCCATCATCTTGTCGTAGCGAGAGCCCTTTACGAACACGGTGGTCGCGGGGTCCGAACCGGCCGCATTGACGTCGGTGCCGCGATAGATGCCGTTGTTGTTGAAGACGACGACGCAGACCGGCAGGTTGTAGCGGCAGATCGTCTCGACTTCCATGCCGGAGAAACCGAAGGCGCTGTCGCCTTCGACCGCGAGCACGGGTTTGCCGGTCTCGATTGCGGCGCCGACCGCAAAGCCCATGCCGATGCCCATGACGCCCCACGTGCCGACGTCGAGGCGCTTGCGCGGCTGATACATGTCGATGACGCCGCGCGCGAGATCGAGCGTGTTGGCGCCTTCATTGACGAGAATGGCATCCGGCCGCTCTTTGACGATGGTGCGCAGCGCACCGAGCGCGCCGTGGTAGTCCATCGGCGAGTTGTTGTTCATCAGCCGCGGCGCCATCTTGGCAATGTTGTCGTCTTTCTTCGTCTTGACCGCGCTGGTCCAATCAGCCGGCGGAGACGGCCACTTGCCGCCCATGCCTTCAAGCAGCGCAGATAAGCAGGAGCCGATGTCGCCCACCACCGGAGCGACGATCTCGACATTCGAGTCCATCTCCTTCGGCTCGATATCGATCTGGATGAATTTCTTCGGCGCTTCACCCCATGTCTTGCCCTTGCCGTGCGACAGCAGCCAGTTCAGTCGCGCGCCGATCAGCATGACGACGTCGCTATCTTTCAGCACCGTCGAGCGTGCCGCTCCCGCGCACTGCGGATGCGTGTCCGGCAAAAGGCCCTTGGCCATGCTCATCGGCAGGAACGGAACGCCGCTCTTCTCGACCAACGCGCGGATGCGCGTCGTCGGCCTGCGCGTAGGCCGCGCCTTTTCCAAGAATGATCAGCGGGCGCTTGGCGCTCTTGAGCACATCGAGCGCGCGTTTGACCGCAGCCGGCGCGGGAAGTTGCGCCGGCGCCGCGTCGATGACTTTGACGAGCGACTTGGCTCCAGCCTCGGCGTCCATCACTTGGGAGAAAAGCTTGGCCGGCAAATCGAGATAGACGCCGCCCGGTCGACCCGAGACGGCAGCGCGGATCGCGCGCGCCAAGCCGATGCCGATATCTGCCGCATGCAGGACGCGGAAGGCCGCCTTGCAGAGCGGCTTGGCGATCGCGAGCTGGTCCATCTCTTCGTAGTCGCCCTGCTGGAGATCGACGATTTCGCGCTCGGAGGAACCGATATCAGGATCATCGGGAAGCAGTTGGTCGTGGCATTGGCCAGCGCCGTCAGGCCGTTGAGAAAGCCGGGCGCCGATACCGTAAGGCAGACGCCGGGCCTTTTCGTCAGATAGCCCGCGATCGCCGCCGCGTTGCCGGCGTGCTGCTCGTGGCGGAACGAGATGACGCGGATGCCCGCGGCCTGCGCCATACGGCCGAAGTCCGTGATCGGGATGCCGGGCACGCCGTAGATCGTTTTGATGCCGTTGAGCTTGAGCGCATCGATGACGAGATGAAAACCATCCGTAAGCTCCCGCTCCGCTTCGGCTTGATTCGCACCGATCCCGGGCGTCTTTTCTTTCACTGCTGCATCAGCCATGGGAGTTCTTCCGTTTTCGGCGTCGCGCATTGACGGGCGCATCGGTTAGAAATGCGGCATCAGTCCAGATAGTCGGCATAACGCTCCACGTGATCGGCCAGGCCGAGCGCGTGGTCGCGTACAAGTTCTTCGGCGCGGTCGGTCGCGCGCGCTTCGAGTGCTTCGATGATTTTCATATGGTCGCGGATCGAGCGGTCGACGCGATCCTTTTCGACGATGGTCTTGCGGCGGATCATCCGCATGTGCGCGAATAGATTTTCCGCCATGTCGATCAGCACGGCGTTGCGGCTCAGCCGGATAATCGACTGGTGAAACTCGATATTGACCTCGGAATATTCGTCGAGATGGGCGCGCAGCGCGCCGTTCTTGAAGGTCGCGAACATGCCGCGCAGGCCGGCGATTTCCTCGTTGCTCGCCTTCTCGGCGATCAGCCGCGCAGCCATGCTTTCCAGCGCGGCCCAGGCGGTGATCATCTCGATCACTTCCCGCTTGGTCTTGCGCACGACGTAGATACCGCGGCGCGGCACCAAGCGCACAAAGCCTTCGCTCTCGAGCTGCGCCATCGCCTCGCGCACTGGCGTGCGGCTGATGCCGAAATCGTTCGCCAGTTTGCGCTCGTCGAGCCGGATGTCGTCGCGGCTGTGGTAGATATCCATCGCCATAATGGCGTTCTTTAAGGCGGTATAGGCCTTGTTTTTGAAGCTCGGCGTGGTGGCGATGGGCGCCAGCGCCGGATGCGCCGGGAGCGGAGCGCGAACCGCGGCGGGCTCGCGAACGCCCACGCTGACATTACGAACACTACAGAGTCCGGCCACTCATGACTGGTATACAATATGCCAGATGCGCTTAGGCGCGCAATACCGTTCTCGCCGCGATCTGAAAATGAATGTCCCCGACACGGGTCGGGGGACATTTTAATAATCGTGTCAGGTGCGGTTGCTCTCGGCCATGAGCTTGCGCCGCATCGGCTTGAGCACGAACAGGGCCAATGCCACCACCACGAGGTTCATCAGCGCGGTGACCACGAATACCGCGTGCCAACTGCCGTAGTGAGTCTTCATCACGTTGGCGATCGGCACCAGGAATGCCGACGTGCCCTTCGCCGTATAAAGCAGGCTCAGGTTCACCGTCGCGAATTTCGTTCCGAACGATCGGTACAGGTCGAGGGGAACAGGCTGAAGATTTCGCCCCAGGTCAGGAAGATCAGCGCGGCGAAGAGCACGAAAAACCACGGCGTGGCCCGAGCGTGCCCAGCAACCAATAGGCAAAAGCCCCCAAGCCGAACGCGATCGCCATCGTGTATTCGCGGCCAATATTGTCGGACACCCAGCCGAACAGAGGCCGCGCCCCGCCGTTGCATAGATTGTCGACGATCAGCGCGACGGTCAGCGTCGAGGCGCCTGCCGAACAGGATCACTTTCCGACGTTGAAGTCCTTGGCGATCGGCGCGATCTGCGCAGTCGCCATCAAGCCGCTGGCCGACACCATGACGAACATGATGTAGAGCAGCCAGAACACCGGCGCATCAGCACTTCCTTCGGCGAGAAGCTGCGCGTCGACATGGCCACTTTTGCCGCGGGCGCGGCGCCAACTCTCCCGGTTGCGGCGCGCGGATGAACCATGCCAGAACGAAGACGACGGCGCCCTGCACGATGCCGAACCAGAGGAATGCTGTCTCATAGCCGTAAGTCGCGATCACGTAGCGGATCGGAATGACGGTTAAGCCCGCGCCGGCGCCATAGCCCGCGGCGGTGAGTCCGACCGCGAGTCCGCGCCGGTCGGGGAACCATTTCACTGCCTGCCCGACGCTGGTCGCATAGACCGCGCCGCCGCCGGTTCCGCCGATCACCGCGCCGAGATAAAGCATTTCCAGCGAATTCGCGTAGGCGTTGATCACCCAACCGATGCCGACCATGATGCCGCCGAACGCGATCACGACTTCGGTCCGATCCGACCGACGTCGGCGATCCAGCCTTCGATCGGCGTGAGCCATGTTTCAAGGGCGATGAAGATGGCGAAGGCCACCTGAATCGATGCGATCGTCCAGCCGTGCGCCTTGTTGATCGGATTGACGAAGAGCGTCCAGCCATATTGCAGGTTGGCGATCATGATCATGCAGATGATGCAGAAGATAAGGTTCACCCAGCGCGTCGATTCCGAAACGCGCGCTGTCGCAACTGAGCCCGTAGCCATTGCCATCAGAATCCTCCCCGTGGTTTTCGGCCGACAACCGATTAATTTTTCAGCACCGCCTCGTTCCGGGACGGCGCCCACCTCTCCTTCGTCCGCCAGCACATTTTAGATCAATCTTATCAAAGATTGAAACCGCGGAAAAAGGTAAATTCGGGCAATTAGGTATACGGTGCAATGCAACAAATCGGCGTGGCGGGCGGATATCAAACTCGGCTGAAAACGCGACAACGGCCCCGCCAGCCAGAACATTCCACGATTGCGGCCCGGTCCTTCCAATTCAGGCAGGTCAGGCGGAATACAGCTCGGCCACGAGCCGCGTGTTATAAGATACATACCGCGCCGGTCATCGTTCGAGTGCAGGCACGATCGTTGAGCGATTTCATTCCACCCTACCCGCCCCGCCTGTCCAAGCCGCCTTCGGCTTGGCGGCGGGTCGCGCTTGCCCGCCGGAATTTCTTGGCGATCGGTTGCCCTGTGTATCATGGCTGACGCCGCCGACGAACAACCGCGCGCTGCGGGCAAGCGCCGGCCGCGCCCGGCGGCGTTTCTCGATCGCGACGGCGTGCTCAATGTCGACAATGGCTACACGTTCCAGCCCGACGATCTCACATTGATGCCGACCGCCGCCGCCGCGGTGCGCTTGTTGAACGATGCGGGATATTACGTGTTCGTCGTTTCCAATCAGTCCGGCGTCGCGCGCGGATTTTTCACCGAGGCCGCGGTGAAATCGTTCAATACGCATTTGCAGGAGATGCTGCTGCGCGAAGGCGCGCGTATCGATGCGTTTTACTATTGCCCGCATCACCCGGATGGCGTGGTGAAGGAACTGGCGATCCAATGCCGCTGCCGGAAGCCGCAGCCCGGCATGCTTGAGCAGGCGGCACGCGATTGGCCGATCAACCTCGGCGGCAGTTTCCTGATCGGCGACAAAGACGACGACGTGGCCGCCGCCCGCGCCTTTCATGTTCGCGGCGCCAAATTCGACGCCAAAGCCGGCACGCTGGAGGACCTAGTTCGTAATGAGCTTGCGACGGTCGCGTCCCGGTAGACACGGCAACAAATGGTGTCCCTGGCCGAATTCGAAGCAGCACGATGTTTCCACCACCTGCATATGAGCCCCTGTGGCGGATTTGGTAAATGCGCGCTTGACTCAAAATCGGATCATAGTGGCGCAAAACCAAAGGTCAACGGCAAGTAACGGCCATGAGGACTTCAATACCGGCCTTTCAGGCCGGACGCCGCAGGCTTATGATCGCCGCCAACCCCAGGAGACCGCGATGAACGAAGAAGCTTTCAACATGTCGCTGCGCAAATTACTCAAGGTGGTCGGCGTGACGTCACAGCAGGAAATCGAAAAAGCGATCCGCGCCGCAGCCGCCGACGGCCGCCTCAAGGGCAGCAAGTCGGTCGACGCGCAGATGGTGCTTACCGGCAAGGTCAGCCTCAATCACAAGGTTCACGGCGCCATCGAACTGAAATAGCGGTCAAAGCCCGACCAGTGCCCGCTGGTAATGGGATATGTCGAGATATTTCGTGGTGGCGGACGCAGTCGCATTCGAACCGGTCTCCACTGCTGAATTCCCTGCTAACAGGGAAAAGAACAGGGATTTTTTCGATTCAAGGCTGTTTTCTCGATCGCACGCCCGTGTTCACCTAATGATTTCCGGCGCTTAGAGCCAAATTCCCTACTCGTCAGAGCAGGGAATTTCTGAAACAAGAACAGGGAATTCCAGCAGCTCCACGGGCGCCCAACACCATTTATCGTAAGCGTCCATTTTTTACACGCTTGTTTCGCGGGCCCCGGACGCGATCTGTTCTCACCGGCAACTTTGCAGGTGAGGAGGACAAGATGTCGGACGAGTTGCTGTGGCGCGCGCGTTACGGCGAGCCGTTCTGGCGATCGCACCACGAGGCCTGGCGTCGGAGTGAATTGAATCAACGAGAATATTGCGAGGCTCAGGGGATTCCGCTCAAGGCGTTCGGCAACTGGCGGGCGAAGTTCAAAGCCGAGCCGCAACCGCTGGAACGCAAGCTGCTCTACCGGCGCGGCAGGCTAAGTCACACCCTTAGTCACAGTCTAAGTCATAGGCTTAGTCATATGACTGACGGCTCGGCGCAATCGGGGCCCATCGTTCCGCCGGCACGTGAGGGTCATCGGCGAAGGTTCAGCGAGGCGGACAAATGCCAGATCGTTGAGGAGGCGATGCGGCCCGGCGCAAGCCTCTCCGAGGTGGCACGACGCTATGGAATAGCGGCGCGTATTCTGTTCCGTTGGAAGCAGGAGTTGACGGCAGCGCCGGTGTTCGTGGCGGTGCAGATCACCGATGTGGATGCACCGTCTGGTGCGGCGGCTACCGATGAGGAGCACGCGCCATGACATTGCTTCCGCCGGGCGTGAAGGTGCACCTGGCCTTCGGCTACACCGACATGCGCAAGGGTATCGACGGGCTCGCCATGCTGGTCCAGGGCGTGCTGCATCAGGATCCCTTCACGGGCCACCTCTTCGTGTTCCGCGGCCGCAAGGCCAACCTCATCAAGATTGTGTTCTGGGATGGGACCGGTCTCTGCCTCTTCACCAAGCGGCTCGAGCAAGGGGTCTTCCTCTGGCCGTCGAACGTCGAGCCGGGTGGGACGCTGGCGCTGAACTCGGCGCAGTTGTCGATGCTGATTGATGGCGTCGACTGGCGCGCGCCGGAGCGCCGATGGCGACCTGCTGTCGCTGGCTGAGCGCAAGCCCTGCGACTGATCGACTCATGATGATAATCGCTGTGGGTGCCGCTGCCGACCAGTATTAGGCTCTCGTGCGTGAATCTCGATCTCACCGCGCTGCCTGTCGATGTCGGTGCACTGCATCGGTTGGTGCGCGAGCTTGCTGCGCAAGTAGACGACGATGATGCGAAGCTTGCTGCGGCGCATGCCGAGGTGGAGCGGCTTCGGCTCATTATCCAGCGCCTGCAACGCTCGCAGTTTGGGCGGCGGTCGGAACGGCTCGATGGTGACCAGCTCACCCTCGGCCTGGAAGACCTTGACGCCGATATCGCGCGGACAGAGACCCGCCATCCAGCGCTGACAGTCGCCGCTGCCGGGCCAGCGTCGCGGCATCACGCCCTCCCCGACCATCTGCCGCGCGAGGATGTGGCGATCGACCTCGAAGAGCGCGTCTGTCCCTGCTGCGGCGGTGCGCTGCATACCATCGGCGAGACGGTCAGCGAGATGCTCGACTTCGTGCCTGCCCGGCTGCGGGTGCTGCGCATTCGCCGTCCCAAATATGGCTGCCGCGTCTGCGGTACGATCCATCAGGCTCCGGCCCCCGAACGTCCGATCGCCAAGGGAATGGCGAGCCCCAGCCTCTTGGCACATGTGCTGGTGAGCAAATATTGCGACCACACGCCGCTCTATCGCCAGGCTCAGATCTTCGCCCGGCACGGCGTCGAGATCGAACGTTCGACCTTAGCGAACTGGGTCGGTGGCGCTTGCTGGTGGCTGGAGCCGCTGCAGGCGCGCCTGGCCGCGCATGTGTTTGGATCAGGCAAAGTCTTTGCCGACGACACCCCGATCCCGGTGCTCGATCCTGGCCGCGGCCGTACCAAGACGGGCCGCTTGTGGGTCTACACGCGCGACGATCGGCCTTGGAGCGGACCAGAACCGCCGGCAGCCGTCTACTTCTACAGCCCCGATCGTAAGGCGGAGCGACCCGCCTCTCACCTCAAAGGATTCCAGGGCATTCTGCAGGTCGATGGTTACGCCGGATTCGAACGGCTGACCGCGGGCGGCGACATCGTGCTGGCAGCATGTTGGGCACACACGCGCAGGAAGTTCTACGACCTGCATGAGGCGATAGGTTCGCCGATCGCTGCCGAAGCGCTGCGCCGGATCGCAGAGCTTTATGCAATCGAGACGACCATCCGGGGACGTACCGCCGAAGAGCGTCGGATCGTGCGCAATGCCCAGTCACGGCCGCTCATCGGAGCGATGAAGCCCTGGCTCGAGACGGAGCTTGGTCGCATCCCTGGCCGCGGTGGCCTCGCCGAGGCGATCCGCTACGCCCTCGCCCGCTGGTCGGCCCTTTGCCGGTTCCTGGACGATGGCCGGATCGACCTCGACAACAATCCGGTCGAACGCGCGATCCGGCCCATCGCGCTCGGACGCAAGAACCACCTATTCGCGGGCTCCGACGGCGGCGGTGCCCGTTGGGCCACCGTCTGTTCTCTCATCGCCACAGCAAAGCTCAACGACGTCGAGCCGTTCGCCTATCTCAAGGACATCCTCGAGCGCATGACGGACAGCCACCCCATGAGCCGGCTCGACGACCTGCTGCCCTGGAATTGGCCGAAAATACCTGTCAATCACTAAGGACGTGCAACGGCGCGACGCTTACATTTATCGGGTAAGCGTCCATTTTTTACACGCTTGTTTCGCGGGCCCCGGACGCGATCTGTTCTCACCGGCAACTTTGCAGGTGAGGAGGACAAGATGTCGGACGAGTTGCTGTCGCGCGCGCGTTACGGCGAGCCGTTCTGGCGATCGCACCACGAGGCGTGGCGTCGGAGTGAATTGAATCAACGAGAATATTGCGAGGCTCAGGGGATTCCGCTCAAGGCGTTCGGCAACTGGCGGGCGAAGTTCAAAGCCGAGCCGCAACCGCTGGAACGCAAGCTCCTCTACCGGCGCGGCAGGCTAAGCGCGGTGTCGGGATCGCGATCTGTTCTCACCGCATTTTTCAGGTGAGGAGGACGAGATGCCCGACAAAATCGTGTCGCGCGTGCGCTACGGTGAGGCGTTCTGGCGAGCGCACCATGAAGGATGGCGCCGTAGCGCGTTGAACCAACGAGAATATTGCGAGCGTCACGGGATTCTACTCAAGGCGTTTGGCAATTGGCGAGCGAAGTTCAAGGCGGAGCCCCAACCGCCGACGCGGGGGATTTTACGTCAACCGTCGTGCTGTATTGGACGGCATTCGTCTATCACGTCTTTCTGTTCCAGCGACATTGCAATGCTGGGGACATCGATGCCGCTGCTGATGAATTTTGCCAAGACCAACGGCGTCAATCCTCTGACCATCGGAATGATTTGGACATTTGGATCCGCCGGAAAGATCTTTGTCTATCAATCGGCGGTTTTGATCGTGGGTTACTCATACGGATATTTCAAAGCGCGTGACTTACTGTATATTGGTACGCTGCTCACTGTGATCGAGTTCATTGCAATTCTCGTGATCGTTCCGGTCTACTGGCCGCTGATCGGCATTCGGTGACCAACAATCGATTACTCCAGTCAATCTCAATAGTGAAATTCTCCCAAAAATGCGATTGTTGTTGCGACTAACAAACGGCGCCGACCATGAGTGAGGCAGCGCATGCGGAATGAGGCGGTCGTTGTCGGGGCGCTCGGCGTCATTGGTCGTTACGTCGTCGAAAAACTCCTCGAAGAAGACGATTGGCAGGTGATTGGTCTGTCGCGACGAAAGGCACCCGATAGGCCGCGCTACCGGCATATCGCCGTCGATTTACTCGACGCCGAAGATACGAAACGCGAACTCGCTCAGCTAACGGACGTCACACACGTCTTTTACGCGGCATTCCAAGCCACTCCCGGAAGCGCATCGAACTTCGCCTTCTAATACTGGCCCAAATCGCGAAATGTTGGTGAACTCGGTCACCGCAATAACTCGTGCCACGCCTCTTCTAAAGCAAGTCGTGCTTGTCACCGGCACCAAATATTACGGTGTGCATCTCGGGGCCCTAAAAACGCCGATGCGTGAATCCGATCCACGCCACATGCCGCCCAATTATTACTTCGATCAAATTGACTGGCTGACGGCTTACCAGCAAGGAAAGGAGTGGGATTGGGTGGAGCTTCGCCCCCAAACGCTCTGCGGCTTCACACCAGGCTCGCCAATGAGCATCCTGCCGGCAATCGCGGTGTACGCTGCGATATCGAAGGAACTCGGTTTGCCGCTGCGCTTTCCGGGTAAGTCTGGTGCCTACGACACGATCTATCAGGTGACTAAATCAACGCATTTTGCGAATGCTGCACTGTGGGCCGTGACCGAGCAGCGATGCGGCAACCAAGCCTTTAACATTACCAATGGTGACTATTTTCGATGGCGGCATCTCTGGCCTAAGATCGCAGACGTTTTCGAAATGCCAATTCACGATCCGCAGACAATTTGCCTCGCGCAGCAAATGGCCGAGAAGGGCCCGCTCTGGGACGAAGTTACCGCTAAGTACAAACTGAAGCGCGTCCCCTACGCGGATCTCGTCGCTTGGCCATTCGCGGATTATGTCTTTGGCGCTGACTGGGACATCATTTCCGACGTGACCAAGTCTCGGCTTTACGGTTTCCACAATGTGGTCGATAGCGAAGCGATGTTCGTGCGCCTACTCCGCCGCTTTCGTGAAGAACGGATTGTGCCCTAGCGTGCTTGAAGTCGGGGCGCAGACATCGCTCATCCTTCACACCGGAGAGGTCGTAGTTTCAATTCCTACAGCGCTGATGGTGCTTAGCAAACAACAGCGCGGCCGCCCTGCTTATTTCCACCTGTGTGATCCGCCTCACACAAAGTCAGGCGATCTTCGGGTTAATCATCTAGATGTCAAATTAGATATCGATGTGTGGAGATTACCGCGATGACCATGATCCCATCCAAAATCGCCCCCCGCGATATCGCAACCGCCGAACCCACTGCCCGTTCCGAGCGCGATTTCTTCAGCTGTTTACTAAAGATCATGCTGAAATCGCACTGGCGTCAGGAATATCGCGAGATCGCACGCTATCAGCATCTGAAGGGCCGCGAACTCACCGACAGCGTCGCGCTCGATATCGAGCGTCGCGCCCCACCGATCATCTGATCGAAGGGTTACGCCGGCTGCACGGCAGGTAGGCCGTCCACCAGCGCTCGCAATAGCAGCCAATGCCCGATGAGCAACCTGCGGCGCAACCTCTTGATTGCAATTATCACCGCTGTGATCTGCGGAATTATGCTCTATGCCGCGATCAAATATTGAACGATTTATGCTACAGTCGTTGCAATTATTCGATAAATTGGGCATTGGCCTGTTTTGATCTCAGTGGCCGATTTTAATTCTTGCAGTGGCCCGTTTTGGACTTACAGTCATCGGCAATCAAGGGCGGCTCAAGCCTCCGAGATATCAACTCCCGACCGGCACCCAGAAAGGCGACCGATGGCCCCAGAGTTCTAGGGAGTCCGTCATGCCCATATCGAACCGATCCTCCTCAGACCTATCCGCCAAAACCGTGCCATCCATTTCCGTTACTTGCCCGACCTGCGATAAGGAAATGACGCTTAAAGGGGTTGTTCCAACTTGCGAAGGCACGATCTACGAATATCAGTGCGGCAGCGATGGGGATCGCCTCAGTTGGCGGCCACATCATCTGGAACGTTCGCTCGCCGCATGATGTGTGGGACAGTCAATCCGAGGCGACCTCAGTTGGCGGCCTCTTTCATTTCAAAACCTTGTGAAGGTCAATGATTGTTGCCGCGTGTGCGACGCTAATCCGATCTTCAACGCGGGACGACCTCGTCAGCGGCCATCAGTGCAGCCTCACGCAAGCGTTCGGGGTCACGCTCGCCCTTAGCCGCGGACTTGAGGATCCCCTCGGCGAGCGCGGTCTTCTGCATCGTGGCTTGTTGCCGGGGCCGAAGGGAAGCCCATGCATCGTCCAGTGTTTCCCTTAATAGTGCGATGGTATCGAGGTCGAAGTACCCATGCTCGTTGCCATCCATGTTCACCTCGTGTGCGGGTTGAGGCAGAAGCGTGACCCCTGAAGGCGACCATACTCTGTCAATTCGATGACATCAGTCTGACGATTAAGCCGGAACTTTTAAGGCCTCACGCTCCATCGTCGAGATTGCCAACAGCAGGTGTCGCCCGTGCGCGGTTGCCTCCTATATACTTAGCTTAAAGCAGGAGGCTCCATGGAGACTATCGAGGTTATCCGTAGTGGCCATACCGACCAGTTCTCGGTTGTGATGACCCGGGGTAGCGACACGATAAGATGCATGGTGTCGGTAGCGCTGGGAGATGCGCAGGATAATCGTTCCGACGATGAGAAGCGTAGAGCCGCGCTTTCCAAAGCTAAGAGCCTGGCTAAAGCTCTCGATGCGGCGATTGAAGAGTCGTAATGCCCCAAGGCCTAAAGGTGAAAAGAACGCTGCCAATGTAGGTGCTAGGCCAATTCGTCCTTTGACCTTCCGCGAAAAGTAGACCAGGATTCATGCGCAGCCGGCGGATGGTTCGAAGCACCCGCCCGCCACTTGCCATCAACCGCCGCGGAACGGCGCCCGATGACCGACTACACAATAGCAAAAAACCAACCGGCATTCCGCCTGGCCGTGGCTCCATCAACATGGAGCACGCCATCATGACCATCACCACAAGCCGTCGCGCCATGCTCACCGCCGCCGCCTCGTTTCCCGCGCTTGCCATTCCGGTAATGGCGACATCGTCGCCGGGCGTCGATCCGATCTTCGCCGCGATCGAGAGAGACACCGGCGAATTCGAAGTGGAGCTCTTCACCATCGACAAGACGCTCACTGAGGCGCGGCATAGCTGGAGGTCGACCGGTGGCCGATCGTGTTGATTGCATGGCCTAAGTACGGCGCTATCGGCGGCGGTGAAATAGAGCAAGCACGGCGCGAGTTTTTGGCTGCGCCACTTTCGGCAGGACAAGCCAACACTTCCGCAAACAGGTGGGCCGCGCGAGCCACGATCGAGCGTGAATATCGCGAGAAGAAAGCTGAATATGAGGCAATGGAGAATGCCGAACGTGAATGCGACAAGAGGCACGGCATTGCCGGATTGCGCGACCGGCACGGCCCTGCATAGCCGAACGAGATGCAGCGGGCGAGGCATTGGGTCTGATCAAGCCGACCACGATTGCGGGCGCGGCGGCGTTGGTGGCTTATGCTCGCGCCGACCTCGACATTGGTCCGGACTTCGAATGGCCGATGCTCGCGCTGGGAAATACCGTCGAGGCGTTGACGCAACTCGACGCGGCCGCACCAGCGGCTTGATAAGCTGAGACAAGGCAGGCTCGCCGCATCGTGCGGCGGGGTCCATCACCGTTCGGCTAGGAATAGAGAATGGCATATCCTGTCATCCAAACAGCCGCGCCGATCAAAACGAGGCAGGGGCGCGAGACGGTCCTAGCCCGTTTTAACGCCATTTTTCTTTGCGCTGCCTAGTCCGCGTAGCGTACAATGCCGGATGCAGATTCTTATCTGCGGGCAAACTCAAATGAAGTCCGCCATTGCCGTATGTACCTGCATCGTACTTTTGTATTTATTGGATGCGGCTTTCTTCAATGGCGTGTACTTCGCTGGCCCCAATCGCATGTTATCTGACATTACTTCGCATCTCCGATAGCTCGTCGTTCTGACGCGGCGAGCGTCAGCAACGACTTCGCGCTTTTCCAAGATCTTAGAGCGGGATGACTTTAGGCTGAGTCGGTTTGGGATTCCCAAATCAGCGCTGATCTGGATGCTGGCTGGAATGGAGGCCAGCATCCGATGGCTCGACCCTATTCTATTGATCTTCGTGAGCGCGTGGTTGCCACTGTTGAGGAGGGTGGTCTTTCCCGCCACCGGGCAGCGGCGCAGTTTGGCGTTGGTATCAGCACGGTGATTACCTGGGTGCGGCGCTTGCGGGAGACGGGCAGCGTTGCGCCGGGTCAGATGGGCGGGTACCAGCCGAAGGCGATCGCGGGCGAGCACCGCACTTGGCTTCTGCAACGGGCCAAGGAGAAAGACTTCACCTTGCGCGGGCTGGTGGCCGAACTGGCCGAGCGCGGTCTTA
>CAVPUU010000028.1:0-137433 GCA_963709015.1 uncultured Alphaproteobacteria bacterium | reverse complement strand
AACGCGCTGGCGTCGTCTGGTGGATACCGAGCCAATTTCGGCACTCATATTCGTGTCGGAACGCGGCACGCTCGGCGAGTTCAATCTCGGCCAGCCATGGTTTGCAAGACCATGCGTCCGGTGCTGGATTCGCTCGGTGTTGAGACGCACACGATCACGCGCCACGACGAACTCGCCTTCATCATCGACCGCTCGATCAAGCAGGCAGTGGCGACGCAGGCTCCGGTCGTCTTCATTCTCTCGCCGCTATTGACCGGCGGCAAAGTGTTCGAGGCTTAATCATGACCGCCAAGCCAACCAACAAGTCCACCGGTGCCCTCGGCGCGCATAACGCCCACCGCGCTGGAGGCGCACATAATGCTAAAGTGATGAACCGTTTCGAGCTGACCAAACGGCTGGTCGGCCAGCTCAAGCGCGACGAAGCCGTGGTCGGCGGCATCGGCAACGCCAATTTCGATCTGTGGGCGAGCGGCCAGCGGCCGCAGAATTTCTACATGCTCGGCAGCATGGGGCTGACCATCCCGATCGCCTTCGGCGTCGCGCTCGCGCAGCCGCAGCGCCACGTGATCGCGCTCGAGGGCGACGGCTCGCTGCTGATGCAGCTCGGCTGCCTGGTCGACCGTCGCCATGCAGGCGCCGAAGAACCTCACGATTGTTGTGTGGGACAACGGCATCTACCAGATCACCGGCGGCCAGCCGACCGCGAGCGCGTCATCCGCCGATCTCGTCGCCATCGCGCGCGGCTCGGGCTTGGCCAGCAGCGCTTGGGCGGCGGACGAGGACGACTTCGAGCGGCTGTTCGCGCAAGCGCTCGACGGCGGGCCGAGCCTGATCGCCGTGCGCATCGACAACAAGCCGGGCGTCGGCACCACCGACCGCGATCCGGTGCAGATCCGCGCGCGCTTTATGCAGGGGCTGGGTGTGAAACGAACCCCATAGCCGGGATTGCGGTCCGCCCAACTTCAAGTAGGCTCTGATCCGCAAAGCCAGCCAATCGAAAAAAATGGCGGCGCAGGGAGGCGGCATGCAGACGATCGGTCTCGTTGGCGTCGGAAGGATCGGCCTGCCGATCGCGGAAAACCTGATCAAGAGCGGCTATCGCGTGCTCGGCTATCGGCGCAGCCCGATGACCGATTTCGAGCAGGTCGGTGGCGTTGCGGCGCGCTCGCCGGCCGACGTCGGCGAGCAGACCGACATGGTGCTCACCTGCCTGCCGTCGGCGCGTGCGCTCGACGAAGTCGTGCAGGGCAAGAACGGCCTGTTGCGGTCGGCGCGGCCCGGACAAATTATCGTTGAACTGGCTCGCATCTGGTGCCCGACAAGGAGCGCCAGATCGCGCCGCTCGCCGCGACGGGCGCGATTTTTCTCGACGGCGAAGTTGGCGGCACGCCCGGCATGGTCAGCGCGCGCAAGGCAGTCGTCTATCTCGCCGGTGACGCCGAAGCCGCCAGAAAAGCCGAGCAAGTCATGCGCGGCGTCAGCGATGTCGTCCTCTATTTCGGCGCGTTCGGCGCCGCCAGCAAGGTCAAGCTGATCAACAATCTGCTGGTGGCGATCCACATTGCCGCAACCGCAGAAGCGATGGCGCTGGGCCTGAAGGCCGGCGTCGATGTCGACCTGATGATCAAGGCGGTGGCGGGCGGCAGCGGCGGTTCGACCCAGTTCGGCATCCGCGCGCCCTGGATGGCGCAACGCCGCTTCCTGCCGGCGCAAGGTGACGCCAGGGGCCTGTCGCATTATTTCGAACTGATTGGCGACATGGCCGACCGCGCCGGCGTGGCGACGCCGTTGCTGGACCGCGCGATCGAACTCTACGAGCGCTGCATCGACATGGGGCTCGGCGAGCAGGACAATGCCGTGATGGTCGACGTCATCGGCGCGATGCCGCGCGCGAAAAAGAAATCCAAGGCGGCGAAGAAGAAATCCAAAGCAAAAGTCCGCAAGGCCGGGAAGAAAGCGCAAAGAGATCAAAGCCGAGGAGAAGAAAATGATCCGCGTCCGCAAGATCGCCCACGCCAGCTACGAGATGCCCGATCTCGACAAGCAGGCCGAATATTACGCCGATATTCTCGGCCTCACTTTGACCGCCAAGGACAGGGACGCGGTCTATCTCGCCAACACCGTCGATCATCACTCGGTCGTGCTGCGCAAGGGTGCCGCCGCGCAATGCACGCGCGTCGGCTTCCAGATTGCGCCCGATGCCGACCTCGACGAGTTCGAGAAGCAGACCAAGGCGCACGGCGTCAAGACGTCGCGCAAAAAGGATCCCGAACCGACGATTTCGGACATGCTGGTGTTCGAAGACCCGAAGGCACGACAATCGAGGTGTTCAAGCGCGCCGACTTCGCCCATCAGAAATTCTCAAGGCAAGGGCGTGGTGCCGCACAAGCTCGGCCACGTCGCCTTTCATTCGCCGAGCTGAAGAAGATGGTCGAAATTCTATGTCGATGTGCTGGGTTTTCGCGATCCGACTGGATGGCGGACTTTTTCGTGTTCCTGCGCTGCGGCCCGGATCATCACACCATCAATCTGATGGGCACCGGCGCCAACCGCCATTTCCACACCGCCTTCGAGTGCGCGATTGGGGCCAACTGCAAGAGGCCTGCGATTTCCTCAGCCTCAACGGCTACAAGACGCTGTGGGGTCCCGGCCGCCACGGTATCGGCCACAATCTGTTCGCCTATCACCGCAGCCCGAACGGCCTGATCACCGAATTGTTCGCCGAGCTCGACCAGATGAAGGATGAAGAGCTCGGCTATTTCGAGCCGCGCCCCTGGCACCGCGACAATCCGCAGCGCCCGAAAGTCTGGGCCAAGGATCCGTCCGCTTCCAACCTGTGGGGCCCGGGGCCGCCGGAAGAGATGATGAAGTGACCCCGCCCCGGACGCAGCGCAGCACAGTGATGCGCCACTGATCCCGGGCCTTACAAATTTGGAGATCGCGAAGGTCCCGGTTCTGCAGCGCAGCACACACGCAATCGAGCTTGCGCAGATCGCGTAAAACTTATCTGCGTGTGTGCTGCGCTGCGCCCAGGACAGGCAGCTATCTGTACAGCGCCTTCGGCAGCCAAAGCGCGAGCCCGGGAAACAAGGAACATCAGCACCAGCAAAATAAACGGTGCGATCAAAAACGGCACGATGCCGCGATAGATGCTGCTGATTTTCATATCCGGCGCATTCGCCTGAATGACGAACAAATTCAAGCCCATGGGCGGATGAATGAGCCCGACCTCGACGACAATCACGACGATGATGCCGAACCAGACCGGGTCGTAGCCGAATTGCTTGATCAGCGGTAGGAACACCGGAACCGTGATCAGCAGCATCCCGAATGCTTCCAGAAAACAGCCGAAGAAAATATACGCGATGATGATCAGCATCATCACCATCAGTCCCGACAGGTTCAGCGCGTGCGCGCCTTGCGCCATCAGGATCGGCAGCTGCGTCTGCACCACGAACGAAGAAAAAAGGTTGGCGCCAAAGACGATGACGAACAGCATGCCGCAGACGCCGACGGTGCTCTCAATCGCGCGCAGCAACGCAGTTAGCGTGAGCCGCCGCGCGGCGATGCCGAGCACGACGGCGCCGAAGGCGCCGACCGATCCGGCCTCCGTCGGACTGAAGATGCCGGCATAAATGCCGCCGATCGTCACCAGAAATAGCGCCACGAATTGCCAGGGATCCTTCATGGCGATAAATCGCTCGCGCATCGATGCGCTGGGGCCGGGCGGTGCGTAGTCCTTGCGGAAATTGGCGACCGCGACGGCCACGCCCATATAGAGCGCGGTCAGGATCAAACCCGGCAGCAGGCAGGCCGCGAACAGCCGCGGCACCGATTGCTCCGCGATCGCAGCGTAGATCACCAGGATGATCGACGGCGGAACCAGAATGCCGATGCTGCCGCCGGCGGCAAGCGACCCGGCGGCCAGGCTGGGGTCGTAACCGGCCTTGCGCATTTCTGGCAGCGCGATCCGCGTCATGGTGGCGGCGGTCGCCACGGACGAGCCGCAGACCGCGCCGAAACAGGCGGAGGCGGCGAGCGCCCCGACCGCCAAACCGCCGCGCATTCCAGCCAGGATGACCCGCGCCGCCTTGAACAGATCGGATGACAGGCCGGTGACCGAGGCCACTTCGCCCATCAAGATGAATAGTGGCAGCACCGACAGCGTATAGGCCGATCCGACGTCGAATGGCACGGTGCCGGCCAGCGCCAAGGCGGGCCGCAACCCGGACATGATGACGTTGCCGAAGAAGCCGACCAATGTGAGCGCGATCCATACCGGGACGCGCAAGATCAACATGGCGAAGAGCGTGAATATGCCGATCGCGCCGATGGTCGACGGATTTATCGGGACGTCTCATCCGTGTGGCCGTCCCGCGGCGCCAACAAGGCGCCGATCGCGCAAAGGATGGCGCCGGCGATGCCGAGCAGGGCGACGGCCCATAAGATGTAAATCGGGAGCTGCAACTCAAGCTTACGGTCGCCATAGCTGAAGGCCTGCAATGCCGGCGTGATCATCGCATAGGCAAAAAGTGCCAGCGTCAGCACCGCCAACACGTCGGAAATCCGTCTCAGCAAGGTAACGACGCCGCTTGCGGCGAACGAGTTGACGAGATCGATGACGATATTGCGGCGCCGCAAGAAAGCCGTCGACATGCCGTTGAACACGAACAGCACCAGCATCGATTCGACCAGATCGTATGCGCCGCGAATCGGGCTGTTGAAGAAATAGCGTAGCGTTACGTCCAGCAGCGTCACGCCGATCGTGACCACGACCGCCAGCGCGGCCAGCCAAAGCTGCACGGTCTGGAGCCACTCAAGAAGCGCGTAGGCGCGATTCCGGTGCATCGTGGTTCAATCGCTGACGTTGACGCGGGGGTTGACCCGATGCAGGCGGCATCGGTGCTGGAGATTTGCGAAGCATGCCGCGCGAACGGCGCGGCGGGCTCGCCATGATTACTTGGTATAGGCCGCGAAGAACTCTCGGGCCGGCTTGCCTTCTTTTTCCTGCTCGGCGATCGCCTTCTCGATGATCGGCTTGGCGAGCGCCTTCATCTTGGCGACGTCGGCATCGGACAAAGTGATGATTTCGAGTCCCTTCTTGGTGGTCTCGAGATTGCGGGCGAAGGCTTCTTGCGCCTGCCAGGCTTTGCCGAAGCTCTCGGCCCCAGCGACGCCGCTCTCCTTGTCGATGATGGCGCGCAGATCCGGCGGCAGTGAATTGTACTTGGCCGGGTTCATGACCAGCGCGAAGGTGGCCGAGGCGAGCGGCGGCTCGATCGCATATTTCGCGACCGAGGCGAGATCGTAGGCGAGCCCCGCCTCATGCGGGAAGCCGGCGCCGTCGGCGATGCCTTTGGCGATCGCATCCTGCAACTCCGGAGGCGGAATCAGCATCGGCACCGCGCCGAACGCGTCCAGCAATTGCTTGTTGGTGATCGATGCGTAACGGATCTTCTTGCCTTTGAAATCCGCAAGGGTCCTGATCGGCACCTTGGAATAGATGACCACCGGATTGGCCATCGACATGAACAGGATGTGCAGCCCGGTGTGTTCGGCGGCGAGATATTTCGGCGCGAGTTCCGTCATGCGCTTGGCCATCTCCGGCAGGTTGGCGCCGTCGGACGGCCAGGTGAATGGCAGGTTGGCAAGCTCGGTCATCGGATAGCGGCCCGGCGTCACGCCGTGCAGACAGAAGGCGATGTCGGTGATGCCGTTGCGCGCGGCGTCGAACTGCCGGTTCGGCGGGCCGACCAATTGGCCGTTCGGATATATCTCGAACTTCAGCCGGCCGCCCGACTCCCGCTCGATCTTTTGGGTCCAGCCGACCACCCATTTGTGGAACGCGTGCTGCGGCGGGACGAAATGCGACAGCTTGAGAACGATGGGGTCGGCGGCCTGTGCCCGGCCCGCTCCGAGCATAACGGCGGCGGCCAAGACGCATGCCCTGACCAGGCTCTGTAACGACATAGTGGTTCCTCCCTGGGCGATCGGCTTGTTACCAGCCGCTTCTACGCTGATTTTTAAAGGAAATTTCGTGCTTTGTCATCCGCAGCAAGCTATCCGGCGACCATGGTGTTGACCAATTCGCCGCAGCCGCCCACCGCGATGCGCACCTCGTCGCCGACCTTGAGGAACTCGCCGCGCGGCACGCCGACGCCGGCCGGCGTGCCGGTGGCGATTACGTCGCCGGGGAAGAGCGTGAAATGGCGGCTCAGATAGGCGATCTGTTCGGCAATGCCGTGCACCATGCGGCCGGTATTCGAATTCTGCTTGAGTACGCCGTTGACCCAAAGGTTGATCGGCATGTCGTTGGGATCGCGCACGTAGGCGGCGGGCGTAAACCACGGGCCCATCGGTGCGGCGTCCTCGAAGCATTTCTGCCCGACCCAGTCCATGCCGAAGGGCGTGCCTTCGCGTTTCATCAAATCGCGCGCGGAGAGATCGTTGACGATGAGATAGCCGGCGACCGCGTCGAACGCTTTTGCTTCGGAGACGTTGCGGGCCGCTTTGCCGATCACGACGCCAAGTTCGGCTTCCCAATCGACTTGTTTGGAGAAAGGCGGCAGCCGCGCCGGCGTGTTGGTGCCGATGATCGAGCCGGCCGTGGTCTTCATGAAGAAGTAAGGGTCTGCGCCCTTCACCATCGACGGCGCCCTGCCGGTGGTGCGCTTGGCGATCTCGGCCATTTCTTCCAGATGGTCCCAATAATTCGCGCCGGCGCAGTAGAGCGCACCGGGATAGAGTATCGGCGCCAGCAGCTTGACTTGCGCCAATGCCATTCCGTCGTTCGGCTTTAGTTTCTGCGCCGCGGCGTGGAGCAAAGGATGCGCCTTGTCCCAGGCGCGCAGAATTCCTAGCACCGACGAGTCATCGATACCCGGCAGCAGCGTTGCCGCCGGCACCACGCGTTCGCCTGCCAGCACACCGGCTTTGGGCGCGCCGCCATCCGCGTAGCTCACCAGCCGATACTCGGACGCCATGCGCTACCCCTGTCCCAATAAGGTAGCCGGTACTCGATCATCGCGGCTGCGGGTTGGCAAGGGTTGCGCCGGCCGGCATTTTGATATCGAGAAATAATCAACCGCTCGTCGGTATCACTGCCGAGCCACTCGCGTTATCTTGCGCGTCCCGCCAGCCGGCGGTAAGGACCCCGCGTGTCAGCAGAAAATTCTTCATCCGCGCAGCCTGCCGTGGCGCTCGCCGCCAACTACGCGCCGGGCGTCGCTATGTCGGCCTTGGTCGCCGCTATCGGCTATGTTGCCGCACCATTTGTCGCGCATCTCGTGCCGATCCCGAACATGGTGATCGCCCTGGTAGTCGGGATCGCGCTTAATCCGATCGCCGCGCGCCGTGCCGTGCAGCCCGGCATGGCGTTTTGCGTGCGCACGGTGCTGCGCTGGGCGGTGGCTCTCTTGGGCTTGCGCGTCGGGCTCGCCGATATCGCGGCGCTTGGCCCGGGAACCGCCGTCCTGATTGTGATCTCGATGGCCGCGACCGTGGTGTCGGGTTTCGTTTTCGCCCGTTGGTACGGGCGCGGGGCGGGCTTCGGTGCGCTGGTCGGCGTCGGCACCGCGGTGTGCGGCGCTTCGGCGACGCTCGCCACGTCCACGGTGGTGCCGGACTATCCCGGCAAGCAGCCGGACATCGCCTTTGTCGTGGTGGCGGTCAACGCGCTCGCCACCATCGCCATGCTGATCTATCCGCCGCTTTGCATCCTGCTGGGCTTCGATGCGCAGACCACCGGCGTGATGCTGGGCGGCACCATCCATGACGTCGCCCAGGTGGTCGGCGCCGGCTACGCCGTCTCGGTGCCGGTCGGCAACACGGCGGTGATCGTCAAGCTGTTTCGCGTGTTTCTGCTGTTGCCGGCGGTGCTCGGCGTGGGCTGGCATTTCACCCGCATGGGGCTCCAGCACGGCAAGCCGCGCGTACCGGTGCCGGTGTTCGGCATCGTGTTCCTCATCCTGTGCGCCTTGAACAGCATCGTGCCGCTGCTGCCGTCGCTGCTGCCGGTCTATGCGCCGGCCAAGAGCGTGTTGTCGGAAGTCTCGACCTGGGGCCTGCTGCTGGCGATCGGGGCGCTCGGCCTCGGCACCTCGGTCAAGACCATCATCGGGCTCGGCTGGCGGCACATCACCACCGTGCTCGGCTCGACCGCGGTGACCTTTGCGATTGTGACCGGCGGCTTGCTTCTTATGCGATTGGGTTAAGCCAGCGTGACCGTTTTGAAATCGGCCGGCAGCGCGATCTCCAGCACTTCGCAATCGTCGGAATAGCCGAGCACCGCGTGCTTGATGCGTGGGGGCTGGATCCAGCACGAGCCGGCGTGGAACGTGTGCACGCCTTCGCCTTCGAATTCGCTTTTGATCCAGCCCTTGAGAACGTAAATCATCTGAAAATCGACGTCGTGATAGTGCGGCGTCGACACCTCTTCCGGCTTGAACGGCGGAATGAATTTGATGATGTGCGCCTGCACCATGCCGCCGGTCGCCGGCGCGATGCCGAGATCGCGGTATTTGGCGTAAGTGCGCAGGCCTTGCTCGAAGTCTTCTTCGCGGTGATGGCTGAAGGCGAATTTGTGTTTTGGCCGCGCTTTGACTTTCAATTTTGCGGGACGCCGCGCACTGGCTTTTCGTTGGACTTTCCGTCGTGCCTTGGCCATTGATGCCTCCCTCGATTTGTTCGATTGGATCACGATGGCCGAAACCAGGGAAGAGCAAACAGCCGCCGGCCATCCGCGTCTTTGTCGATGCCGATGCCTGTCCGGTGAAGCCGGAAATCTACCGGGTGGCGGAGCGTTATGGCCTCAAGGTCTACGTGGTCGCCAACGCTTTTATGGTGGTGCCGCGCAGCGACATGATCGAGCGCGTCATCGTGCCGGAAGGTCCCGATATCGCCGACAACTGGATCGCCGAACGCGCGACCGAAGACGACATCGTCATCACCGCCGATATTCCATTGGCGGGGCGTTGCGTGAAAAAAGGTGCGAGTGTGGTCGGCCCGACAGGTAAGCCGTTCACTGAAGATTCGATCGGCATGGCTTTGGCGACGCGCGATCTGCTGACGGATTTGCGCGGCGCCGGCGCGACCACGCGGGGGCCGCCGCCGCTCAGCCGCCAGGACATTTCAAGATTTCTATCGGCGCTCGATCTGGCGGTGACGCGGCTCAAGCGGAAGCTCACTCCGTCACCCTGATGTGGCCGCCGCAGGCGGCCTTGAAGGGCGACGGCCCGCCATCCTTCGAGGCTCGCTTCGCTCCACCTGATGATGATGGACGACTCTACTCCGCCGCCGTCGCCACGCCGCCATGCGCCTTCGACCAGCCGGCCGGGTCGTTCATGAACTTCTCGACCTCGCCCAGCATTTTGGCGTCGAACTTGCCGCTCGCCTTGGCGACCGCCAGTACGTCCCACCAGGTGGTGAGCGCATGTAGCGTGACGCCTAGATCGGCGAGGATTTTCTTGCCTTCGGGATAGATGTCGTAAAAGAAAATAACGAAACAGTGCTCGCACAGGCCGCCGGCCTCGCGGATCGCCTTGACGAAATTCACCTTGCTGCGGCCGTCGGTGGCGAGGTCCTCGACCAGCAGCACGCGCTGGCCGGGCTTGAGTTCGCCCTCGATTTGCGCGCCGCGGCCGAAACCCTTCGGCTTCTTGCGCACATATTGCATCGGCAGGTTCAGCCGCTCCGCCACCCAGGCGGCGAAGGCGATGCCGGCGGTCTCGCCGCCCGCGACCGCATCGAACTTGTCGCGGCCGACGTCACGATCGACGGTGGTAACGGCGAAATCCATCATCGCGCTGCGCACCTGCGGAAATGAAATCAGCCAGCGCGAGTTGTTATAGACCGGGCTCGCCCACCCGCTGGTGAAGATGAACGGCTTGTCGGTCATGAACCGGACGGCGCCGACCTCGAGATACATCTTGGCTGTCTGTTCGGCGATGGTTTTCGGATCGGTGATTTTTGCGGCCATGGCGTAACGAATAGTCCACCGCTCACGCGAAACCAAGGGCCGGCCTTCATTTATCACCGTTCATGCCCGCGCAAGCGGGAATCCAGGGTCAAAAATGTCGACCAAAGTTTATGTTTCTGGGTCCCCGCTTTCCGCCTTCGCGCTGTGCGCTTCGGCGGACTCAAACCCGCCGAAGCTTGCGAAGCGAGCGCAGGCTGGGTCGCGGGGAAGAACGGAGAGCGGCTTACCGCGCTTTCGGTCCGGCCTTCTTGTACCAATCCGCGATCCGCGCGCCGGTCCAGAACAGGACGTCCTTCTTCTTGCGGATCTTCTCGAAGATTTTGCGGAAGTATTTGGCCCGGTGCGGCGCGCCCATGATGTAGGGGTGCACCGAGATCGCCATCACGCGGGCCGAGCCCTTGGCGTCCTTGTAGATTTGCTCGAACTGGTCCATCGCCCGCTCGTAAAATTCCGACGCTTTGTGGTGCTGGATCAGCATCATGGCGACGTCGTTGCATTCCTGAGTATAGGGAATGTTGAGGATCGGTTTGCCACGCGTCTTCATCCACACCGGCTGGTCGTCGAGCACCCAGTCGGCGATGTAATCGTAGCCTTCCTCGGCCAGGATATCGGGCGTCTCCCAGGTCTCGGTCAGGCCGGGACCGAGCCAGCCGCGCGGCTTATGGCCGGTCGTTTTTTCCAGCACCTCGATGCATTTGCGGATGTCGGCGCGCTCGTTCTCGACCTTCTGCATGTTGCGCTGGGTATAGCCGTGCCCGACGAATTCCCAGTTGCGCTCGACGCAGGCTTTGACGATGTCGGGGAACGCCTCGACCGCCACGCCGTTGATGTTCATCACGCCGGGAATCTTGAACTCGTCATAGACTTGCAGCAGCCGCCAGAATCCCACGCGATTGCCGTATTCGTGCCAGCACCAATTCGGGATGTCGGGCATCGGCGAGCCGCCGGCCGGCGGGTCAAAACCGTGCGCGGCATGGTCTGGGTCGGGTCCCATTCCTCGACGTTGGTGATCGTCCACACCGCCATCCGCGCGCCCTTGGGCAGCTTGAGCGGCTTGCGGTTGATGATCGCCGAATAGTCGAGGCGGTCGTTCGGCAGCATACCGACCGCGGGCTTGGGGAAGTTCACAGTGATGCTCCTTTGCGCAATTCCGTCATCCTGAAGTGCGAGCCAACGGGTCCGCGCGAAGCGCGGCCCGATGATAAACTCCGCGAGCCAACACAAGTCGGCTATAGTCGACTTGTGCCTCCTTGATTCCGATGTCGGGTAAACCCGACATCGCTGGGTCGACGGCCCGGGCCGACATCCTTCGAGGCTCAGCCTTCGGCTGAGTACCTCAGGATGACGAGATGGTCAGCTTCCCTTCAGGTCGTAGATCTCCGGAAAGAAATAATCCTTCCAGGACGCCGCTTTAACTTTCAGCCGGCCGACGCTCGCCATGAAGTCGGCGTACTTCATGGTGTTCTCCGGCGTCATGGTCCAATGCACCTGCGCCCCGCCGACAACCTTGGCGGCCATGTCGAGCAGCAGCTTCGACTTCGAATCTTCGATCCACAGCGCCGCCGCGCCGCGCCGGTCCTTGTCGACGATCTCGGTTGCTTCCTTGAGCGCGGCGACGAAGGCTTTGTACAGAACGGGGTTGCCGTCGCGGAACTTGGTCGAGGTCCAGATGGCGGTGAAGGTATGCGATCCGCCCATCACGTCGAACGAATTGAGCACCGTGTGGATCGCAGGATCCTCGAGTTGCTGATACTGGAACGGCGGTACGCTGAACGCGGCGGTGATCTGCGCGCCGCCCTTGAGCAGCGCGACGGTGGCGTCGGGCGGCGTCATCGATACGGTCAGCGGATCGAGCTTTTCGAAGTCCTTGGCGCCCCAGATCTTCGCCGCCGCCATTTCGAGCGTAATCGCCTGCACGGAGGTGCGCACGGCCGGCACGGCGATGCGGTCCGAGTCCTTGAAATCCTTGATCGTCTTGATATTGGCGTCGCGCGTGTTGAGCAGGAACGGCTGCGAGCTCAGCGCGGAAATCCCGCGCACCTCTTGCGGCGTTCCCTTGGTACGCGCCCACAGCGTGAGCAGGCCGGGAACGCCGCCCGATCCGATATCGACATTGCCGGATATCAACGCCTCGTTGACGGCGGTGGGTCCGTTGAACTTGAACCATGACACCTTCACGTCCTTGAGGCCGAGCGCCACGGCGTGCTTTTCAATGAGCTTTTGATGCTGCATCACATTGAGCTGCAGATAGCCCATGGAAAATTGTTGTGCGAGCCGGATTTCCGGCACTTGGGCCGAAGCCGCTGCCGTCAGACCGAGCAGGGCAATGGCAATGCAAACTTCTTTGCGCATGGTCGTTCTCCCCGAGCGCCGCGTTCTGTTGTGCCGCTTTGGTGTAGGCTAGCCTAAAACTCTATCTCCGTCACCCTGAGCGAAGCGAGCCTCGAAGGGTGACGGCCGCCCATCCTTCGAGGCGCGCAAGTGCGCGCACCTCAGGATAACGGGTTAGACTTCGGCGATGCCTTTGTACCAGTCGAGAATTTGCTCGCCGTTCCAGTGCAGCACGCCCTCGTGCTTGTTCACGTGGTCGTAGATTTGTTCGAGATATTTGATCCGGTGCGGCTGGCCGCTGATGTAGGGGTGGATGGCGAGCGCGCAGAATTTGGCGCGCGTCGCGCTTTCCGCGTAGAGCCGGTCGAATTGGTCCGTCACGCAGTTTGAGCAAATAGTCGCTGTTGTGGTGCTGGACGATCATCACCGGAATGTCGTTGCATTCGATGGTGTAGGGCAGGGTGACCAGCGGCCCGTTCGCGGTTTTGATCACGGTCGGCTCGTCGTCATAGACCCAGTCGCCGATGTATTTCACGCCCGCTTTTGCGAGCAGGTCGGGGGTCTCCAGCGTCTGTGTCAGGCCGGGGCCGAGCCAGCCGACCGGCCGCTTGCCGGTGAATTTCTGCATGATGTCCATCGTCCGGGCGATCATGCCGGCCTGGTCAGGCTCCTTGTGGATCGGACCCTGCTCATAGGCGTGACCCATGAATTCCCAGCCGTCGTCGCGCGCCTGTCCGGCGACGCGCGGATAATCCTCGCAGATGCGCGCATTGGCGGCGAGCGTCGGCTTGATGCCGAGTTTCTTGAACAGCTCGAAGAAACGCCAGCAGCCGACCCGCATGCCGTATTCGTGGAAGCCCCAATGCACAACGTCCGGCATCAGCGGCACGCCGGTCGGCGCGGGCAGCAATTGGCGCGCCATCGGCTTGCCGATATCCCAGACCTCGTAATTGACGATGGTCCAGAACACGATCCGGGCTTTGCCCGGCAGCTTGAGCGGCGGGCGATCGACGATCGCCGAATAGTCGCTGCGTTCTTTGGGAATCATCGGATTGGACATCAATTTCCTCGGTTCTTGTAGGACTATTCGAAATAGGAATCGCGGTACGGCTCCATCATGCGGCACGCTGCCGGCATCTTAGTGGGCCGGCACGTGCGCCTCTTTGACTACGTCGCCCCACACCTGCGTCTCCTTCGCGATGAAGGCTTTGGCCTCGGCCGGCGTGCCGCCCGCCGCGTGCAGGTTGAGCTTGCCGAAGCGGTCCTGCGCCTCGGGGCCTTTGAGCACCTTGTCGATCGCCTTGTTGAGCTTGGCGACGATGGCCGGCGGCGTCTTCGGCGGCGCGGCGATGGCGTTCCAGGTGCCGGATTCGAATCCCTTCACGCCGGCCTCGTCGAGCGTCGGGATGTCGGGCAAATTAGGAATGCGCTTCGCGGTCGCCACCGCTAGGATACGGGCGCGGCCAGCCTCGTGCAGTTTGATGGCTGAGGCGAGCTCCATGAAGATCATGTCGACATGGCCGGCGATCAAATCGTTGAGAGCCGGCGCCGTGCCCTTGTAGGGCACGTGCACAAGTTTGGTGCCGGTCACCTTCTCGAACAGCGCCGCGGTCAGATGCGAGGTGGTGCCGATGCCCTGCGAGGCGTAATTGATCTTGCCCGGATTGGCCTTGGCATAGGCGATGAATTCCCGTGGCGTTTTAGCCGGGAAATCTGGCCGCACCAGCAGCACATTGGCGACCGTGGTCATGATCGTCACCGGCTCGAACTTCGCCGGATCGAAGCTCATTTTCCTATAAAGCAACGGATTGACGGTGAGCGGCGACGGCTGCGCGGCAAGCAGGGTGTAGCCGTCCGGATCGGCGGTGAACACCGCTTCCGCGCCGATATTGCCGCCGGCGCCGGACTTGTTCTCGACGACGACAGGTTGGCCGAGTTCCTTTTGTAGTCCATTGGCGACAATACGCGTCACGGTATCGACGCCGCCGCCGGCCGGCACGCAGACGATGATCCGGATCGGCCGGTTGGGGTAGCCGCCCGCGGCGTCCTGCGCCAAGGCGGCGGACGCATTAAGCAGACTTAAGGAAAGCAAAGCCAGAAATGCGCGCATGATGTTCCTCCCTTAGTAGCGGTTATTTATGCGACGCTCGCCAGCTTTTGCGCCGGCAGTTTGAGATTGAAGACGCGCATCGCATTGCCGCCAAGAATATTGCGCTTGGCCTGTTCGCTCAGAAAAGGCAGATCGTAGATCGTCGAGGGCAGATCGAAGTCCCAGTGCGGATAGTCCGACGCATAGAGCAATTGGGTTTCCGCCTTGATCATGCGGAAATTGTTCTCCAGCGCCGCCATGTCGGTCATTTCCAGCGGTTGCGAGGAAAAGAACATGTCGCGCATGTAGTCGCTCGGCAGTTTCTTCAGCGCGGGCGCCTCCGACGAGCGCATCATATATTCGTTGTCGAAGCGCTGCATCATGAACGGCACCCAGGCGAGCCCGCTCTCGACCCAGAGCACTTTGAGTTTCGGAAACCGCTCCGGCAGGCCGTTGGTGATCCAATTGGCGAGATGCACCATGTTGTAGAACACGAAGCCGAGCGCGTGCACCGAGATGAAACGGTTCATCATGCCGACGGTCTGGTCGTTCCAATTGTAGCCGGCGTGGAAGGCCAGCGGCAGGCCCATCTCCTCCATCAGCGCGTAGGTCTTCATGTAGGAATTGTGGTGCACCGGGCGATAGCGCGCCGACGTCACCATGAATCCGACCGCGCCCTTGGCCTGGCCGAATTCCTGCACCATGCGATACGACGCATCGGCATCGTTGAACGGCAAATAAAGCATCGAGCGGATGCGTGGCTCGTGCGCCAGCACGCGCTCGGTCAGCCAGCGGTTATAGGCGCGCGCCAGCGCCACCTCGACCTCGACTTGCGGGTGCAGGCCAAGTTGCAGCATCGGCGTCGGAAACATCACGGCTACGTCGATGCCGATGGCGTCCATCCAGCGCCGGGTTAGCGCGATATCGCGCTGCTTGCCGGGCATGGTTTTTTCCATGCCGCGAGTTGCGTAGCGCATCACGCGCCCGCCCATGTCCTGATAGCCGACGCCGGCCGGCAGCATGCCGACGCTCTTGGCGCTCGCCTGCCGCGCGCTTTGCGCGAGCTGTTGCAGCACCGGATCGTCCATGTAGTCGAGGATTTCGCCGATCGCCTCGCTCTCGTAATGATGCGAGTCGACATCGACGATCGGAAAGTTCTTGTAGCCGCGCTCGGCCGCCTGTTGGGAGGCGTGCGCCAGCAGCTTGGCGGTGTCGAATTCCTCGACCTCCATGCGGCGAAAATCGGAAAGCGGGAGATCCATGTCTACCTCCGTTCGTTCCCGCGAAAGCGGGGACCCAGAAGAGGTTTGTTATTGTGTCTCTGGATTCCCGCTTGCGCGGGAATGAACGGGGTGTGGTTCATATTTATTTTTCCGACCAGGCCTGCCACATGCCGAGCTCGAACACTTGCAGGTTCACCGCCTTGAGCATGGCGGTCGCCGTCACCATCACTTCGGTCGCGGTCATCTGCGCATCGGGCGGAAACGCCGGCAGCGCTTCGTCCGATTCCGCTGCGCGCGCGGCGTAGCTGCGCACCGCCTGCGCCAGGATATTTTGAATTTCTGCATCGCTCGGCTGCTTGGCCGTACGCGCGATGGTGTCAGCCTGCGACGACATAGATATCCTCCCCGCGCTTCACGACCTCGAAGCTTTTCAGTTTCAGCTTGCGGTCGGCGGCGCACTCGCCGGTTTTGAGATCGTATTCGTAGCCGTGCCAGGGGCAGACGAAATGGATTTCTTGCTCTGAAAATTTTTGCCCTTGCCAGGTGCGGTCGGGCGCGATCACGTCCTCGACCTTGTGCATCATGACGCCCTCGCAGGCCGGCCCGCCCTGGTGCACGCACAGGTTCTCATAGGCGTAGAACCGGCCTTGCCAATGGAACACGCCGATTTCGCGTCCGTCATGATTGACAATACGCCGCTCGCCGTCCGGGAACTGCGAGGCTTTGACGACGAAGACATCCGGCATTCAACGCGGCTCCCGGCTCCTGAACTCACGGAAAAGTATGGCACCGAACCGCCTTCGCGGAAACTGGGGGCAGGGTTGCGCACTGCCGCATTGTCGATTGCGCGGGCTTCAAGCATGGTCCGGCGCAATCGAAGGAGCGCCGGTGGACTCTATTGCAATTCTTGCCTTTGTTGCGGGCGCCTATGTGCTGGCGGGCTTCGTCAAGGGCGTGATCGGGCTCGGTCTGCCGACGGTGGCGATCGGCGTGCTCGGGCTGATGATGACGCCGGCGCAGGCGGCGGCGATCCTGCTGGTGCCGTCGCTGGTCACCAATGTCTGGCAATTTGTGACCGGCGGCGAGATCCGCGCGCTGGTGTGGCGGCTTTGGCCGCTGTTGGCAGGCATAGTCTTCGGAACCTGGATCGGCGTCTTGCTGCTGCCGGGAGGCTCCACCCCCGAGGCCACGGTCTGGCTGGGCGCGGCGCTGGCGGTCTACGCGGCGCTCGGATTGCTCAAGGTCGAATTCTCGGTACCGGAGCGCAACGAAGTGTGGCTTGGCCTGATCGTCGGCCTCGTGACCGGCGTGATTTCGGTGGCGACCGGGATCTTTGCGGTGGCCGCGCCCTATATCCAGGCGCTCAAGCTCGATCGTGGCCGGATGGTGCAGGCGCTCGGCCTGTCCTTCACGGTTTCCACCATCGCGCTCGCTCTAGCGCTGGCGCACGGCGGCGAGATGAAGACAACGCTGATCTGGCCGTCGCTGGTGGCGCTCGGCGCCGCGCTGATCGGCATGGTGCTGGGGCAATCGGTGCGCGGCCGGATATCCGCCGAAACATTCAGGCTGTGGTTTTTCGTCGGCCTGTTGCTGCTCGGCGCACATTTGGCGTTGCGCGGCTTTTTTTAAGCCGCGCCAATCGCGGGTCGGGCTTGTTGCTCTGCAAGGTCGACTGGATCGCCTCGCGCAGCACCTTGTATTTCGATTTCGGCCATTGCGCCACGTGAATGTCGGCCAGCAGCTTGGCCGACTTGCCGAACACGACAATGCGGTTGCCGACGCCGATCGCTTCTTCCAACTGATGCGTGATCAGGATCGCGGTCGAGCCGCATTCGCGCGCCAGCGCCAAAAAGGTCTCGCGCAATTCGGCCGCGGTCACCTCGTCGAGATGGCCGAAGGCCTCGTCCGCCAGCAGAATATCGGGCCCGACCGCGAAGGCGCGCGCGATCGCTACGCGCTGGCGCATGCCGCCGGACAGCTCGTGCGGGAAAGCATTGGTGAATTGGCCGAGCCCGAGCCGGTTGAGCCAGGTGAGCGCGCGCTCGCGTTGCTCGTCTTCCGGCAATCCGATCAGTTCGAGCGGCAGCCGCGCATTGTCGAGCGCGCTGCGCCAGGGCAGCAGACGGTCTTGCTGAAACACCGTGGCGATGCGGCCGCGGAAAAAGTCGAAGTCGCTGTGCGGGCTTTTGTCGCCGATGCGCAGCGTGCCTTCGGTCGGCGCCTCCAGCCCGATCATCAGATCGAAGAAGGTGGATTTGCCGCAGCCGGTCTGGCCGACGATCGCCACCACCTCGCGCGGAGCGATGTTGAGATCGAGCCGATCGATGGCCATCACGCTCTGCCCCGACGTGGTCTGGCGGAATACCTTGCGCAAGCCGCGCACTTCGATCGGCGGCGGCCCGCTCTTTGGCCCGCCCTTGGGCGCGGTCATGGCCGCCACCGCAACAGGCGCGCCTCGACGCGGGCAACGATAGCCTCAAGCAAAAACAGCAGCGCCACCAGGATCACCGTCCAGGCGAACACGTCGGATACCGAGAACAGTTCTTCGGCCACCGACAATTGGTGGCCGATGCCGGTGACGGCGCCGACCAGCTCGGCGATGGTGACGACGCGGATCGCCAGGCTGATATTGACCTTCCAGCTGGTGAAGATGGTCGGCACGATCGCCGGCAGCATCAGCTTGATGAAATATTGCGGCGTGGTCGGCCGGAACGACTTCATCATGGTGCGCAACTCGCGCGGCACGCCGCGCATGGCGTCGAGCGTATCGACCAGAAATACCGGGCCGCACACCACCACCAGGACGAAGCAGATGCGGAATTCGACGCCGGGAAACCACAGCACCGCGAACAAAATCCACGACACCACCGGCACCGCCATCAGAATGCGGATCATCGGGTGCAGGTAATTGTCGAGCGCTTCCGAGCGGTACATCGCCATCGCCAGCGACACGCCGAGCACGAAGGACGCGATCAGCGCGGCGATCACGCGTGCGAGCGTGACGACGATGTCGATCGGCGTGACGTCGGCGATGCTGCGCGCAATCTTGACGAAGCTCGGGATCGCGAAGGGCGGAATCCCCAGGTAAGGCGCCAGATGCGATAGCGTCTCCCAGCAGACCGCGAAGACGAGGAGCGAAACGAGAGTCTGTCGCGGGAAGCCTAAGCTCGGGACAGGCTCTCGGTGCTCCTCAAGCGACATTGACTATTGGCCGCCGAAGATTTTCTCGTCCGCCGCCTTCGCATAAAAGCCGGCCTTCACCGCCCGGTCCATCATGTCGCGGATCGACTTATGCACGACCGGATCGCTCGCCGGCTTGACGATGAATTGCAGCCGCCCGCTGTCGATCGCGGCGGTGAGAATGCCGGGCGGCAGCTTTGTGGTCTCGACTGCGATCTTGTCGCCGGCCGCGGTTTCCTTATGCATGACGTCGGCGACGTCCCGCAGCGCGGCGATCAGCATCTTCGGCGCGTCGGGATGCTTCTGGATCAACTCGGCGCGCATGGCCGGCACGATCTCCCAGCCGGCCTCGCCGGTAAGCTCCTTCCAGCCCTGCGCGCCGTTGAAGATGACGTGCCAGTCGGGATGCTGCTTGGCGCTGATGCTGGCCAGCGGCTCGATCACCAGCGCCGCATCGACGCGGCCGGCTTCGAGTTGGGCGCGGGCGACGCCGAAATTGGCGTTGACCACCGTGATGTCCTTGCCGAGGTCGATGCCCTTGGCGCCGGTATAAATCTTGACCACCTGGTACTGCGAGCCGCCCATGTCGATCGCAAGCTGCTTGCCCTTTAAATCGGCCAGCGACTTGATCTTGTCATCTTTGGCGAAGATCACCAGGTCGCCGAGGGTAAATCCGCTGCCGATGATGCGCAGCGGCACGCCTTCGTTGTAGAGCTTTTGGAATACGGTCGGGCCGCCGATCAGCGCGTCGGTCTCGCCGGTGGCGAAGGCCGCATAGAAGGCGGCGATCGACGGATAGGCGTGGATGTCGAGCTCGAAGCCGTGTTTGGCGTCGAAGCCGCGTGCCTTCATGATGTTCCACACCAGCGGGTTGAACACCGGCAGCGTCAGGCTGGAGACCTTGATCACCGGCTTCTGTTGCGCCGGCGCCGGACTCGGGAAAATTCCGGCGGCGGCGACGACCGCGAAAAACGCGGCGATGCCGGATCGAAGCAATTTACCCATTGGTTCCTCCCCCTCGAGATGTTGACGACTGTACTCCGCTTTCATTAGCGTGCAAATCACTGCCGCCGGTTTCCGGAGTACGAGATGCCGCATATCATCGCGCGCGATGGCACTCGATTGTATTACGAGGAAGCCGGCGAAGGCACTGCCGTCGTTTTCGTGCACGAATATGCCGGCGACTACCGCACCTGGGAGCCGCAGATGCGGTTCTTTTCGCGGTTGCACCGCTGCGTCACTTACAGCCAGCGCGGCTATCCGCCCTCCGACGTGCCGAAGGACGGCGCGCAATACAGCCAGGACATCGCGCGCGACGACGCGATCGCGCTGATGGATGCGCTTAAGATCGACAAAGCGCACGTGGTCGGGCATTCGATGGGCGCCTACACCGCGCTGCATGTCGGCATCAAGGCGCCGTCGCGTTGCCTTTCGGTGACGGCGGCCGGCTGCGGTTGGGGCTCGACGGCCGATGCCAAGCGGCGCGAAGCGATGAAGGCGCTCGCCGTTGAAACCGGCAAGATGTTCGCCGAGGAAGGCATCGCGGCGGCGGCGGCGAAGTATGCCGACGCGCCGATGCGGCAAGCGCAGAAGAACAAGGATCCGCGCGGCTATGCCGAGTTTTCCCGCATGCTGGCCGAGCATTCGGCCGAGGGCCATGCGCAGACCATGTTCAATCTCCAGCTCAAGCGGCCGACGCTGTGGGAGATGGAAGCCGATCTAAGGAAATTCGTAGCCCCGCTGCTGATCGTCGTCGGCGATGAGGACGAGCCCTGCCTCGACGGCAGCGTCTTCCTCAAGCGCATCGCGCCGACCGCCGGGCTGCTGGTCATGTCGCGCACCGGCCACAACGTGCCGACCGAGGAGCCGGCCGCTTTCAATGCCGCGATAGCCGAATTGTTTGCTGCCGCCGAAGCCGGCCGTTGGCTGGCGCATAAACCAAAATAGGGATTCGGGAGGGAACCATGGACCTCAGGCTCAAGGGCAAGACCGCGCTGGTCACCGGCGGCAGCGAAGGCATCGGTAAGGGCATCGCGCTGGCGCTGGCACGGGAAGGCGTGGATGTCGCCATCTGCGCTCGCCGCAAGGAGCCGCTCGAAAAGACGGCGAAGGAGATCGCCAAGAAAACCGGGCGCAAGATCGCCGCCATCGCCGCGGATCTGCGCGAGGACGCCGACGCCAGGAATTTCGTCGAGCAGGGCGCCAAGGCACTCGGCCGCGTCGACATCGTGGTCAACAATGCCGGCTCGGCCGCCGGCGGCGTCATCGAGCATCTGACCGAAGACGACTGGGAGAAGGGCCTTCAGCTGAAATTCATGGGCTATGTGCGCTGCCTGCGCTACGTGCTGCCGCTGATGGTCAAACAGGGCGGCGGGCGCGTGGTCAACCTGATCGGCAATGACGGGGTGAAGCCGTCCTACTGGGAAATCTGCCCGGGCGCCGCCAATGCGGCGGGGCAGAATCTGACGCTGTCGCTCGCCGGGCAATACGGCAAGGCCGGCATCAGCTTCGTCGCGGTCAATCCCGGGCCGGTGCGCACCGAGCGCTGGGCCGGTCTTGTCGATGCCATGGCGCGCGACATGAAAATCCCGCGCGAGCAGGCCGACAAACTGGCACCGGCCTCGATCCCGATGGGCCGCATCGCCGAGGTCGAGGAGGTGGCGAACCTGGTCGTGATGCTGGCGTCGCCTTTGATGACCATGGTCAACGGCACCATGATCGAGATCGACGGCGGCCAGGACAAGGCGTTGATGGACAAATTCCGCGACCGGCCGGCGGGCTGAGCCGAGCGATTTGGTACGACCCCGCGCGCAACCACTAACGAATTCCTGCCGAAATAAGCGGGGCTGAAAGGACAATCAGGTGTTCAAAGTCGGCGAAGCCATCATCATCCGCGTCGAGGAGACCAACGTCCCCAGCTACAAGCTGCGCGAGGTCTTCACCGAGATGACGGATGCGCATTTCGATCGGCACAAGCACTGGCTGGCCCCGCATTATTACGAGGCCGAGAGCGGCCGCATCAGGCTCTCCGTGCACAGCTGGCTCTTGAAGGTTGGCGGCAAGACGATCCTGATCGACAGCTGCTGCGGCAACAACAAGAACAAGCCGGGCCGGCCGTTCTGGCACATGCTCAACGAGCCTTATCTCGAGCGGCTGGCCGCCGCCGGCGCGCGCCCGGAGGACATCGACCTGGTGATGTGCACCCATCTGCATCACGATCACGTCGGCTGGAACACGCGGCAGAAAGACGGCAAATGGGTGCCGACATTCCCCAATGCGCGCTACGTATTCTCCAAGCCCGATGTCGACTATTTCAGCAAGGTCGACGCCGACCCGAAGGAAGGGCCGGCCGAGCTCGGTACCTTCCGCGAATGCGTGGTGCCGATCCTCGAATACGGCAAGGCGGATCTGGTCAGCGCCGCCTCCGGCGCTTACCGGCTCAACGATTTTATCGAAATCGATTCCGCGCCCGGCCATTCGCCCGGCCACGTGTTCTTCAAGCTCGAGAGCAAGGGCGAGCGCGCCGCGTTCATCGGCGACATCTGGCACCATCTGCTTCAGGTCTATTACCCGGACTGGAATTTTCCGAAAAATTCCGATGCCGCGCAGGCGCGGGTCAGCCGGCGCAAGGCGCTCGACTATTGCGCTTCCTCCGGCGCGCTGGTGATGCCCGGCCATGTCGGGGCGCCGTTCGCCGGCCGCGTGGAGAAGACCGCCGACGGCTACCGGCCGGACTTCAAGCCATAGGGGTTAGCGCAAGATCGGTCAGGTTGTATCAGAGACGGGCGCGAACTCCGCTTCACCTCTCCCCGTTGGGGAGAGGTCGGATCGCAGCCGAAGTCGGATTTATCCGACTTCGGCCAATGAAATTTCCCGAACTCGGGTATACCCGAGTTCGGGTGCGATCCGGGTGAGGGGGATAACTCTATCGATAGATCTACAGCGTGATGACTTTAAGCTGAATCAGCGCACGTCAACATCAAATCCGTCATCCTTGTAAGTCACGAATGGCCGACTTGGTTAAGGTAACCGCCGCGGTGGCGGACGGGCGCGCTCAACTTAAAATCATCAGACTCTAGGCCCCCTCACCCCATCCCTCTCCCCAACGGGGAGAGGGAGCCCACCGTCTTCGCGGCAAACGTTTCGGCCTTAAACAATCTTGCTCTAGAATCCGTAGAGCTGCGCGGGATTGTCGGCCAACATTTTCCGCCGCGCCGTCTCGTCGGGCACCCAGTCGAGCAGCATGTCGAGCAGCACCGCGTCGTCCGGCACGCTGACGCCCGGTGTCGGATGCGGCCAGTTGCTCGCCCACAGCATCCGCTCGGGCGCGGCCTTCGCCATCGCCTTGGCGAGCTTGCCGACGTCGTCGTAGTAAGGCGGTCCCAGTTTCGATGTTTCGTACGGCGCCGACAATTTGGCCCAGGTGCGTCCCTTGTCGAGCAGGCGCAGGATCGTGCGCATACCGGGGTGATCGACCGTCACCGGTTCGAGAAATTTCCCGACATGGTCGATGATGAGGGCGCTGGCCAGCCGGCCGAGCAGCGCCTCGTGGTCCGCCAGATCGCGGCCATCCATCTGAAACACCACGTGCCAGCCGAACGGCGCCACGCGCGCCGACGTGGTTTCGAGAATGTCCAAAGGCAACGGCGCGCCCGCCAGCATGAAAAACCGGACGCCGCGAATGCCAAGCCCGGTCAAACGCTCCAGTTCGGCGTCGGTCACGCTGTCATCGACGACCGCGATGCCGCGCGCGCTCGGTCCGATGGCGGCCATCGCTTCGAGCGTGCAGCGGTTGTCCTTGCCATAGGCCGACGGCTGCACCACCACCGTGCGTTCGATGCCAAGCCGCGCGCGCATTTTCAAATAGTCGGGAACCCCCGCATCGGGCGCCAAAATCTTGGCAGTCGGCGCTTTCGGAAAGCGGTGGTCGTAGATGTGCATATGGGTGTCGCAGGCGCCGGGCGGCGCCTTGAGCTTCGGCTTTAGTCCGGTATTGGCGGGTGGCACGCTCGCTCCGTTCACTGGCGGTCAGGGGGGACAGATATAGCCCGCACCGCTCGGGCTTTTGAAGCAGCCGACCGATTCCGGCAGTAACAGTTTCGGGAGATAGAGTACAACGTCCGGAAAAAACACCGTGAACCCGATCGCGAAGAAGAAGACGACGTAGATCGGCAATGATGCATACATGGCGCGGCTAAATTGCACGCCGACGAATTTCGAGGCCACCAGCAATGATAGTCCGTATGGCGGCGTGATCAGGCCGAACACGAGCGTCGTGATGATGACGACCCCCATGTGCAGCGGCTTGATGTCACCCAACTCGTTGAGCTTGATGATAATCGGCATGAAAATGATGATGGCCGGCACCGCGTCCATGAAATCGCCGATGATGATGAACAACAGCACCAGCAGGAACATGATCATGCGCCCGTCAGTGCCGGCATAGAGTTGAATCCAGCCGGCGACGATATCGGGGCCGCGCAGATAGGCGAGCATCCAGCCGAAGGCGGACGCCGCCGCGACCAGCGCAAGCGGGATCGAGTAGAGCAGGCCGGTATAGACGAAGTCGCGCGGCAGATGGCGGATATGCCGGGGATTGAGAAACGGCACGATTACCAGCAGGATATAGACCGAAGCGATCATTCCGGCTTCGGTCGGGGTGAACCAGCCGGTCAGGATGCCGCCCATGATGATGACCGGGATCATCATCGGCAGCACGGAGGCTCGCGCCGCGTCCGCGAATTGGCAGAGTGACGCACGCGGCTTCTTCATGCCCACCGGACCGAAGAAGTGCGAATAAATCATCAGGCCAAAGCCAACGACAAATCCGGGCGCGATGCCGGCAAGAAACAGACCGCCGATCGAAACGTTGCCGGTTGCGCCATAGACGACCGCCATGATGCTTGGCGGAATGAGGTTGGCCATGGTCGAGGCGCAGGCGATCAGCGCCGCGGTGAAGGCGCGGTCATAACCCTCCCTCGTCATCTCCGGTGCGACCGTGCGGCTCAAGACCGCGACATCGGCCGTCGACGAGCCTGAAACGCCGGCAAAGAACATGCTGAACAGCGTGACCACCTGCGCAAGGCCCCCGCGCATGTGACCAACCATGGTCTGCGCCAGGGCGATCATGCGGTTGGTGACGTTGGCGGAGGTCATCAATTCGCCGACCAGCAGGAAGAACGGCACCGCCAGCAGAATTTCGGTGTCGATGCCGTGAAACATCTGCCCGATCATCGACTGCATGCTGATCGGGGTGAGCATGCAGGCGGTGAGCACGCCCGCCATCAGCGCGAAAGCAACGGGCACGCCCATGTACCCGAAGATCAGGAACAAGGCGGTCATGAGCAGAAGGATTTCTCCATGCGTCATTTCAGAATTCCCGCAAAATCATCGGCGTCTTCCGGGCCCTCGAAGCCGTGGCGCCACCCGTTCGCCAATTGCTCGACGCAGAACAGCACGATCAGCGCGCCGGCGACCGGCACGCTCGCCGTATAGGTACCGAGCGGAATGAGCGATGGCGCGCGATAGCTGCCGAGATCGTTGAAAAAGTTCTGGATGCCGAACACCAGCATGCACGCGCCGACCGCAAGGACCACGAGGCGGTTGAACGTCTCCATGAAGGTCCGCTTCGGGCCGCTCATACCCTTGGTGATTTCGACCAGGTTGAGGTGGTCCATGCGCCGCGTCGCGGTGGCCATGCCGATGAATATGCCCCAGGCGAAAAATCCCGTCGTCACCAGTTGCAGCCAGAGAAAGGGATAGTGAACCGTGCGCGTGATAACGTCGAGAAAGACGGATGACGTGAAGCCGATGATCGATATGCCGCAAAGCACCATCAAGACGTGCTCAAGCGGATCGAGCGCCTTCCATTTCAGGTGGCGATGGCGCGCAATCACCAGCGGCGGCTTGGCGGGAATGCCTTCCAGCAAAACGCTCATCAAGACTCCTGGCCGATACCGCCCGTCGCAAACCACGGGCGGCGGCGCTTTCACGCCGCCGCCAGACTTTGACCCGGCTCAAAGGATTATTTCACGTCGCGGACGAGTTCGAGCAGCTTGACCGCGTGCGGACCGAGCTTCTTGGCGATGTCGTCCTGGATCGGCTTGGCGTCGGCCATGAAGCCGGACTTGTCGACCTTCTCGTTGATGGTGACGCCCATCTTCTTGAGCTTGGCAGCCGAGTTCGTCTTCGAGCTTGAGAGCCAGGGCAGGTTCGCGCTTGGAGACTTCGGCGGCGGCCGCCTGCACCCAACCCTGCTGCTCGGGCGTGAGGCTGTTCCAAGTCTTGTCGGACACCCAGATGCAGTTGTTGTTGGCCTCGTGCTCGGTCATGGAAAGCACCGGCGCCACTTCGTAGTGCTTGTTCGCCATATAGACATTGATGCCGTTCTCGGCGATCTGCACGACGCCGGTTTGCAGCGAGGTATAGACCTCGCCGAACGGCATGTGCACGGTCTGCGCGCCGTAGGCCGGGAAATGCGCATCCTCGGTCATGGTGGCCTGGACGCGGATCTTCTCGCCCTTGATGTCGGCGACCGAGTGAATCGGTTTTTTGCTGTACATGTCGCGCAGGCCCATGGTCATGAGACCCAGCACGTGCGCGCCTTTCACCGAGTTGGCGATCATCGCCTCGAATTCCTTCGTTACCGCCGGATCGGCCAATACCTTCATCAGATGATCCTTGTCGCGGAAGATAAAGTGCTCTGAGAACACGCCGGCCTGCGGCGCCACCGAGGCGGCGTTGGCGGTCGAGGTGATGATGAAGTCGATGTCGCCCGTGCGGATTTTCTGCAACATCACCGGCTCCTGTCCGAGCTGGGCGCCGGGGAACTGGTCGATGCTCATCGTGCCTTTGCTCAATTCCATGAGCTTGGCGTTGAACATGTCGGCGGCGATGCCGTAGGCGGTCGAATGCGGTTGGTCGTAGCCGAAGGTGAATTTACGGGTTTGCGCCTGCGCCGCGGACGTCGCCAAGGCAAAGGCGGTGCAAAACAGAAAGCCGCGCACCAGCGGCGAAAAACGCATTGCAGGCATTGGACTTCCTCCCTGGATGGCGCCTTACCGGCGGTTTGCCGCGTCCGACGCGATGCGTTTAGACGCATTTTTATCCCTTGAAAGTTGGGTCCGGAGGTCCTTGGTTGTCAATGAGAATGTGTCGCTGCACTGCAATCGCGGCGGGCCGCGCCGATGGCTTACATCAACCGGCCGTCCGCCAGGCGGTCGGCGCCGTCGGGTAACGCGGGTTGTAGATGCGCATATGGGTGTCACAGGCGCCCGGCGGCGCCTTGAGCTTCGGTGTCATCTCACTGTTAGCAGGAGGCCCGCTGTTTCTCTTCGTTGGCGATCAGGGGCAGATGTAGCCGGTTCCGTTCGGGTTCGGGAAACATCCGACCGATTGTGGAAGCAGTGTCTTCGGCAGCCACAGCACGATGTTGGGAAAGAAGATGCAGAACGCAATGGCGGCGAAGAAGACGATGTAGATCGGCAGCGATGCCAGCATCGCTTTGTAAAATTTTATGTGGACGAATTTCGACGCCATGAGGAGCGCGAGGCCGTAAGGTGGCGTGATCAATCCAAAAGCTAGCGTGACGATGATCACCACGCCCATATGGACCGGATTGATATCGGCGTTCTTGGTGAGATCGATGATGATCGGCATGAAAATGATGATCGCCGGAATGGCATCGATGAAATCGCCGACGATGACGAAGAGCACCACCAGCAGGAACATGATCTTGAACGGATCGCCGCCGGCTGCGTCGGAGATCCACCCCGATACCATCGCCGGGCCGCGCAAATAGGCGAGCATCCAGCCGAATACGGAAGCGGCACCGATGGTGATGAGCGGAATGGAATAGAGCAGCCCGGTTAGAGCCATGTCGCGCGGCAGGTTGCGGAGATGCCTGACATTGAGAAGCGGAATTGCCACGAATACGATGTAGGCGACCGCGATCACGCCGGCCTCGGTTGGAGTGAACTGGCCTGTCAGGATTCCGCCCATGATGATGATCGGGATCATCAGCGGCACGGCGGCTCTTTTCGTCGCCGTGGTGAACTCGCCGAAGGTCGCGCGCCTCCGCTTTATTCCAATCGGTCCGAAGAAATGGCTGTAGATCATCAGCCCCATGCCGACCAGGACGCCCGGCACGACGCCACCAAGAAACAGCCCGCCGATCGAGACGTTGCCGGTCGCCCCGTAAATCACCGCCATGATACTGGGCGGGATCAGGTTAGCCATCGTCGAGGCCGAGGCGATCAGCGCGGCGGTGAAAGCCTTGTCGTAGCCTTCGCGGTTCATTTCCGGCGCGAGCGTGCGCGTCAGCACCGCGACATCGGCCGCCGACGAGCCGGAAATACCCGCGAAGAACATGCTGAAGAGGGTCACGACCTGCGCGAGGCCGCCGCGAAAATGGCCGACCAGCGTCTGCGACAGCGTGATCATGCGCACGGTCACGTTCGCCGACGTCATCAGGTCACCGACCAGCAGGAAGAACGGCACCGCCATCAGCGCCTCGACGTCCACGCCGTTGAAAAGTTGCGCGACCATCGAGGCAAGGCTGACCGACGTGAATGTCGTTATCAAAAGCACCGATGCGATCAGCGCAAAAGCAACAGGCACGCCCATGTAGCCGAAAAAGAGAAACAAGAAACCCATCAGGATAATGAGTGCGCCGTTGGACATCACAACGATTTCCTACGCTCATCGGCTGCGATGTCGGGGAAACCGTAACGCCACCCATTCACCATCTGCTCGACGGCGAACAGCGCAACGAGGAATCCGCACAGCGGAATCGAGGAATAAAGATAAGCAAGCGGCGTCATCGACGGCATGCGCAGGCTGTGAAAGCCGTCGAGGACGTTCAGGTAGCCAAAATAGACCATGCACAGCGCGACGCAGAAAACGACGAAGCGATTGAATATTTCAAAGAAAAGACGACGGTTGCCAGTCATCGATTCGGCAAGAACCGCGAGATAAAGATGGTCGTTGCGGCGTGTCGCGGCGGCGACGCCGATGAAGGTTCCATAGATGAAGAAGTTCATCGTGGTCTCTTGCAGCCACAGCCACGGATGGCCGATGGCGCGCGTGACGATGTCGCACAGCACCAGCACGCTGAACGCCGTGATGGCGATGCCGCACAGGACCATCAGCACCTGTTCGAGCGGGTCGAGCACACGCCACTTCAAATGGCGCTGCTCCTGCAAGACCAGCCCGTCAAAGCGCATTGGCGAATTCCGAAAACCAGATCGAAGGCGGATGCGAACGCGGGAGGCCTGAGGCTCCGGCGTTCGGCGGCGTGGCGGCGTGGCGGCGTGGCGACTATTTCACGTTGCGGACGAGTTCGAGGACTTTTACGGCATGCGGACCGAGGTCCTTGGCGAGCTTGTCCTGAATTGGCTTGCTGATTTTTTCGAAGCCGCTCTTGTCGACGTCCGTGACGACCTTCACACCGATCTTCTGAAGCTTCGCCAGCGCCTGGTGTTCCTGCTCGAAGGCGATGGTCGGCTCTTTTTGGCTGACCTCATCGGCAGCGGCCTGCACCCATTTCTTTTGTTCATCGTTCAAGCTTTTCCAGACCTTGTCGCTGACGAACAGCGCGGCGTTGTTGGCCTCGTGCTCGGTGATCGAAAGCACCGGCGCGACTTCATAGTGCTTGTTGATCAGGTAGTTGTTGATGCCGTTCTCGGCCATGTCGGCGACGCCGGTCTGCAACGCCGTGTAAACCTCGCCGAAAGGCATGTGCACGACCTGGGCGCCGTAGGCCGGGAACGTCTGGTCTTCCGTCACCGTCGCCTGCACGCGCATCTTCATGCCCTTGAGGTCGGAAACCGTGTGGATCGGCTTCTTGCCGTACATGTCGCGCAATCCCTGGGAACCTAGCCCGAGCATATGTGCGCCGGTCATTTTGGCGGCGTACAATTCCTTCATGGCCTCGATCACCTGAGGATCGCCAAGCACTTTGATGGCGTGCGCTTCGTTGCGGAAAATGAAGTGAATTGAGAACACGCCAGACTCCGGCTGCGCGGTCGACGCGTTGGCGGTCGACAGCAACACGAAGTCGATGTCGCCGGTCTGCACCTTCTGCAAGGTCTGTGCTTCGGTGCCGAGTTGGGCGCTGGGATATTCGTTGATCGACAGCGTGCCTTTGCTCAGCTCCTTCAGCTTATTGTTGAAAATCGTGGCGCCGGCGCCGTAGCCGCTGTTTTTCGGCTGATCATAGGCGAAGGAAAATGCACGGTTCTGAGCCAACGCCGCGGAGGACGCGAGAACAACACCACAAAACGCGAGAACGGACAGCGATAGCAGACGACTGGTCGGCATGATGGTTTCCTCCCCGGAAATCGTGATTGGGGCCGTTTGCACGGCATGCGGCGCTTGGATGCGCTTTTATAGGGCGAAGGGTGAGACGGCACGTCTTGGCTGTCAATCGGGTACGCGGAGGACCACGCGCTGCCGGCCCAAGATGGCCTTGAGCCGCTGCGGCGTGACCGGCAGGCGCGTCACCGCGCCGGGCTGCTGAAGCGCGTCGTCGATCGCGGACGCGATCGCCGCGCCGACCGGATTGGCGCCGCCTTCGCCCGCGCCTTTCAAGCCGAGCGGGTTGAGTGGGCTCGGCGCATCCTCGGTGACGAGGATCGAAAGCTCGGGAATCTCGTGCGCCGTCGGCATCAGATAGTCGGCGAAGGTGACGGAGAGCGGCTCGCCCGCGTCGTCGTACAAGAACTCCTCCAGCAACGCGCCGCCGATGCCTTGCGCCAGGCCGCCGGCGATCTGGCCTTCCACCAGCTTCGGATTGACCGCTCTGCCGACGTCGTAGGCGACGGCGTAGCGCTCGATCGTCACGCCGCCGGTGTCGGCATCGATCCGCACGGCGGCGACGTGGACGCCATAGGGGTAGACCATGTGCGTGGACTCGAAAGTCGCCTCCGCGGCGAGCGGCGCGGCAGACTCTGCGCGCGAGTTCCGCGAGCGTCAGAACAGGCCCGGAAGAGAAGTCCCGACGAACAATTTGTTCGCCGACGATATCGAGCACGTCTGCTTTGCTCTGCATCAGACCTGCCGCGACCTCCAGCAGTTCTGCGCGCAATTTGACCGCGGCAAGCCGCGTCGCTTCGCCGCACATCACGGTGACGCGCGAGGCAAACGCGCCCATGCCTTTGTCGATGCGGTCGGTCTGGCCGTGGATGACCTTGATATTGTTGTAGTTTACGCCGAGCGCATCGGCGCAGATCTGCGCCATCGCCGTTTCGACGCCTTGCCCGAGCGACGCGACGCCGGTGACCACTTCAACCGAACCATCTGATTTTATTTCGATTTTGACGGTGTCAAACGGTCCCAATCCGCTCTTTTCCACGAACATCGCGACGCCAAGACCAACTTTTTCGCCGTTGTGCCGGCGTTTAAGCAATTGGGTTTGCAAAGTTTTCCAATCGGCGAGCGCAAGCGCTTTGTCGAGCAGCCCCGCGTAATCTCCTGAGTTGTAAACGATTTTCGTGCCCAGCGTGTCCAAGCCCAGCGCATAGGGCATCGCGCTTTTGCCGATCAGATTGCGGCGGCGGATTTCGATTTTATCCACGCCGACTTTCGCGGCGATCGCATCCAGCAAACGCTCGCGCACAAAGGAGGATTCGTAACGGCCCGGCGCGCGATAGGTACCGCACGGCGTTTTATTCGTGAGTTTGATGTGCCCTACAGCGCGGTACGCGGGTAAGCGATAGGGCCCCGGCAACATCGCCGCCGTGAGATCGGGCACGGTGGCGGCATGCGTGCGCATGTAAGCGCCGTTGTCGTGGAAAAATTCGTCATCGATCGCAAGGATATGGCCGTCTTTGTCGATGGCGGCGCGGATTTTGTGCTGCTGCTCGCGCGAGTGATTGGCGGCAATCAGATGTTCGCGACGGTCCTCGATCCATTTGATGGCTTTACGGAATTTCAACGCCGCCGCGCAGACCAGAACGTCTTCCGGATAAATTTCGCCGCGCACGCCGAAGCCGCCGCCGACATGACCCTCGAACAACTGAACGGATTCCCGTTTCCGCCCAAGCATTTGCGCCAGCGTATCGCGGTTCCAGTGCGGCACTTTCGCCGCGCCGTGCATTTCTAAAATGTCGCGCGCTTCGTCGTAACGCGCGATGACGCCGCGCGTCTCCATCGGCACGCCGGAATGGCGACCGATTGATAACTCAAGCGAAACAACCGCATGCGCGTTACGGAAGGCGGCGTCCACGTCGCCATAGCCTTTGCGGATGATGCCTGGCTCTGTACTTAAGACGTTGTTGAAGATGTCGGGTTGATCGGAGCAAGCAAGCGTTGCTCGCAGCGGATCAATTTGTACGTCTACAAGTTCTGCGGCGTCCTCCGCCAAGTATTCTTGCTCCGCGAAAATCACTGCCACTGGTTCGCCGACATAGCGCACGAAATCTCTCGCCAGCACCGGCTGCCGGTACGGCTCCAGCGTCTTGAGGCCGGTGAGCCGGAACGGGATCGGCGGGATATGCGCCACGTCTTTGGCGGTCCACACCGCGTGCACGCCGGGCAGCCTGAGCGCCGCGCTCGCGTCGATCGATTTGATTGTCCCGTGTGCGACGCTCGAGCGCACAACGCGCATGTGCCATTGACCCGGGAAAGAAATGTCGGCGGCGAAGCGGCCTTCGCCCTTAAGCAACGGCCGGTCTTCGAGGCGCGGAACGGAGCGGCCGACGAATTTTTGTTTTGGCTCGGTCATTGCCGCGCACTGCAGCGTGACTCCCTCCCCCGCTTGCGGGGGAGGGTTGGGGAGGGGGCAGAGGTTGGCGCAGGTTCGCAGCCGTTCCCCCTCCCGACCGCCTTCGCTATCGCTTCGGCGGTCGACCTCCCCCGCAAGCGGGGGAGGTGAAGAAAGAGAATGCGGTGCGACGTAAGGAGAGAGAGTTTATGCACATCACTTTCCACGCATCTCTTTGGCCGCCGCGTGCACCGCCTTGATGATGTTCTGGTAGCCGGTGCAGCGGCACAGGTTCGACGACAGCACGTCGAGCAGATCGTCGTCGGAAATATCCGGCTCGCGCTCGAGCACGCCGACCGCCAGCATCAAAAAGCCCGGCGTGCAGAAGCCGCATTGCAGGCCATGGTGATCCATGAAGGCCTGCTGCATCGGGTGCAGCGTGTCGCCATCGGCGAGGCCTTCGACGGTGCGGATTGTCTTGCCCGCCGCCTGCACGGCGAACATCAGGCACGAGCGCACCGGTTCGCCGCCCACAATCACGGTGCAGGCGCCGCAGATGCCGTGCTCGCAGCCAATATGGGTGCCGGTCTGTCCGCAATCCTCGCGGATCGCGTCGGCGAGCGTGCGCCGAGGCTCGACCGCGATAGCATGGTCGAGGCCGTTGATGGTGAGGGTGATGTTGCTCTTGTCGGTCATTAAGACCCCCTCCCTGACCCTCCCCCGCAAGCGGGGGAGGGAAAAGAAGAAGCGCGCAAGGCCGCGCGGATGCGCTGCGGCGTTGCCGGCATTTCGTCGATCTGCACACCGAACGGCGTGAGCGCGTCGTTGATCGCGTTCACCACCGCGGCCGGCGCACCGATGGTGCCGCCTTCGCCCAGGCCCTTGGCCTTGGTGATCGAGTTCGCGCTCGGCGTCTCAATGTGATGCAACTCGATCGGCGGCATCTCATGCGCGGTCGGCGGCATGTAGTCGGCTAGGCTGGCCGTGAGAATGCCGCCGGTCTCGTCGTAGATAATTTCCTCCAGCAGCGCGTTGCCGATGCCTTGCGCGACGCCGCCGTGCACCTGGCCTTCGGCGATCATCGGGTTGACGATGCAGCCGGCGTCTTCCGCTACCAGGAATTTCTCGACCCTGACGTGACCCGTCTCCACGTCCACGTCGACGACGGCGACGTGGCAAGCGTTGGAAAACGTGCCGGGCGGATCGTAGCTGCCGGTCTCCGTCAGCCCTGGCTCGATTTCGCCATTGAAGCGGTGGGTCTGCGTATAGGCCTCGCGCGCCATTTTCGCGATCGGTATCGAGCGGTCGGTGCCGGCCACCTTGGCCGTGCCGTTTTCCAGCACGATGTCGCCCGGCGCGGCCTCCAGCAGGTGGCTGGCGATCTTGATTAGCTTGGCGCGCACCTTGCGCGCTGCGATCAATGTAGCGCCGCCTGAAATTACCAGTGAGCGGCTGCCGAAAGTTCCAAAGCCGTAAGGTGCGCGGTCGGTGTCGCCATGCACCACCTTGATGACGTCGGGCGTGACGCCGATCTCATCGGCGATGATCTGCGCCAGCGTGGTGCGCAACCCTTGCCCGTGCGGCGATGAGCCGATGCGCGCCTCGACATAACCCGATGGGTCGACCGAAAGGACCGCCGTGTCCCAGCCCGGCACGATTTCCATGCCGCGCGCCGCGAAAGCGGGGCTGCCGTAACCGGTGCGCTCAGAGAATGTCGAAAGGCCGATGCCGAGATGGCGGCCTTGCGTCCGCGCCTGCTTCTGCCGCGCGCGGAAGGCCGGCAGGTCGATGGCCTTTACCGCCATTTCCAGCGTCTGCTTGTAGCTTGCCTCGTCGTAAACAAGGCCGATTGCCGACGTGTAGGGAAATTTGTCGATCAGGTTGCGGCGGCGGATATCGACCGGATCAATGGCGAAAACGGCGGCGGCCTTGTCCATCAGCCGCTCGATGGTGAACGTAATCGACGGCCGCGACACGCCGCGATAAGGCGACATCGCGCAGGTGTTGGTCAGCACGCCGCGCGCCAGGCACTCGTATTGCTGCACGTCGTAGGGCCCGGTCATTTCGGCCATGGCCATCAGCGGCTCGACGCCGCAACTGGTCGGATAACAGGAATAGGCGCCGATATTGGCGGCGATGTCGGCTTTGAGCGCGATCAGTTTCGCATCTTTATCGAAGGCGCCGGCGAGCGTGAGGTACTGGTCGCGGGAATGAAAACCGGCGATCAGGTTCTCGCGCCGGTCCTCGGTCCAGGCTACCGAGCCCTTGAGCCTGCGCGCCAGCCACACCAGCACGGCATATTCGGGCGGCAGCGACATTTTCTGGCCGAAGCCGCCGCCGACGTCCGGCGCGATCACGCGCAGATCGGATTCCGGCATGCCCAGCAGATCAGCGATCGCCGTGCGCGTGAGATGCGGCATCTGGGTGGAGCAGGTGAGCGTCACGCGGCCGGTGGGAGCGTCGTAAGATGCGTGGCCGGCGCGTCCTTCCATCGGCGTGGCGTTCTGCCGGCGCGAGCGCGCCTCGACCGTGACGATTTTCGCGGCACCTTTCCAGGCGGCGTCGAAAGCCTGCGTTTTGAATTTGCCTTCGACGATGACGTTACCCGGCACTTCCGCGTGCACCTGCGGCGCGCCGGCGGCGAGCGCCGCACGGGCGTCAATCACCGGTGCCGTCCCATCGACGATGAGTTCAATCATATCCGCGCTGTCTTCCGCTTCGCCGGCGCTGGCGGCCACCACGGCGGCGACCGGTTCGCCGACAAACCGCACGACGCCGTCGGCCAGCAGCGGCTGACCGACCGGCCGATAATTGAACTTGTGCAGCATGGGCGTGATCTTCTTCACGCCTTTGAGGTCGGCAGCGGTGAAAACGCGGGTGTTGTCCGGCGCAGCGATCCTGGAAATTCTTCCGGTCGCCACCGGGCTGCGCACGAAGCGCACCCAATGCGCCGCCGGCAGATCGGCGGTAAAGCGGCCTTGCCCCGTGATCAGCGCCGGATCTTCGACGCGCCTGATGGCGCGGCCGACCCATTTGGTGCCGGAGCCTTTGGTGGGCGCGGTCATGACCTTATCGTCATTCCGGACGCCGCGAAGCGGCGATCCGGAATCCAGAGCTGCATGCAAACCGCGCTGCTGGATTTCGGGTTCGCGGACCAAGGTCCGCGCCCCGGAATGACGGTTATATACATGCGCTGTGCTCCAGCGCGCGGCGCACCACGGCGCGCACGAGATCGCGGCGATAATCTCCTGTGGTCTGATGATCCTCCAGCGGATCGACTGCTTTTGCAGCGGCCTCGGCGGCGGCGCGGAAGGTCTTGTCGCCCGGCGCCTGGCCATCGAGCGCGGCCTCGGCTTCCGCGATTCGGCGCGGGCGCGCCTCGGCGCCGCCAACACCAACGCGCGCGTCGGAAATTCTCCCACCTTGCAGGCGATAGGTGACGAGCGAAGCCGCCATGGCGAAATCGCCGGCGCGGCGGTTGAATTCGTTGAAGCCGAATTTGGCGTCGGGCGCGAGCAGGGGAATTCGCACTTCCGCGAGCAATTCGTCCTCGCCAAGGCTCGTGGACATGATGCCCTCGAAAAAATCCTTCGCCGCGATCAACCGCTCGCCGCGCGTGCTTTTCGCCACCATCGTCGCATCGAGCGTGACGGCGGAGAGGCACCATTCCGAGGCCGGATCGGCGTGCGCCAGGCTGCCGCAGAGGGTACCGCGCACGCGGATCGGATAATGCGCGATGTGGCGCACAACGGCGGTGAGAAGTTTGCCGAGCGGATTGTCGACGACCGGTTTGTGGAACGCGGCATGGCGTACGCATGCCCCGATACTCAACATCTTGCCATCGCTGACGAGCTTGTCGAGTTCTGCGACCTCATTGATGTCGACAAGGTGCGCCGGCTTCGCCAGCCGGAACGCCATGATCGGCACCAGGCTCTGCCCGCCCGCCAGCACGCGGCCGTCCTGCGGCGCGACCTGCGCCAGAATCTTTAGCGCCTCGTCGAGCGTGCGCGGCACGTGGCGGGTAAAGGGCGCTGGCTTCATGCGGCGGACGGCCCGGCGTTCCAAGGGCTAAATATTTGTACGCAAACGATAAACGGCCGCCGCGGTTTGTCAAACCGGCGCTGGCCCTTGCGGCGGCCCATGAACCTTTTCCCGTGCCGGGCGACCCATGGCTATCGCAACCATTGACCCAGGAGAGAGCCATGTCCCGCAAGTTCATCCTCAGCCTCGCCGCCATCGCCACGCTTGCCGGCGCGGCCCTCACATCCAGCAACGCCGACGCCATGATCCGCGGCATCAGCGGCAACCATCCAAACGGCCACCCGAATATCCGCGAGCGTATCCATGTGCGCTTCCACGAGCACCGTCACTTTGTCCGCTGGCATAACCATATCTGGGTACGCCCTGTGGGTTACGTCGTCGGCGTTACCGCCGTGCAGCCCGGCCCATGCACCTGCCTGACCAAGGACTACACGCCGGAAGGTCTGGTGGTGTTCCAGGACCTGTGCACCAAAGAAATGGCGAGCGCGCCGGTCGACGGCAGCTCCGATCAGGCGCAGGTCGGGCAGGGCCCGGTGAGCTACGCTGGCAAGACCTATCAGGACTACCTGAAGGCCAACCCGCAGGCCGCGCCGGCCGAGGTCAAGAAGAACTAACCGCGCCGAACCTCAGCGCGCTACCATCGAGCCGCCCCGCAGGAACGCGGCGGGGCGGTTTTTTGCCGCGCGCGCGGCGGGTGAAACGGCCGGTCAAACAGGATAGACTGCCGTCATAAGAAATCCGGGGAGGCAATAATGACGGCTCTGTTCATCGGGATCGGCATATTCGCGGGAATCTGGATCATTGTCCTCGCCGGGTCGCAATTCTTCGGTCCGCGATAAACCAATTAAAGCCGGCCCGGCTCAGGTCCCTATCTTCAATTCAGCCACCAGCGCGCGCAGCGCGGCGACGGTGGACAGCGGCACGATCCGCCCGGTGCGCGGATTTGCCGACGGCACGCCCTCGATGGTCATGGAAAAGCGCGCGACGTCGGCCTCGACCTCGATGCGGTGGGTGTTGCGCGTGAGCGCGGGATCGGCCCAGATTTCCAGTTGCGTGCGATCCGGCCCGATGCCGGCGAGGCTGAGCGCGGCCGCCACGTTGACGTTGGCGGGAAAGCCGCGCGCGCCCTCGCGCGCCGTGCCGTCAAATACTTTCAACGGTGCTTTCAGGCCGGCGACCGAGATTTTGTGTTCAAGCAAGTAAGGTGCGCCTTCCAGGCCGCCGGGGGGCTTGCGCGTGATCATCTTGATCGAGCGGATCTTCGCCTTCGGCCGCGGCGCGCACGGCATCGAGGCCGAGCAGCGCGCCGGTCGGCGGCAAAATGCGCGCGCCTTTTTGTTTGGCGCGCTCGACCAGGTCCCAATTGTCCAAAAGCTGCGCAACCGAGAGCGGCATGAAGATGCGGCCTCTATCGATGGCCGCGATCGCGACATCGCGGAACAACGCCGGCGGAAGACACTCGACCACCACGTCGCAGTCGTCGGCCAGCGCGGTTGCGTTGCGCAGCGCGATCATGTCGCCGATCTGCGGCAGATTACGGCGCGCCTTGTCGGCATCGCGCACAGCGACGGCGGTGAGCGTCAGGCCGGGCACGGCCCCGTCGATCAGCCGCCTCGCCACTTCCAACCCGACGGCGCCGAGACCGGCCAGGCCGACGCGCAAGGACCTGTTCGCCATACGATGCTCCTTAGCGCCACTCGTCGAGGCGCCAGCCGTCGTCAGTGAATTTATAGCGCAAACCGGCGGCCTCCATGCGCTCGCTCGGGCCGGCATTGACGCCCCAATGATCCAGCCGCCCGGGCGGCCACTTCCATTGTTCCGGCGTCTTGGCGCGGTGGCTGGCATCGATTTGCTGCATTTCGGCGGTCAATTCGATCGGCATGTCCTCGGGGCCGAGGAAATAGCAGAACACGTTGTTGCCAGGTCCATGCCGGCCGGGACCCCATTCGAGGCCCCGGCCGTCGTCGCGCATACGGCCGGCGCCGCGCATAACCGATTCGAGATCGGGCATTTCAAAGGCCAAGTGATTGATCGTCGGTCCGCCAGTAAAGCCGAGCACCATGCTGTGGTGATCGGCGTTGCACGACAGAAAGCGCAGCCGCCGCGTGGTGTCGGTAAGCGTAAAGCCGAGCGCATCGCAGTAGCAGGCAAGCGTGGCGTCGCTGTCGGCGGTGTTGATGTTGACGTGGGAAAGCTTGCGCGGCCGGTCGGGACTGTCGGCGGCATCGGCGTGGTCCTCGACGCCGCAGACGATCGCGATATTGCGGCCCTCCGGGTCCTTGAAGCCGAAACCGTAGATGCCGTGCGGTTGTTTCAGTTTGCCGGGCGGATCGACGGTTTTCAGGCCGCGCGCGATGACTTGCGCATGCAGCGCGTCGACGGCGGCGCGGTCGGCGGCATCGAGCACCATGCGGATCATCGCCGGCTTTGCCGTGAGGCGCAGGGTCACGATGTGGTGGAAGGCGCCAGTGCCGCGCAGATAGTGGACGCCTGCCTGTTCGGAGACGGGCGCGAGATTCCACACCTCGGTAAAAAAAAGCAATGCTTTGTCGGAGTTGGCAAAGCCGAGATCGACGCTGCGCAGCGCGCTGACTTTCGTCCTGCTCATGGGCGGTCGGTGAATTTGGGTTTGCGCTTTTCCATGAAGGCGCGCACGCCCTCGGCGTAATCCGGCGTCTCGCGCGCCACGGCTTGCAGATCGCGCTCGAGATCGAGCTGGGCATCGAGCGTGTTGCCCGCCGAGGCATTGAGCGCGCGCTTGATCATCGCCAGACCTTGCGTCGGCGCCGCAGCGAAGTGCTCGCACAGTTTATATGCCTCGGCGAGGAGCGAAGCGTCATCGACGCATTTCCAGATCAGGCCCCATTGTTCGGCCTTTTCCGCCGGCAGCGGCTCGGCCAATAGCGCCAGCCCGCGTGCCCGCACATCGCCGACAAGGCGCGGCAAGAACCAAGTGCCGCCGGAATCCGGGATCAAGCCGATGCGCGCGAAGGATTGCACGAAATTTGCCGAACGCGCGGCGATAACGATGTCGCAGGCGAACGCGATGTTGCAGCCGGCGCCGGCGGCGACACCGTTGACCGCCGCGACAACGGGAAAGGGCAGGAGGCGCAGCTTGCGCACCAGCGGATTGTAATAGACTTCCAGCGAATTGCTCGGCGCGAGTTTTTCACCCGGTTTCACCAGCCGGTCGGCGAGGTCCTGTCCAGCGCAGAAGCCGCGGCCGCTGCCGGTGATCAACATCGCGCGGCAAGTTTCGTCGGCTTCGATCTCTTCGATCGCCTGGCGCAGTTCGCTGTGCATCGCGTCGTTAAACACATTGAGGCGATCCGGTCGGTTCAACGTGATGACGCGATAGCCGTCACGGCGCTCGACCAGGATGGATTTCTCGCTCATGACTTAAAAAATTTATCCATCGCGCCGGTTTCGGTTTTCTTGCCCTCGAAATCCTTCGCGATACGCTCGTAGAACCGGGCCGCAGCCATCATCATGTTATTCTCGGGCTGGTCCTTGCCGACGAATTCCGAAATCTCTTCCATCTCGGCCACCCAGCGATAGGCCTTTGAATACATGCTCGGCACTTGCTTGCTGAGATAGCCCAGCAGATCGGGCCGGCTGTCGGCGAGCTCGGCCTTGAGCGCCTCGGCCGAGCCGCCGCGGGTGGCGGCCAGCATCATGGCGGCGCCGAGCGCGGTGAAGCCCTTGGTGATGCCGGCGTAGGACATCTTCAAAGCCGAGGCGGCGGTGAGCGGGCCGTCCAGCACGCGCACGATCAGCCCGTAATCGTTGAGCCTGGCGAACAGAGGCGCGGCCGGACCGGAGGCGTAGATTTTGGTATTGGCCGAGCCCGGCTTTGGCGGCGGGCCGATGATGCCGGCGCCGACGAAGGGGCAACCGGTTTCACCGATCACGTCCGCGATCTTCAGCATGGTGCGCGGGCTGACCGCATTGCATTCGACGTAAACAGGTTTCTTGTTGGCGGCGGTCAGCACGGGTACCAGGCGCCTGGCGAGACCCAGCGCGTCGCCCGGCGGCACGATCGACATCAGGAAATCCGCTTCGGTCAGTTGCGCGTCGGTCACCGCGGTCATGCCGGCCGCGCGTGCGCGTTTGACGCTGGCCTCGCCGCGGCCCGCGAGCGACGTGAGCACCGTCACGTTGTTCTCGGTCAGGCGCTGGGCGATGCCGGAGCCCATATTGCCCGGCGCGATGATGGCGACGGTCGGTGTCATGTTAATTCTCCAGCGATCCAGATGTCTGGCCAACCTGTCCGAATCCTGCTATGTGCGCTCGCCGGGATAAAAAAGCCTCTGTACTCTAGCAAGTTCCAGCACCCCTTAAATCGCGAAAGTACGTGAGCGACGGCCCTGCGGCTGATCGGTTCGTACCGCGCATATAAACGCAAAGGACATCCGTTTGCAGCAAGCACATGCTCCGGCCGCTCCGGCCGGACCGACTGACGCGCGCGCCTGGACCCAAGATTTGTTGCGCTATCGCGAACCGAGCCACTGGCGCAGCATCACCGAAATCGGCATCAGTTTGGGCCCGCTGGCGGGTCTCTGGGCGCTGATGTGGCTTTCCTACCGCTTCGGTTTCTGGTGGCTCACGTTGCCGCTCGCCGTTCCCGCCGCTGGATTCCTGGTGCGTCTGTTCATGATTCAGCACGATTGCGGGCATGGCGCGTTCTTCCGTCATCGTCTCGCCAACGACTGGATCGGCCGCGCGCTCGGCGTGCTCACCATGACGCCATACGAGTTCTGGCGGCGCACCCATGCCATCCATCATGCGACATCGGGAAATCTGGAGCGCCGCGGCATCGGCGATATCGATACACTGACGGTGCAAGAGTATCTGGCGCTGCCGCGCTTGCGCCGCCTGCAATATCGCATCTACCGGCATCCGGCGGTGATGTTCGGCGTCGGGCCGGCCTATCTTTTCATCTTCCGGCACCGGCTGCCGTTCGGCTTGATGCGCGGCGGCTGGCAGCCTTGGCTCAGCACCATGGGGACCAACCTCGCCATCGCGGCCGTCGTCGCCGCGCTGATTGGCTAATCGGCATCGGGCCGTTCCTGCTTGTGCACGGGCCGATCATACTGCTGGCGGCCGCGATGGGTGTGTGGCTGTTCTACGTGCAGCATCAGTTCGAACATACCCGGTGGGCGCGCAACGAGAGCTGGGACCTGCACGAGGTCGCGCTACACGGCAGCTCCTATTACGTGCTGCCAGCTATCTTGCGTTGGTTCACTGCCAATATCGGCATTCATCATGTGCATCATCTGTGCAGCCGGATTCCGTATTATCGTTTGCCGCGCGTGATACATGAGCATCCCGAACTCGGCGCTATTGGCCGGCTGACGTTGTGGGAAAGCATCAGATGCGTTCGCCTTGTGCTATGGGACGAGCGAACCAAGAAATTGATCTCGTTCCGCGAGATGCGCCGGATGGCGGCGATTTAAGACGGTGTCACGCCGCCGTCGAGATTGATGCTCTGGCCGGTGACGAAGCCGACGCCTCAGAGGCGAGAAACAGCGCCGCGCCCACCAGATCCTCCGGCACCTCGGCGCGCGGCACGCATTGCATGGCGATGATGCGTTCCTTTTGCGCCGGCGTCACGGTTTTGCGCTCGATCTCGGTGAAGGTCGCGCCCGGCAGGATGGCGTTGACGGTGATGTTGTCGGCGCCAAGCTCGCGCGCCATCGACAGGCTCATGCCGGCGAGCGCGGCCTTGGCGGCGATATAATGCAGATAATTAGGGCGTCCCAGCCGCACAGCGCCGGACGCGACATTGATGATGCGGCCCCATTTGGCGCGCCGCATGGCGGGCAGCACGGCGCGGGCGCACAGAAACGGCCCGGTGAGATTGACCCGCAGCACGCGCTCCCATTCATCGACCGGAATCTGGTCGAACGGCCGCATTTCCAGCGTGGAGAAAATGCCGGCATTGTTGATCAACACATCGATGCGGCCGTATTCGCCCTCGACCACCTTGACCATTTCCTTGATCGACGCCTCGTCGGCGACGTCGGTGGTCACCGCCAGCGCCTGACCGTCCGCTTTGACGATTTCCGCGGCGACGCTGGCCGCGGTTTTTTCATTGCGCTCGGCGATCACGGCGCGCGCGCCGGCTTTTGCGAAGGCCTTAGCGAAGACTCGCCGATGCCCTGTCCGGCGCCGGTAATGATAACGACGCGGTCCTTGAGCGCAGGAAACACGATGTTCTGCAAATCGGTCACGCCGCGCCTCGTTCCAACTGCGGAAGCTGTTCCAGCGCGGCGCGCGCGTTCCACGGCGTCCACCACGGCTTGATGCCTAAATCCTCGGCGATGACCGACGCCGTGATGTAGCCGGCGCCGCCCGAGATCGCGCCGCCGGGATGGCCGGAAGAACCGGCGCTATACAAATTCGGGATCGGCGAGCGGTAGCCGAAATGATTGTACATCACCTGCTCGGCGTTGAACGCGCCCATGAAGATGTCGCCGCCGCGCATGTTGATCATCTCCTGCACGTATTCGCGGCCGGTATAGATGTAGCGGCCGAGAATATTTTTCGGCGTCATGTTCGGGCAGTAGCGCGCGAAGGTCTCTTCGATCTTGTCGGCGAAGTCTTCCTTGAAGGTCTCGTAGCTTTTGCCGCCGAGCTCCGGATTGAGCGGCATCACGTGCCAGCAATAGGTCGTGTGCTTGCCGGGTGGCGCCTGCGTCGGGTCGAGCAGGCTCAACGGGCCGGAACCGAATTGCACGAGCTTGGGCACGCGGCCGGCTTGCACGTCCTGATGCGCCGAGAACAGATCCTCCATGGTCTCGGCGCCGATGCTCCATTTCATCGACCGGTTGATATTGGGGTCGAACTTTTCCGCGGCGAAGCGCGGGCTTTCGTTGAGCGCCAGATGCAGGCCGAACAGGCTCCAGGCGGTGTATTGGAATGCGTCGAGCTTTTTTAGAAACGCCGCGGGAAGTTGCGCGCGCCCGACCAGACTTTCAAAGGTCTGGTGCACGTCCAAGGTGGAGGCGACGAATTGCCGGGCACGCACGGTGCGGCCATCGTCGAGCTCGATGCCGGTGGCCTTGCCGTTCTCGATGACGATTTTGTCGATGCGCACTTGCGGCCGATAGGTGCCGCCGGCGGCGATGAACTCCTCCATTAGGCCGCGCGCCAGATTGAACGATCCGCCCTGGCAAAGCTGGTAGCCGCTTTCCAGATCGAAGGCGCGGATCACCGAGCCCATCGGCGAGGTGTTCGACAGCGTGTCGGTCAGCCAGGTGCCGAACAACGAAACCTTGAACAAGAACAGCAATTGAACATGCTCGTTCTCGAACAGTTCGCGCACCACATCGAGCGGTTGCCGGTTCGCCATTGCGAGGAATTCACGGCCCAAAGCCGTGCGCGACAGCAGCGTTTCCCGCTCCTGTTTGGCCAGAGGTTCGGCATAGCGTTCGGGCAGGAATATCTCCCGCGTGATCTTTTCGGCCTTGCGGTTCCATTCGCGGAACGTCGCCGCGTCCTTTTTTGAAAACCGCGCGATGTTGGCGACCGATTCTTCCAGATCGCGCCCGAGCACCAGCGCACTGCCGTCATTGTGCGCCTGTCCGAATTCGTAGCGCGGCGTGATGTAACTGACGCGCTCGCTTAAGTCCAAATCCTTGAACCACGGCGTCTCGGAAATGTGGAAGTGATTAATGGAATGCAGGTTGTGGTAGAAGCCGGGCAGGGTGACTTCGCGCGTGCACAAGCCGCCGCCGTAAGTAAGCCGCCGCTCCACCAGCAAGATGTCGAGACCGGCGCGCGCCAGATAGGCGCCAAGGATCAGCCCATGATGGCCGGCGCCGATGATGATGCCGTCATAGGTTTTATCGAGCGCCTTGGACATCGCGGGCAGTTTCCTAATTATATTTCGGCCCATCCGGGCCAGCGGGACTACACTGCAAGGCGCATGCGGGCGCGGTCAACGGGCGGTGGCGCATGGCCAATAGGCCGCAATTGCTGGCCATTTCGGCGCGCCGGCCAGCCGGAGGTGGACCTTTTGGCGCCGATCCCGCTACATTAAAGTCCTGCATAAGGGCCAAAACGGCCTCGGGGAGGAAATCATATGCGTAAAGCTTTGTTGGTCGCGGGCGCCGTTCTGATGCTCGCAGCCGGGCCAGCCATAAATCCAGCCTTGGCTCAGCAAAAATCGATCAAGATCGGTTTCGTCTCGACCTTCAGCGGCCCGGTGGCCGTGATCGGCAACGACATGCGCAACAGCTTCGAGCTCGCGCTCGACCACATGGGCCGCAAGATGGGCGGCCTGCCGGTCGAGGTGATCTACGAAGACGACGGCTTCAAGCCGGAAGTCGGCAAGCAGAAGACCGAGAAGCTGATCGAATCCGACCACGTCGATTTCATCGCCGGCTACATCTGGTCGAACGTGCTGCTGGCGTCGCTCAAGCCGATCGTCGACTCGAAAACTTTCCTAGTCATCGCCAATGCCGGCCCGTCCCAGATCGCGGGCGAGCTGTGCTCGCCGACCGTATTCTCGACCTCGTGGAACAACGACCAGACGCCGCAGGCCATGGGCTTGTACATGAACCAGAAGGGCGTGAAGAGCGTGTTCCTGATCGGCCCGAACTACGCCGCCGGCAAGGACATGCTGGCGGGCGTCGCCTCCACCTTCAAGGGCAAGGTGGTCGGGCAGGAACTGACCACCTGGCCGTCACAGCTCGACTTCTCGGCCGAATTGTCGAAGGCCAAGGCCGCCAAGCCGGGCGCGATCTTCGTGTTCTATCCCGGCGCCGCCGGCGTGCAATTTCTCAATCAATACGCGCAGGCCGGCCTGAAGGGCGCCATTCCGCTCTACACGGCATTCACCATCGACGAAACCACGCTGCCGCGGCAGAAGGATCTCGCGCTCGGCGTGCCCGGCGCGCAGGAATGGGTCAACGATCTGGCGAACGAGGCGAACAAGAAATTCGTTGCCGACTACATCAAGAAGTACAACGGCAGCCGCCCGTCGTTCTACGGCGCGCAATCCTACGACGCCGCCAACCTGATCGCCTCGGCGGTCGCGGCGGTGAAAGGCAACCTGAGCGACAAGATGGCGGTGCAGAAGGCGCTGGAGAAGGCGAATTTCAAGTCGGTGCGCGGCAACTTCAAGTTCGGTAACAACCACGTTCCGATCCAGAACTTCTATCTGCAAGACGCAGTGAAGAAGGGCGACGACTACGTGTTGAAAACCGTCGCCACCATCGTCAAGGACAACCAGGACAAATTCCACGACAAGTGTCCGATGAAGTGATCCTCGGCTGGTGTGATAGGGGCGGCAGAAGCGGGCACGTTTCTGCCGCCTTGTTTTTGTGGGGAAGGGATGTTGTCCGATTTGAATTTCAGAGAGCGCCGGGAACGCAGGCGGGCTCCCTCTCCCCTGGGGGTGAGGGAGCAGGCCACTCTCGATATGCCCTTGCCCCCTCGCCCGGACCGCTTCGCGGTCCGACCTCTCCCCCGAGGGGAAGGTGAAAGGCAGTTCGCGGCGGGCCTGCCAATCCCATCAACGCTCGAAGCGCGCGCCATGACCTTGTTCATCGAGCAGTGCCTGAACGGATTGCAGTTCGGCCTGCTGCTGTTTTTGCTGGCCGCCGGGCTGACGCTGGTGTTCGGCATCATGGACCTGGTCAACCTGGCGCACGGCTCGCTCTATATGATCGGGGCCTATTTCGCCGCCACCTTCGCGGCCTGGACCGGCAGCTTCGTGCTGGGTGCGGTGCTGGCGCTGATCGCGACGCTGATGGTCGGCATGGCGGTCGAGGTGATCGCCATGCGGCGGCTCTACGGCCGCGATCATCTCGATCACGTGCTCGGCACTTTCGGGCTGATTTTGTTTTTCAACGAGGCGGTGCGCCTGATCTGGGGGCCGGAGGGAATGAGCTTATCCCTGCCGTCGTGGCTCAACACCTCGGTGCAGATTCTGCCGGGTGTGCAGTATTCCGCCTATCGTCTGTCCATCATCGTGGTCACGCTTGCCGTCGCGGCGTTTCTCTACGTGCTGGTGATGCGCACGCGCATTGGCATGCTGATCCGGGCTGGGGCTTCAAACAGGGAAATGGTCGGCGCGCTCGGCGTCAACATCAAGGTGCTTTATACGCTTGTGTTCGGACTGGGCGCCGCGCTCGCGGGGCTCGCCGGGCTGATGCAGGCGCCGATACTCACCGTGCAGATCGGCATGGGCGAGAACATCCTCATCCTGGCCTTCGTCATCACGGTGATCGGCGGCATCGGCTCGATCCGCGGCGCTTTCGTCGCGGCGATCCTGGTCGGCTTTATCGACACCGTGGGGCGCTCTTATTTGCCCGATTTGCTGCGCATGGTGCTGAGCAAGGAAGCCGCCGCCCACCGCGGCGCCGGCGCTCTCGTCCATGCTGATTTATCTGCCGATGGCGATCGTGCTGGTGGTCAAGCCGCAAGGCCTGTTTTCGGCGAGCGGGAAATGACGCCGGCACCTCGAACCGCCGTCATCGTCGCGCTGCTGGCCATGCTGGTGCTGCTGCCGGTCTATGCCCAACTCAGCGGCGACCGTTTCCTGCTCACGTTGTTCACCCGCATCGTCATTTTGGCGCTGGCCGCAGTGAGCCTCAACCTCATCCTCGGCTATGGTGGCATGATGAGCTTCGGCCATGCCGCCTATCTGGGCATCGGCGGCTATGCCGTAGGCATGCTGGCGCATGAGGGGATATTTCAGGGTTCGTGCAATTGGCCGGTCGCGCTCGCGGCGTCGGCGCTGTTCGCGCTGGTGATCGGCGCGCTATCCTACGTACGCGTGGCGTCTATTTCATCATGATCACTTTGGCGTTCGCGCAGATGGCCTATTATGTTTTCGCCGGGGCTCGCGCGTTACGGCGGCGACGACGGCTTGACCATCTACAAGCGCAGCGAATTCGTTGCGCCGATCGACTTATCGAACAAGGTGCAGTTCTATTACGTCTGTCTGGCGCTGCTGTTCGCCGCGATCTATCTGGTCTGGCGCATCGTCAACTCGCGCTTCGGGCTGGCGATCCAGGGCGCGCGCTCGAACGACACCCGCATGCGGGCGATCGGATTTCCGACGTATCGATACAGGCTGGTCTGCTTCGTCATCGCCGGCACGCTGTGCGGGCTTTCGGGCGCGCTGCTTGCCAATCACACCGACTTCGTCAGCCCGGCGACGATGTATTGGACACGCTCGGGCGACCTCATCATCATGGTGGTGCTCGGCGGCACGGGCTCGGTCGTCGGCCCCGTGGTCGGCGCGGTGGCGCTGTTGCTGCTGGAGGAGGTGCTGTCCGGCATCACCGAATATTGGCAGATCATTCTCGGGCCGTTGCTGCTGCTGGTGGTGCTGTTCGCGCGCGGCGGCATCGACGGCTTGCTCAAGCAACTGACCGCAAAGGTGCGCTCATGAGCGAGGCGCTGTTGCAAGTCGACAATCTCGCCAAGCGCTTCGGCGGCATCGTCGCCAGCGACGATCTGACGCTTACGGTCGCCGGCGGCGAGCTGCACGCGGTGATCGGACCGAACGGCGCCGGCAAGACCACCCTTATTGCGCAACTGAGCGGGCAATTGATGCCGGACGCCGGCCACATTCGATTTGCCGGCTACGACATCACGCAACTGCCGATGCATCGGCGCAGCGCGCTTGGGCTAGCGCGCTCGTTCCAGATCACGTCGCTGTTTCTCGATCTCAGCGTGCTCGACAACGTGGCGCTGGCGGTGCAGGCGCATGCCGGGCACTCGTTTCGATTTTGGCGTAATGCGCGCAGCGAGCCCGAATTGCGCGACCCGGCGCGTGCCGCGCTCGCGCGGGTGGGTCTAAGCGAACGCGCGGACCGGCCGGCTGCGGCGCTCAGCCACGGCGAACATCGCCAGCTCGAACTGGCGATGGCGCTGGCGGGCAGCCCGCGCATGCTGCTGCTCGACGAGCCGATGGCGGGCTTGGGGCCCGAGCAATCCACCCGCATGGTCGAAATGCTGCGCGCCTTGAAGAAGGAGCTTACTATCCTGCTGGTCGAGCACGACATGGAAGCGGTGTTCGCGCTCGCCGACCGCATCACCGTCCTCGTTTACGGCCGGGTGATCGCCACCGGCGCGCCCGCCGACATCCGCGCCAACGCAGCCGTGCGTGACGCTTATTTGGGCGAGCAGGAGGCCACGCATGGATAGCGTCCTCGAGCTACGCGACGTCGAGACCTGCTACGGGCTGAGTCAGGTGCTGTTCGGCGTTTCGCTCGCCGTCGCCCCGGGCGAGATGGTGACGCTGATGGGCCGCAACGGCATGGGCAAAACCACCACCGTGCGCTCGATTATGGGGTTGACCCCGGCGCGCGCCGGCGTCATTCGCTTCGCCGGCCAAGAGATCCGCGGCGAGCCGCCTTACAAGGTCGCCAAATTGGGAATCGGTCTGGTGCCGGAAGGCCGGCAGATTTTTCCCAATCTGAGCGTGAGCGAGAATCTAGTGGCGACGGCGGCCGCGCGCGACGGTGGCGGCTGGACGCTGGACAAAGTGTACGAGCTGTTCCCGCGGCTCCGCGAGCGCGACACCAGCATGGGCAGCCAGCTTTCGGGCGGCGAGCAACAGATGCTGGCGATCGGCCGCGCGCTGATGACCAACCCGCGTGTATTGATTTTAGACGAGGCGACCGAGGGTCTCGCACCGCTGATCCGCGCCGAAATCTGGCGCTGCCTCGCGCGGCTCAAGGAAATAGGCCTCGCCATTCTGGTGATCGACAAGAACGTCGGTACGCTCATTCGTGTTGCCGACCGCCATTTCCTGATCGAGCGCGGCCGCGTGGTGTGGTCCGGCGCCTCGCGCGACCTCGCCGCCGCGCCTGAGGTGCAGCACCGGTATTTGGGGGTTTGAGGGCTTCGATCTCCAGACGCGGCGATGTTAACGAATGTCCTGCTCCAGAAACGGATCCCCGACCGCAGTCGTGGAATGTCCGCTCAGTGCCTGAGCGGACATTCCACTCGCGCAGTTGGCAATTCAGCGTTATTCCTGACCTCGCAATTCGACCGTTGGCCTGCGCCAACAGAGGTCAATTAACGCCGGGCCCCGATGAACAGCGGATTGCGCTGTTGCTAACCGCCAATTTACTTAGCCACGATGTGGTTGTCGCGGACCACGTCGCCCCAGCGCTTGATCTCGCGCTTGAACAATGCACTGGCGGCCTCGGGCGTTTCTTTGTCGGCCGGGTATTCATCCATGCCGCCGTCCGCGTAAGTCTTGCGCACCTTGGGATCAGCGAGTGCAACGCGCAACGCAGCGTTGAGCTTATCGATGATCGGCCGCGGTGTGCCGGCCGGCGCCAGCAGCATGTGCCAGAAATCGATATCGAGGTTCTTGTAGCCCAGTTCGCCCATCGTCTTCAACTGAGGCAGGCCGGCGAACCGCTTGGTGCCGATGACGGCATAGGCTTTGAGCTTGCCGGATTTGATCAGCGGCTGGGCGACCACGGCCGAGATCGGGCCCAAGTCCACTTGCCCGGCCAATAGATCGACGAGCGCCGGACCAGCGCCGCGATAAGGCACCTGGGTGACCTTCACACCGAGTTGCTGGAAGACCAGCACTTCGCCCAAATGACCAAACGAGCCGACGCCGGGATGCCCGACCTTGATATTCCGGCCGGGCTTTTTCATCCAACTCAAGAGTTCCTTGAAATTGTTTGCCGGCAGGGTCGGACGCCCCGCGATCGTATTGATCGTGGTATTGACGAGCCCGATGGCGACGAAGTCCTTCTCCGCGTCGAATGTGTGATTCGGGTAAAGCGCCATGCCAGCCGCCAGCGCGTCCTGATGCAGCAGGATGGTGTAGCCGTCGGGATCGGCATGGGCAGCCTTGTCGGCGGCGATCATGCCGCCGGCTCCGCCGATATTTTGGATCACGATCGTCTGGCCCAGCGCTTTTTGCATAGCGTCTTGGATGATGCGTGCCGTCGCGTCATCGGCGCCGCCGGGCGGGAACGCCACGATCATAGTGACGGGACGATTTGGATAGGTTTCGGCCGAAGCAGCGCCGGTTGCCAAAGTGCATGCAGCAAAAAGCGCCGCCGCGAACGCGCGGGCAATAATCATTTTGTCCTCCCCTGTGGCGCTTATTGTTCTTGTTCTGAAGCGCCCTTATCACCCTTGCTGGGAAGGTAGCAACATTTGCAACCGTCAGTAAACTAGGCACAAAAGGCAGGCATCCCTTCCCGAGCGGAACCCGCGCCCTGGTTCACTCCGCCGGCTGGATGCCCGGATCGCGCCGGACGAAGGTGAAGCAGCCGCCGAGCCGGCTGTCGCAGGTGATCCGCCTATTTGACGGCGCCGCCGGTGATGCCGGAGATGAAGCGATCGAGAAAGAAGTTATAGGCGATCGCCACCGGGATGCTGGCGATCAATGCGCCGGCCATGATCTCGCCCCAGTAGAAGATGTCGCCGCGAATGAGGTCGGTCGCCACGCCGAGCGTGATCGGCTTTTGGTCGGAAGAGGAAATGAAAGTCAACGCGTAGACGAATTCCTGCAAGGTCAGGGTGAAGGTAAAGATCACCACCGTCAGAATTCCCGGCAGCGACAGCGGGAGCGCCATCTTGATGAAGGCGCCGAACAGGCTGCAGCCGTCGACGATCGCCGCCTCCTCGATCTCGGCCGGCAGCGCCTTGAAGAACCCCATCAACAGCCAGGTGCAGAACGGGATCGTGAAGGTCGGGTAGACCAGCACCAGCGACCACATCGAATTCTGCAAGCCCAAATCGGCGATGACCCGCGACAGCGGCAGGAACAGAAGCGTCGGCGGCACGAGGTAGGTCAGGAATATGCCGATCCCCAAGGTCTCGCCGTTGCGGCCGGTCATCCGCGCCAGGCTATAGGCGGCCGGCAGCGCGGTGACGAGGGTGATCGCGACGACGCAGACGCCGATGATCAGCGAGTTCAACAGCCAAGTCGCGAACAGGGTCTCCTGGAACAGATAGCGGAAATGCTTGAGGGTGGGCGGGTCGTTGAACCAGAAGGGGATATTGGTGACGTTGTAGAGATCGCTATTGGTTTTGAACGAGGTGATCACCATCCAATAGAATGGGAACGCGGCAAGTATGAAGAAAAACGCGACCGCACCGTAGAAGGAGGTCTCCTGCAGGGTTTTGGCGACAGCGACGCGCGGCATGTCAGATCTCCCGCCGCCGGATAAAGCGCAACATCGCGATCACCACGACGAGCAGCACCGGCAGCATGAACAGCGAGATGGCGGCGCCGTGCGACACGTCGCCGGAAGTGATGCCGGTCTGGAAACCCGCGAAGCCCAGGACCGAGGTTGCGCCCACGGGACCGCCCATGGTCATCAGAAAGACGATGGAAAGATCGGTGAACGTAAATACGATGCCGAAAATCAGGCCGATGGCCACGATCGGAAGAATCATCGGCATAATGATCTGGTAGTTGCGGCGCCAGAAGCCGGCGCCGTCGACCGTGGCGGCGTCGAGTACGTCCTGCGGGACCGCAGTGATGCCGGCGAGGAAGATCACGATCGCGAACGGAAAGAAACGCCAGGCATTGACGACGATCACAGACAGCATCGCTAGATCCGGGTTGCCAAGCCAGTTCGGTGCTTCTGAGCGGGTGATGATGCCGAGCGCGATCATCGTCCAGTTGATGACGCTGTAGAGAGAATCGAACATCCACTGCCAGGCGACCGTGGCGAGTGCGACCGGCACCGCCCAGGGCAATATGATCACCGCCCTGACGAACTTGCGGCCGGGGAACGGGCGCAGTAGCACCAGCGCGCCGAACTTGCCGAGGATAAGGCCGAGGATCTGCGATCCGAAAGTGAAAATGAAGGTGTTGTAAAGAGTTTCGCGGAACGACGGGTTTTCGATGATGTCTACGAAATTCGCCAGGCCGACGAAGCGCCATGAGGGATCGTAGATCGTGTAAGCGCTGACCGAGTAATACACCGCGAGCAGAAACGGCACACCGACCAGCAAAAGCACGTAGAGGATCGCCGGAGCGACAAGGAGCGCGCCGAGCACGTCGCGCCGGTCCAGAATGAACCGGAAGCGCGAGGCCGGTTTGGGGAACTGATTCAGCGATTGCGACCATCGGTTAAATACCCGTCCTAGTGGCGGCTGGTTCGTTTGCCGTCTTTGTCGAAATTGCGCAGCGCGCTGTTGCGAACGGCGAAGGGATGCCACTCGCCGGGCCTTATGCTTTCTTCGGCGACGTGCGCCGGCGGCAGTTTCGCCGTGATCACCTGGTTCGGATCGAAACCTTCCATCGCGCCGTAAACGATGCGCTCGGACCCGAGATATTCGGAACGATCGACGCGGAAATTGAATTCAGTGAAGGCCTCGTCGTCCATCATATCCTTGGGCAGGAAATTCTCCGGGCGGAAGCCGAGATAGCCGCCGTTGCGCGCAAGGATATTCATCGGCGGCGTGCCGACAAAGGTCGCGACGAAGCGGTCGGCCGGGTCGTCGTAGATTTCCGTCGGCGTTCCCACCTGCCGTACCTGCCCATGGTCGATGACGGCGATGCGGTCGCCCATGCCCATCGCCTCGACCTGATCGTGGGTCACGTAAATAGTAGTGATGCCGACGCGCTGCTGGAACTGCTTGATCTCCAGGCGCGCCGAGGCGCGCAATTTGGCGTCGAGGTTCGAGAGCGGCTCGTCGAGCAGCAGTACGGTCGGCTCCCGCACGAGCGCGCGTGCCAGCGCGACACGCTGGCGTTCGCCGCCGGAGAGCTGGCGCGGCCGCCGGTCGAGCAGATGCCCGATGCCGAGCAGCTGCGACGCCCACGCGACTTTCTTGTCGATTTCGGCGCGGGGAACGCTCTGCGTCTTGAGCGGAAAAGCAATGTTGTTGCGTACCGTGAAATGCGGATAGAGGCCGTAGCTCTGGAACATCATCGCCACGCCGCGGGCGCGCGGCGGAATATCGTTGACGATGTCGCCGCCGATCAAAAGATCGCCGCTCGTTTGCCGCTCAAGCCCGCAGATGATGCGCAGATACGTCGTCTTGCCGCAGCCCGAAGGCCCAAGCAACACCATGAACTCTCCGTTCGGCACCGTCAGACTAATGCCGTTCACGGCGGGAACGTCACCAAATTTCTTGACGATATCCCTGGTCAATACCGCAGCCATTGAACCTCCCAGAATTCAACGTAAGTCACCCGCGCCGCCTATCCCTCGGCGGCGCTTCGGTTGTGTCTGCCCCTTAGCCGACGTCCCACAACGTCGGCATGGCCCGGGCCGCGCGCGAGCGCGCGGTCCGGGCATTAGCGATCAGGCCTTGCCGGCCCACTTCTTCAAGATGGCCTCGCATTGCTGCGTGGCCCACTTGACCGAATCTTCGGCGCTCATCGAACCCGTCGCCGCCTTGGCCATCATATCGTTGATGATGAAGGCGTAGTAAATTTCGTCCATCGCGGGCGTGGCCGGCCCCGGATAGCCCGGGATGGCGGACCACTTGTCCGAGTTCCTGCAGGATTTTCAGCTTGTCGTGCGGGGTCGATGTCGGATCGTTCGACAGGATCGGCATCGGCCGGGGCACAAGACCGGCGAAGCACGGATTGTTGTAGCCCTCGCTCGCCTTGAAGGCTTCCGGCCAATTTGCGGAATAGTACCTGAGGAACTCGAGCGCGGCTTCCTTGTTCTTGGCGAATTTCCAGATACCGTAGAATTCCGACGCGGCGCCCATGATCGTTTTCGCCGGGCCCTTGGGTGGCTCGATGACGAAGATGTCGTCGGCCAGCTTCTTGTTGAGCTTCTGCGCCGTTCGGTAAGCCGAGATCGGGTTGATGATGTAGCAGCCGACGCCGGAGTCGATGTACTGGTTGTTGCTGGAGTCGTTCCACGACAGGACGTCCCCCGTCATCGCCTCCTTGTAGAGCGCGGCAACGTACTTGGTCGCCTCGATCGCCTCCTTGCTGTTGAGAACGATCTTCTTGCCGGCTTCGTCCTGAATGGTCGCACCATAGCTCCACAGCAGGCCGCGCCACGTCGTGCTCGGGTCGTTGCTGTGTCCGAGTGAGATGCCGACAGGGTGACCCTTCGCCTTCAGCTTGGCACCGCCCGTGCGCACGTTGTCCCACGTATCGGGCTTCATCCCGATCTCGTCCCACATGCTCTTTTGATACATGCCCGGGAAGTTGATGTAGAAATCCGGAAAGGCAGACCAGGTTCCGTCGTCCTGGTTGTAGCCGAGCTGCTTGCCGATGGTGGTCACCTTGCCGTACTTTTTCTCGGTTTCCTTCACGAGATCGGCGACGTCGATAAAAAACTTACGGTAGAGATGTGCGCCACCCGAGCCGTTGAACCCGAAAAGATCGTGTCCCGATCCGGCCGACGCCTCTGCGGCCGCGCGTGCGGGAATGTTCTGCACGGGAACGTGGTCGACCGTGACCGCGACCTTGTTCTTCTCGCCCCAGTCCTTGGCGAACTTGTCGAACCACGTGTCGTATTCTGGGACGAAGTGGGCCCATTGCACGATCGACAGCGACTTGTCGGCGGCCAAGGCCTTCGACACGAATGGCGCCGAGAGCATCGGTGCCGCACCGGCGGCGGCAATGGTAAGACCCGTTTCCTTCAGGAACCGGCGTCTCGTAACACGCGGAAGTTTGGTTGTGCTCATCGTGGGTCCCTCCTCTGTTTGGTTTCAGTTGAATGAGGCGAGTCCAGATGAAAGACTTGCCTCTTCCACTGAATTATGTCGTTAGGCGGCTACCTTAACGCGCCAAAGCCCCGCCGAGCCAGCGTTTTTAGATTAAATTCGCTCACGCGGGCGGATGCTGCCGGCAGGGTTCTTGTTTGGCAGTGCACAATACGATTATTCGCCAAAGTCTAAGTCGCCCGTGCGCTCACGTGCGCGTGTATGCCGTTTCGGGGGTCTGAAAGCGCGCATTATGCGGGACGTCAGCGGCGCCATTCGGCTGCTCGCAAATCCACGCCCTCGTTCACTCCGCCGGCTGGATGCCGGGGCCGCTGCGGATGAAGGTGAAGCTCCTGCCGCCGAGCCGGCGGTGCAGCCGGTCGAGCAGCAAATAGATCACCGGTGTGGTGTAGAGCGTGAGCGCCTGCGACACCAAAAGCCCGCCGATGATGGTGATGCCGAGCGGCCGGCGCAGCTCGGAGCCCGGGCCGGTCGCGATCACCAACGGCAGGGCGCCGAGCGCGGCCGCCATGGTGGTCATCAGGATCGGGCGGAAGCGTGCGAGGCAGGCTTCGTGAATGGCCTGCAGTGGCGACAAACCGCGCCGGCGTTCGCCGTCGAGTGCAAAGTCGACCATCATGATGCCGTTCTTCTTCACGATGCCGATCAGGAGAATGATTCCGATGAAGGCGATCACGGTCAGCTCGGTCCCGAACAGGTTCAGCGCCAGCAGCGCGCCGAGGCCCGCCGACGGCAGCGTCGAAATGATGGTAAGCGGGTGCGCCAGGCTTTCGTACAGAACGCCGAGCACGATATAGACCGCGACCAACGCCGCCAGCAGCAGCAGCGGCTGCGCGCTGACCGACTGCTTGAAGGCCTGCACGTCGCCGGCGAAGTCGGCGTGGATCGTGTCGGGAATGTGCATCCCCGCCACCGCCTGCTCAATTCCCCCGGTGACGTCCTCGATCGGGAAATTGGGCAAAATGTTGTAGGTGATGGTCACCGAGGGGAACTGGCCCTGGTGGTTCACCACCAGCGGCGCGATCGAGCGCTCGACCTGCGCCAGTTCCGATAGCGGCACCTGGGTATTGCCGCCGCCCGCGACATAGACATGAGCGAGGTCGCTTGGGTCGCGCTGATATTTGCGGTCGACTTCCAGGATCACGCGATATTGATTGCGTTGCCGGTAGATGGTCGAGATCTGCCGCTGCGAGAACGCGTCGTTGAGCGCGTTGTCGATGTCCTGGATCTTCACGCCGAGGCGGGCGGCCGCCGTGCGGTCGATCTTGACGTCGGCTTGCAAGCCGCCTTGCTCGCGGTCGGTGGTGACGTCGGTCACGCCGGAGACCTTCTTCACCTCGTTCCATAACCTTGGGCACCCAGCCTTGTAGCGCTTCGATATCGGCGCTCCACAGCGTGAACTGGTATTGCAAATCGCTCTGCCGCCCGCCCACGCGCAGGTCCTGCGCCGGCACCATGAAGACACGGATGCCGGGGATGCTGTTGAGCTTGGCGCGCAGCCGCGCCACCACAACCTGCGTGCTTACGTTGCTGCGTTCGGAGAGCGGCTTCAGGCTGATGAAGAGACGGCCGCGGTTGACCGACGCATTGAAGCCGGAGGCGCCGACCGAGGAACCCAGGCCCGCCACCGCCGGGTCGGTTAGCACCGCGTCCATCGCCTTCTGCTGCAATTGCTCCATCGCCTCGAACGACACATCGGTCGAAGCCTGCGTGCCGCCGAAGATCAGCCCGGTGTCGTCCTGCGGGAAATAACCTTTCGGCGTCTTGACGTAGAGGCCGACGGTGAGCGCGATGGTGGCGACGAACGCGATCAGCGCGAGCGCATTGTGTTCGAGCACAAAGGAAAGCGTGCGGTCATAGAAGCGCAACGTGCGCGAAAGCACGCCCTCGACCAGACGATCGAGCCAGGTGCGGTCGGGGCTTGGCGGCGAACGCACGAAATAGGCGCAGATCATCGGGGTCACCGACAGCGACACCACCGTGGACACCACGATCGCAAATGCGAGCGTCACCGAAAATTCGCGAAACAACCGTCCGATGATGCCGCCCATGAACAAGAGCGGAATGAACGCGGCGATCAGCGACACCGAGATCGACACCACGGTGAAGCCGATCTGCTTGGCGCCCTTCAGCGTGGCGCGAAACGGGGAGGCGCCTTTTTCGAGATAGCGGAACATGTTCTCGATCATCACGATGGCGTCGTCGACCACGAAGCCGATGCAGACGGCGAGCGCCATCAACGACAGATTGTCGATCGAAAATCCGGCCGCCCACATCGCCGCGCAGGTGCCGGCGAGCGACAGCGGCACGGTGATGCCGGCGGCGAGCGTCGGCGCCGAGCGGCGCAGGAATAGCACCACCACCAACATCACCAGGATCGCGGTCGCGCCCGAGCGTGAGCTGCATGTCGTGCACGCTGGCGCGGATGGTCTGTGTGCGGTCGGCCAGCACCGAAATCTGGAGACCGGCGGGGACCCACTCCGCGCTGGGTCAGCAGGCCTAGATGCGTCGACCATGTCGACACATTGGCATCGCCTGCTTGGTGACGATGAGCAGGACCGAAGGGTCTTCGTTGTACCAGCCGGCCGAAAGGCTGTTGCGCACGCTGGGGCTCGATCGAGGCTATATTGGACAGGCGGATCACCGTGCCGTTCGATGGTCTTCACCACCAGCGGATCGTATTCGATTGGCGTGCGCAGCTGGCTGTTGATGCCGATGGTGATGCCGCGTTTGGCCCCGTCGAAGTTGCCGAGCGGGCCGACCGAGTTGGCGTTGGCGATCGCGGTGCGCACGTCTTCCATGCTCACGCCCATGGCGGCGATGCGGCCCGGATCGACGCGCACGCGAATGGCCGGCTGCTCGGATCCGGCCACGGTGACGTCGCCGACGCCGTCCACCTGGCTCAGCCGTTGCGCGATGATGCTGTCGGCGGCGTCATAGACTTCGGCCGGCTGCAAGGTCTTGGAGGTCAGCGCCAGGATCAGGATCGGCGCCGCCGCCGGATTGGCCTTGCGGAAGGTCGGCAGCGTCGGCAGGTCGCCGGGCAGGTCGCTGAGCGCGGCGTTGAGCGCGGCCTGCACGTCGCGCGCCGCGCCTTCGATGCTGCGGGAGAGGTCGAACTGCACGGTGATGCGCGAATTGCCGAGCGAGGACACCGAAGTCAACTCGGTGACGCCGGAAATCTCGCCCAGCCGCCGTTCGAGCGGGGCGGCGACAGTGGCGGCCATGATGTTGGGGTCGGCGCCGGGCCGATTGGCGATGACATTGATGGTCGGGAAATCGACGCTCGGCAGGCTGGCGACGGGAGAAAGATGTAGGCCACCGCGCCCACCAGAAATAGCCCGATCGCCATCAGCGTGGTGCCGATCGGCCGGCGCACGAACGGGTAGCTAAAATTCATCGTGCTACTCTGCCGGGCCGGGCGCGATCCCCGGCAACTGCGGCTGCCGAGATGACGTCAGCCGCGCGCGCAGCCGCTCCATGTAGAGGTAGATCACCGGCGTAGTGTAGAGCGTGAGCAACTGGCTGAGCAGCAGGCCGCCGACGATGGTGATGCCGAGCGGATTGCGCAGTTCCGAGCCGGTGCCGCTTTCGAGCGCCAGCGGCAACGCGCCGAACAGCGCGGCGAGCGTTGTCATCATGATCGGGCGGAAGCGCAGCAAGGCCGCCTGCACGATCGATTCCTCGGGCGACAGGCCCTGATGGCGCTCGGCCTCGATCGCGAAATCGATCATCAAAATCGCGTTCTTTTTAACGATGCCCATCAGCAGCACGATGCCGATCAGCGCGATTACCGAGAGGTCGTAGCCGAACAGCATCAGCGCGAGCAGCGCGCCGACGCCGGCCGACGGCAGCGTCGAGAGAATAGTCAGCGGGTGGATGAAGCTTTCGTACAATACGCCGAGCACGATGTAGATCACGATGGCCGCGGCGAGGATCAGCCATGGCTCGCCGGTGAGCGACTTGGCGAATTCCGCGGCGTCGCCGGAGTAGCTGCCGGTCACCGACGACGGCATGCCGATCTCGCGCTGCGCCGCGCTGATGATGCTGACCGCGTCGGAAAGCGCATAGCCGTCGCTCAGGTCGAACGAGATGGTGACGGAAGGAAACTGCTCCTGGTGCGCGATCACCAGCGGCGCCGAAGAGTTCACGAAGCGTGCGAAGGCGGCGAGCGGCACCTGGTTCGAACTGGTCACCGTGTTGGGCGTGGCGGTGATGTTGGTATTGGTGGTGCCGGAGGCGGTGTTGCCGACGGTCGCCGCGGTGCCGGTCGAGGTGCTGGCGCCGGTGACGTAGATTTTGGAAAGCGAGCCGGGGTCCTGCTGATAGCGCGGCTGCGCTTCCAGGATGACGCGATACTGGTTGGCCTGGCCATAGATGGTCGAAATCTGCCGCTGGCCGAAAGCATCATTGAGCGTATCGGTAATGCTCTGCATCGAGACGCCGAGCCGGCCTGCTTGCCCGCGGTCGACGTCGACGTTGACGCGCGGGCCGCCTTCCTGCGCTTCGGAGGCGACCTCGCGCAGCGCCGGATTTCCCCGCAGCTTGCGCGCAAGCTTGTCGGCCCATTCGATCACCTCGCGGGAATCGGTGCCGACCAGCGTGTACTGGTACTGCGCGCGGCTCGCCCGCGTGGAAATCTGGATGTCCTGGGTTGCCTGGAAATAGACATTCATGCCGGGAATACCGGCGACCGCGCCCTTCAGCCGCGCGATGATCGCATCGACGTGCGAACTGCGCGAATCCCGCGGCTTCAAGGTAATGGCGAGGTGGCCGGCATTGGGCGTGGCGTTGAGTGGGGAGACGCCGATCACCGAGACCACGCCGGTCACGTCCGGGTCGTTGCGAATGATGGCCTCGACCTCGCTCTGCCGGCGCTGCATTTCATCGAACGAGACGTCGGTTGAAGCCTCTGTCACCGCGGTGATTAAACCGGTGTCCTGCAACGGCAGGAAGCCCTTGGGCGTTACGATGTAAAGGAAAATGGTGGCGGCGAGCGTCACCAGCGTCACCAAAAGCGTCTCGCGCTGGCGACGCAGCACCCATTGCAGGCTGTGATGATAGCCTTCGACCGTGCGCTCGGTCAGATCGTGGAAGCGGCGGGTGAACGCGTTGCCGTCGCCGCCTTGCTGCTGCCGCAGCAGGCGCCCGCACATCATCGGTGTCAGCGTCAGCGAGACGACGGCCGAAGCGACCACCGCGATGGTGAGCGTGAGCGCGAATTCGCGGAACATGCGGCCGACCAGGCCGGTCATGAACAGCAGCGGGATAAAGACCGCGATCAGCGACAGCGTCAGCGAGATCACCGTGAAGCCGATCTCGCTGGCGCCGCGCAGCGCCGCGTCGAGCGGCTTTTCGCCGTCCTCCATGTGGCGCACGATGTTCTCGATCATCACGATGGCGTCGTCGACCACGAAGCCGGTGCCGATGGTGAGTGCCATCAGCGACAGATTATCGAGCGAGAAGCCGGCAAACCACATCACGCCGAAGGTCGCGATCAGCGACAACGGCAGCGCCACGCCGGCGATAATGGTGGCGCGCACCGTGCGCAGGAAGATCAACACCACCAGCACGACCAGCACGATGCTGAGCATCAGCGTGAACTGCACGTCGTGAATCGAGGCGCGGATAGTGGTGGTGCGGTCGTTGACGATGGTGAGCTTGGCGCCGGCCGGCATCGCGCGCCGCAGCCGCGGCAATTCGGCGCGCACGCGCTCCACGGTCTCGATCACGTTAGCGCCGGGCTGGCGCTGCACATCCACCACGATCGCCGGCGTACCCTTGTAGGAGGCGCCGACCTTGGTGTTTTCCAGCCCGTCGATGACATCGGCCACGTCGCCGATCTTGACCGGCGCGCCGTTGCGGAACGCCACCACCACCGATTTATAGGTATCGGCAGCGGTGATCTGGTCATTGGCGGCGATGGTGTAGGACTGGTGCACACCGTCGAGCGATCCCTTGGCGCCGGCAACGTTGGCGCTGACGATGGCGGTGCGCAGGTCCTCGAGCGCGAGGCCATAGGCGGCGAGCCGCGACAGGTCGGCCTGGATGCGGACCGCCGGGCGGATACCGCCCTGCACCGAGACGTGGCCGACGCCCGTCACCTCGGAGAGCCGCGGCGCCATCACGGTGTCGGCCATGTCGCTGAGCGCGCGTAAGTCGATGGTTGGCGAGGTGAGCGCCAGCGTGATGATCGGCGCGTCGGCCGGGTTCACCTTCGAATAGAGCGGCGGGTAGGGCAGGTTACGCGGCAGCGTCGAACCGGCAGCATTGATCGCCGACTGCACGTCCTGCGAAGCCGCGTCGATGTCGCGGTTGAGATCGAATTGCAGCGTCACCTGGCTGATGCCGAACGAACTTGCCGAGGTCATGACTTGCAGCGCCGGGATCTGGCCGAACTGGCGCTCGAGCGGCGCCGTCACCAACGAGGCGATGGTGTCCGGGCTCGCGCCCGGCAGCTGCGTGGTGACCTGGATGGTGGGGAAATCAACCTGCGGCAGCGCCGACACCGGCAGCCACCAATAACCGAGCGCGCCACCCAGCATCACCGCGATGCCAAGCAAAGAGGTGGCAATCGGCCGGTGGATGAATGGAGAGGAAACGCTCATTGCTGTGTATTCGGCCTCCCGCCGCCGGGGCGCTGGCCGCGTTGGCGCACGCCTTGCGGGCTCTGCCGCCGGCGCGCTGTTGGCGCTGCCGATCGCCACCTTGCTGCCGTCGGTGAGGCGCACGAAGCCGGTGGTGACCACGCGCTCGGGTAGCGTCAGCCCGCTCTTAACCACGGTCTGTGTCTCATCCTGCTTCTGCACCTCGATGGGGCGCATGACCGCGGTGTCGTCGTCCTTGACCACATAGACGAAGGTGCCGTTCGGGCCGCGCTGCACCGCGCCGGTCGGGATCACGCACGACGTCTTTCAAGGTGTCGATCAGCAGCCGCACATTGACGAACTGGCCGGGCCACAGCTGCACATTGGCGTTGGGAAACTCGGCCTTGAGCTTGACGGTGCCGGTGGTCTGGTCGACCTGGTTGTCTACCACGCTCAAGGTCCCGCGGTCGATCACCGCGTCGTTGTCGGGGCGCTGCGCGTCGACCGTCGAGCGGCCCCTTGACGAAAGCATCGGTTGATTTGGCCGAGATCCTGTTGCGGCAGATTGAACAGCACCGAGATCGGCTTGATCTGGGTGATCACGACGATCGCCGAGTTGGTGTCGGAGGCGTGCACGATATTGCCTTCGTCGACCATGCGGATGCCGGTGCGCCCCGAGATCGGGGCGACGATCGTGGTGTAGCCGAGCGTCGCCTGCGCGCTTTCGATCGCCGCCTGGTCGGATTGCACCAGCGCGGCATCTTGCGCGACCAGCGCCTTCTGGGTGTCGGCCTGCTGGCTGGTTGATGGCATTGGTGGCCGCCAGTTTTTCGTAGCGATCGAGGTCGACCTTGGCATTGGCGAGTTGCGCTTCGTCTTGCGCCTTCTTGGCGGTCGCCTGATCGAGCTGCGCCTGATAGGTGATCGGATCGATGCGCGCCAGCACGTCGCCCTTCTTGACGTCGTCGCCTTCCTTGAAGCCGACGCTGATGAGCTTGCCGTCGACCTGCGGGCGCACCGTCACGGTGTTGAGCGCCTTGATGGTGCCGACGGCGTCGAGATAGACCGGCACGTCGGCCTTGGCCGCGGCGCTCGCCAGCACCGGCACCGGTCCGCCTCGGCGCCGAACCGGCTGCGGTTCGGCGGCGGCGTCGATTTGGTGAAGACATAGATCAGCGCGGCGGCCGCCGCGCCGACGATCAGCAAGACCGCCAGATTGCGGCGCGTGCGCCCTCGCGTCTTCGCCCAGATTTGCTTCGGCAGTTCACCGTGCATCGGTCGTTTCCACCGGTTTCGGCAGCCAGCCGCCGCCCAGCGCCTGATAGAGGCTGACGATCGCCTGCAGCCGCGCCAGCCGCGCCAGCGCCAGCGCATCCTCGGCCTGGAACAACGTTTGCTCAACCTGCAACAAAGTAATGAGGTTAACCGTGCCCGCTTGCAACTGCTGGTCGGAGAGCCTGAAGGCCCGGCGCGAGCTGTTGACCACGTCGCGCTGTAGGCGTTCGGCCAGCGCCGTCTCGCGCACCGCGATGAGCGCCTTGTCGACGTCGGTAAAGGCGGAGATGGCGGCCTTGCGATAGGCCTGCAAAAGTTGGTCCTGGATGCCTTTCTGCAAATCGAGATTGCCGAGCAGCCGCCCGCCCTCGAAGATCGGCTGGGTCAGGCCGGCGGTGGCGGTATAGAACGCCGACTCCGGCCGCAGCAAAGTCTTGAGCACCGCGCTCTGGTAGCCGCCTTCGCCCGTGAGCGTGATGCTCGGCAGCAACTGCGCGCGTGCGTTCTGCACATTGGCATTGGCGGAAGCGAGCTGCGCTTCGGCCTGGCGGATGTCCGGCCGTTGCGCGAGCAATTCCGACGGCAGGCCGGGCGTGACGCGCGGGATCGCGATGCCGCGCATGCCGCCGCCGCGGATCACGACGCGCTCGGGCGGCCGCGCAATCAGCAGCGCAAGCGCCGCTTCGTTCTGCCGCAGCGTTTGCACCAGCGGCGGTATCGACGCGCGCTGGGTATTCACCAGGCTTTCTTGCTGCGCGACGTTGAGATCGGAGGCGGTGCCGGCGGAGAACTGCTGCTTGATCAGATTGAGAATGCGGGTCGCGCTCGCCACGTTTTCGCGCGCGATGCGCAGGCGGTCTTGCGCCGCCAGCACCTGGAAATACGTGTCGGCGACGCTCGCCACGGTCGTGAGACCAACTACCTCGCGATTATAGCGGCTGGCGACCGCGGTCTCCTCGGCGGCGCGCAGCGCCGAGCGGTTTTTGCCCCAGAAGTCGATCTCGTAGCTGGCGGTGAGGGAAGCCGAAAGGAGATTGTGCTCGGAGCCGCCGCCCAAACCGCCGCTGATGCTCTGCGAGGAGCGCGCGTGCGTCGCGTCGCCGTTGAGGGCGACGCCGGGCAGGAGCGGCGCGCCGGCGATGCGCGATTGCGCGTCGGCCTGCACGATCTGGGCCACCGCAACGGCGATATCGAGATTGGCCACGCGGGCTTCTTCGATGAGCTCGGTTAATTCCTTCGAGCGGAAGCCGCGCCACCAATCGAGCGTCGGCAGCGCCGCTTCCGCCACGTCCGCATTTTTCGGGCCCAGCTCATAGGCGAGCGGAATATCGAGCCCGGGTTCGGGCTTGTCGGGGGTGAGCAGGCAGCCGCCGAGGGGCAGCATCAGGCAAATTCCTTGCAGCACGGCCACAAACGGACGCGCACGCCGTAATGTCCCCGGCCTCACACCCTGGCTTCCACGAAGCATGCCAAAGACTTTCAAACACGGCTCAAGCGAGGATCGGACGGGAAACTAGCGTGTTTTATTGGCGATTGCTCGTAGATTTACGGTCGGGCGGCCAGTCGGCGAGCGCGATGCGGCCGGCCGGCGACATCTGCGCGGCCGAGAACGCGAACACGCCTTGGATAACCTGATCGAAGGCCTGCCGCGCGGCGCGGGTCTTCGCCATCGCGGCGCGCATGGCCTCGACATCGAACGGCTGACGCCGCAGCGTCGCGTGAATTTCGTCCTGCGCGGCGTGATATTGCCGCTGCGTGTCGTCGATCAACTGGCGGTTGGCGTTGATCTGGCCGCGCAGCAAATCGGCATCGGCCGGCGGCAGCGTATCGGCGATGTGCTCGACGCGCACGAACACATTGCGGTCCCAGGCAGGCGGCGCCGGCGCGCGGATCGTCATGGCCACCGCGACGCCGACGAAGAACAGATTGAGCGCGAGCGAGCCGAGCAGCAGCCAGCGCGAGGAGATGCGCGGCGTCGCGTGAGCGTATTGGGCGATGCTCATGGGCGCGCTCCCGTCAAGGCTTCGGGCTCGAACACGATCGAGCCGATATCGGCGCGGCTGGCGACCGCGAAAGGCTCGCCGCCGCCGTCGAAGCGCCTGTCGACGCCGGCGATGCCGATGACGAAGCCAAGCGCGGCGCAGCAGGCGAGCGCCGCGACGCGCGGCCAGGCCGGCGCGAATTGCCAGTCGAGCAGCACGGCAGGCCAGCGCCACAGCGGCGTCTTCTGCCGCGGCAGCGGACCGCTCAGGCGCTTGAGCATGCGCGCCACTGCCGCCTCATCGGGCGGCGGCGCCTGCATCACGCGCTTGAGCGCGGCTTCGAGAAGTTCCGGCAACTGCTTCTTGGTCATTTTACTTGTCCTCATCGATCACGCCGCCGATCGCGCGGCGCAGGTTCTGCTTGCCGCGCACCAGTAAGGTCTCTATCGCCGACACCGAAGTGTCGAGAATTTCCGCCACCTGCGCATTGCTCATGCCGTCACCATAGGTGAGCACGATCGCGGCGCGCTGGCGCGCCGGCAGCTCGGCGATCGCGGCCGAAACCATTCGCTCGCGCTCGTCGCGTTCGGCTTTCTCGCCGGCACCAAGCGCCGGATCCACGATCTCACCGGCGGCTTCGAGGGCGACCCAGGGCGCGCGCCGCTTGCGGTCGAGACAGAGATTGACCACGACGCGCGTGAGCCAGGTGCGGAACAGCGCCAGCGGCTGCCAGCGCGGCGCGTGGGTCCAGACCCGAAGCATCGCTTCCTGCGCCACGTCCTCGGCATCGGCGGCGTTGCCGAGAATGCGGCGGGCGAGCCCGAGCATGGCCGGCAGATGGCGGCCCGATAGCGTGCGGAACGCCCGCTCGTCGCCGCGCGCGATTCGGGCCATGAGCGCTTCGTCGCTGTCATCCATCGCAGTGAGGCGACCGCCATCGGGAATCCCACGCCATTGTAGCCCTGAAGCTGTCCATTAAACGCGCAGCGGCATGAAAACCTGTGGGGAACCGGAAGCCTGGAAAACAACCGCGGATGTCGACCGGTGCCGGCCTAAACTATTGAATAACCGGCCTTTAGCAAGCCACCGCCAGCCGGGCGACCGATCCTATTCGGACCCCCGTGCGCGCTGTCGAAGGATGCAGGAGGGAAATGGACGAATTCAGCCATTGCGGTCAACATGACGAATATCGCCGGAATTCACCGGTCACGAGGGAGGGATAACCATGGATAAGGCACTCTACGACAAGGGCATGGCGATGCGCCGCAAGGTGCTGGGCGACGAATATGTCGACCGGGCGGTTGCCAATACCGACGATTTCAATCGCAAATTCCAGGATCTACTCAATGAATTCTGCTGGGGTGCGGTGTGGACCGACGAGGACCTCAAGCCGCGCGACCGCAGCCTGCTCAATCTCGGCATGATCGCCTGCTTGGGGCGCATGCAGGAGTTCGAGGCGCATTTCCGCGGCGCGCTGCGCAACGGGCTTACGCACAAGGAACTCTCGGCGATCCTGCGGCAGGTCGCGATCTATTGCGGTTTCCCGGCCGCGGTCGATTGCCACCGCGTCGCCAAGCAGGTTTTGGCGGCGGAATCCAAGAAAACGTGACGAGAACACGATCCGCCAAGATGGAATCACGTTATTAAGATAGCCGCATTAATGTCTTGAATGTGCCTTCATCCCGGGGCAATCCATGCCGGGGGTGGGCCTGCGGTTCTGCCGTGGGCGAGGCGCCGATTCAGCCTGCGCCGAACAAACTCTTAGGTGAACGATGATCCGACGTTACGGATTTTTCCTGCTGGCGCTGCCGGTGGCGGCGGCTTTTTCGGCTGCGCCTGCGGTGGCGCAGTATTATTCATCGCCACCGCAGGGCTACTACCGCAACGCTCCGCCGCCTGCCACCTACGAAGAAGAGCGCCTACCGCCGCCTGCCTTCGGGAATGACGACGATGACGACGATCAGCCGGTGCGCCGGGCGCCTCGCTCGCCGCAGACGAGCCAGATGCCGCCGCAGGGTCAACCCGGTCGTTTACCCTATCCGGACGAGGCCGAAGCGGCGCCGCCACCTCCCGGTTTTGCCCCACCCGCGGGGCGTCCGCCTTACGGACATCAGCTCGACCAGCAGGCGCCGGCCGCTGCCCGCGATCCCGATGAAGTGCGTCCGCCGGGCGGGATCGGTTCCGCTCCGGCCGGTGCCCCGAGTGTAGCGGCGCATTCGGCGCCGCCTGCCGGCACCGCCGCGTTGCCGCCTGAGGATCAGCCCGAGCAAGGCCAGCCCAAGGAACTGCCGCCCAATCTGAAGAGGCAATTGGTCGACTACAACACCAAGGAGCCGGCCGGTACCATCATTGTCGATACCGCGAACACCTACCTCTATTTGGTGCTCGGCGGCGGCAAGGCGCTTCGCTACGGCGTGCGCGTCGGCCGCGAGGGTTTCACCTGGACCGGCACCGAGCGCATTTCCAAGATGAAGGAATGGCCGGACTGGTTCCCCCCGCCGGAGATGATCGAGCGCCAGCCCTATCTGCCGCGCATAATGGCCGGCGGGAACGGTAATCCGCTCGGCGCGCGCGCCATGTATCTCGGCCACACGCTCTACCGCATCCACGGCACCAACCAGCCGTCGACCATCGGCCACTATGTTTCGTCGGGTTGCGTCGGCATGCTCAACGAGGACGTCGAGGACCTGTACAGCCGCGTGCAGGTCGGTACGCGCGTGGTTGTGCTGCCCGGCAAGCCGCCCGAGACGGTGGCCAACGGCGCTACGCCAAGCGCCGAACCCGCGAATCCGATGGCGCCGCCGCCGCACAGCGGCACCGCGGCTTCGGCTTCCCCGCTGCCGCCGGCACATTAAGCCCGCGTGAATTCGGGCGTGCCCGGGTGGCACGCGGTCTCTCTCTGAACTAACATCGCGCCAAGCCGTTCATCGACGAACGATCGGGCAGACACGGCGTTTTGGAACAAGCGACGGGAGGCCGGCATGGCGCGCGCAAAATCGCGGACCAAGCTCAATCGACGCAAATTTTTGGCCGGCGCGGCGATCGCCGGAGCGGCGGCCCCGGCCGCCGCCAAGGCAGCGACAAATTCAAATGTGCCCATGACGCCGCCGCGTCGCTCCGCCTTGCGTCCTTCCGCCGCCGTTGCCGCCGCCGAAACCGGAACGCCGAGCGTCGCCACGAAGGCCGAGGGCACGCCCGCGTCGGACTTCATGGTGGACGTCATCAAGTCGCTCGACATCGAGTATTTGCCGTGCAATCCAGCGCAGAGTTTCCGCGGCCTGCACGAATCCTTGATCGACTACGGCGGCAACAAGAAGCCCGAATTCCTCACCTGCACGCACGAGGAAGCTTCCGTCGCGATCGCGCACGGCTATTTCAAGATCGCCGGCAAGCCGCTGCTGGTGCTCTGCCACGGCACGGTGGGCCTGCAGCACGCCGCGATGGCGATTTACAACGCCTGGTGCGACCGCGTGCCGGTGATCGTGATGGGCGGCACCGATCTCGATGCTGCGAAGCGCCCGCCCGGCGTGCCGACCTTCCATTCGGCGCAGGATATCAACGCGCTGGTGCGCGATTTCACCAAATGGGACGACCAGCCTGTCTCGCTACAGCATTTCGCGCAGTCCTTCGTGCGCGCCTACAAGCTGGCGATGACGCCGCCGCATGAGCCGGTGATGCTCGCGCTCGACACCGGCCTGCAGGAAGAGACGGTGCGCGACCGCGGCAAATTGACGATCCCGCGTTACGTGCCGACTGCGCCGCCGCAGGGCGACATGAACGCGGTGCGCGAGGCGGCGCGGCTTTTGGCGAACGCCGAGCGCCCGGTGATCGTCGCCGACAAATGCGCGCGCACCGCGAACGGCGTGAAACTGCTGGTGCAGCTTGCCGAAGCCTTGCAGGCGCCGGTGATCGACCAGAAAGGCCGGATGAATTTCCCCAATACGCACCATCTGTCGCAGAATTCGCGCGGCCGCGCGCTGCTCGGCCAGGCCGATGTGATCATCGGCCTCGAACTATCGGACTATTGGGGCACGGTGAACGGCTATATCGACAACGGCGACAATGAAGGCGCCGGCTTGCAGGAATCCCGCATCAAGCCGAACGCCAAACTGATCAGCATCAGCTCGATCCTGTTCAACACCAAGTCGAACTACCAGGACTTCCAGCGCTTCCAGGCAGTGGACGTCGAAATGGCGGCTGACGCGGAGGCAACGCTGCCGGCGCTGGTCGAGGCGGTGAAGCAGGCGCTGCCGTCAGAGCGCAAGGCGGCAATCGAAGCGCGCGGGCAAAGCATGAAGAAGGCCTGGAGCGAGGCGCGCGAGCGCACCCGTCAGGCCGCGTCCTACGCCTGGGATGCGAGCCCGATCAGCACCGCGCGCATGGCGATGGAAGTCTACGCGCAGATCAAGGATCTTGACTGGTCCTCGGTCGGCGGCGACCGGCAGTTGTCGAGCTGGCCGAGCCGGCTGTGGCCGATGGACAAGCACTACCGTCACATCGGCGGCCCCGGCGGCTACGGCATCGGTTACAACGCGCCGGCCGCGGTCGGCGCCGCGCTCGCCAATCGCGCGAAGGGCCGCTTCTCGGTCAACTTCCAGCCCGACGGCGACATGATGTTTTCGCCCGGCGTGCTGTGGACCGCGGTCAAATACCAAATCCCGCTGCTCTCGGTGATGCACAACAATCGCGGATATCATCAGGAAGTGATGCACGTGCAGCGCATGGGCAACCGGCGCAACCGAGTGGCGAGTCTCTGGCAAGGACATCGGTCCGATCGGCACGCGGCTCGACAATCCGGCCATCGACTATGCCAAGCTCGCAAGCTCGTTCGGCATGTGGTCGGCGGGGCCGATCACCGACCCTTCCGAGCTTGCACCGGCGTTGAAAAAGGCGGTCGAGGTGGTCAAGGCCGGCGAGCCCGCTTTGGTCGACGTCGTGACGCAGCCGCGCTGAGGTCCGTGCCATGCGTATTCAAAGTGTATTCGCAATCGCGGTAGCTGGACTTTGCATCGGGCAGGGCGGCGCATTGGCGGCCTCCGCCGAGCACGGCAAAGCGATGTTCATTCAGCACGGCTGCTGGCAGTGTCACGGCACCATGGGGCAGGGCTCGATCGCGACCAGCGGCGGCAAGCGGCTCGCGCCCGATCCGATGCCGTGGGAGACGTTTTATGCCTTCGTGCGCTCGACCAATCGCGCCATGCCGCCGTTTAGCGAGAAAATTCTCTCCGACGGCGATCTCGCCGACATCTACGCCTATCTCCAGTCGATCCCCAAGCCGGACGTCAACAACATCCCTTTGCTCAAGCCGTAGCGCGCGACGTTACCGGTCCCACAGCGAGAGCAAGGCCGAGCGCAGCTCGATCTCGGTGAACGGCTTGCGCAGCGTCTTCACGTCGCGGTAGCGCAGCCCGGCGGGCGGCTCATAACCCGTGACAAAGATGAACGGAACGCCGCGCAGATGCAGTTTTTCCGCGACCTCGGTGGCGTAAGCGCCGTTGATGTTGAGATCGAGCAAGGCGCCGTCGAGATCGGGCGTTTCCGCAAGCAGGATCGCCGATTTCATATTGTTGACCGGACCGAGCACGTGAATGCCCAGCGCCTCCAGTTCCTCCTCGAGCATGATCGCGATGAACGGCTCATCCTCCACAACCAGGACCGTGCGTCGTTTCTTTGGACTATCGGCCATGTGCCTCACCGCCCGAGACGCGCGCCAGCCTTGTGACCGCCTCGATCACCGCGCCGGGATCGGCGACGCCTTTGCCAGCGATGTCGTGCGCGCTGCCATGCGCGACCGAGGAAAACAAAATCGGCGAGCCGATCGACAGGCCGGCGGTGCGATTGAATGCCTGCAGCTTGGCGGCGATGTGGCCCTGGTCGTGCAGCATGACAATAAATGCATCGCAGCCTTTCTTGCGGAACATTGTGTCGGCGCCGAACGGGCCGGAGGCCTCGATGCCGCTTTGCGCGGCGCGCGCGATCGCGGGAATGATGATGTCGATTTCTTCGGTGCCGAACATGCCGTCTTCGCCGGCGTGGGGGTTAAGCCCGCCGACAAAGATCTTCGGCCGCGCGATGCCCAGCGTCTTGAGCGATGCGTCGACAACGCGGATCACGCGCTCGACACGCTCAGGCGTGATCAGGGCCACCGCCTCGCGCACGCTGAGATGCAGCGTGGCGTGGGCAATGCGCACATCGTCGAAGCAGATCATCAGATAGACGTCGTTGACCGGCGTGCCGGTTTCGCGCGCGACGAACGACGGATAGCCGTCGAAGGCGATGCCGGCGGCCGCGACCGATCGCTCGGTCTGCGGCGCCGCCACCACGGCCTCGACCTCGCCGGCGAGCGCCGCCTTGATCGCGCGGCGGGCGCTGGCGAGCGATGCGCGCCCATAGGCTGCGTCCACGGTGCCGATTTTCACCGGCATGTCGGTTCTTTCTCCGGCATCGAGCAGGTTGACGGCACCGTTCGACCAATCTGCATCGCCGGCTTTGCCGATGACATGCAGGTTCGGTGTGAGACCGGCAGCTTTGGCATGCAGTTCCACCACCGCCGGGTCGCCGACCAGCAAGGGCCGGCACAGCGCTTTGACGCGCGCATCGAGCGTGGCCTTGAGCGCGATTTCCGGGCCGATCCCGGCCGGGTCTCCGGTTGCAATGGCGATCCGCGGCAACGGCATGGTAGTTCTCTTCCTTAGGCAACGCGGGTGCCTATAATGGGTTCAACAATAGCAAGTCACCGAGGAAACGTCGCCATGATGTCGCGTGAACAGAACGACCAGCTCAGCCGTATCGGCCCGGGCACGCTGATGGGCAAGCTGCTGCGCCGTTATTGGGCGCCGTTCCTGCTGGCGTCGGAAATCCCGGAACCGGACCGCCCGCCGGTGCGGGTCAAGCTGATGGGCGAGCGCCTGATTGCCTTCCGCGATACCAAAGGCCGCGTCGGCCTGATCGACGAATTCTGCGCTCATCGGGGCGCCTCGCTGTGGTTCGGCGAGGCCGAAGATTGCGGCATCCGCTGCCACTATCACGGCTGGAAGTACGACATCACCGGCCAATGTATCGATTTGCCCTCGGAGCCGGAGGGGTCCGGTTTCCGTAACAATATCAAGCTGAAATCCTATCCCTGCATCGAAAAGGCCGGGATGATCTGGGCCTATATGGGCCCGCCGGAATTGCAGCCGCCGCCGCCGGCGCTGGAATGGACCGACGTCAAACCCGAGCAGCGCTTCGTCTCCAAACGGCTCCAGGAATGCAATTACCTGCAGGCGATGGAAGGCGGCATCGATTCCAGCCACGTGTCCTGGCTGCACGGCAGCGAGCTCGAGAAGGATCCGCTGTTCAAAGGCAGCAAGGGCAACGAATACAACAAGCAGGATCGCATGCCGCTTTTTGAAGTGGAGGAATTTGCCGGCGGCCTGCTGATTGGCGCGCGCCGCAACGCCGACGCCGGAAAGTATTACTGGCGCATCACGCCCTGGATCATGCCGTGGTATTCGATCATTCCGCCGCGCGCCGGGCATCCGCTGGGCGCGCACGCCTGGGTGCCGATCGACGACGAAACCTGCTGGGCTTGGAGCATCAATTATCATCCCAAGCGTGTGCTGACGAAATCCGAAGTCTCGGCCATGCAGGACGGCGAGGGCATCCACGTCAAATACGTGCCGGGCACTTTCATTCCGCTCGCCAACAAGTCGAACAACTACCTGATGGACCGCGAAGCGCAACGTCACGGCCATAGCGCCACCGGCGTCGACGGTATCGCCATGCAGGATGCTTCAATTCAGGAAAGCATGGGCGCGATCCAGGACCGCACCAACGAGCACCTGTGCGCGACCGACGCCGGCATCATCATGACCCGCAAGATCATGCTGCGCGCGGCCAAGGCCGCCGCCGAAGGCAAGCCGGTGCCGGCGACCGAGCCGCAGGCGCAGCGCGTGCGCTCGGTAGCGATCGAGCTTGGGCAGGGCGTCTCGTTCAGCGAAGGCGCCAAGCACGGGCTCTATGCGGAACTCGGCAGCGAGCCGATGTCGGTGTGAGTTCTCAATCCGTCACCCTGAGGAGCGAGCCAACGGGTCCGCGCGAAGCGCGGCCCGATGATAAACTCCGCGAGCCTCGAAGGGTGACGGAGCTACTCCGCCGCTGCGCTCGCGGACTTGCCGATCGCCGCGTTGACGCGCGGCATGACCTCCTCGGCCATCAGCTGCATCGAGCGCTTGGCGAGTATGGGGTCGACCCAGTCCATGCCGGCATAGACCAGCTCGCCGAAATCGCCGGTCTCTTCGCGCATCGCCAATATCTGATCGACCACTTTGTTGACGGTGCCAGCGAACACGCAATTCTTCATCACGTAATCGAGCGTTATTTCCTCGTCGGATTGTTCCTTGTGGCTCTTGAACACATAGAGCCGGTTGCCTCGGATCATCTTGGCACGCATGTTCCCGAAGTAATGGCGATACGGGCTCTTGCTGTCGCCGCCGCCGTAACTCTGCGCCGTCTTGTCGTCGTCGGCGACGAAAATCGTGCGCGCAACGCGCCAGTCATTGACTTCCGCTCTCTGGCCCGCCTCCGTTTTGCCCTGGGCGTAGTTCGTCCAGTGCGATTTCAGATGCTTGGCCAGCAGGAAGTTCGCCGACAGCGGATGGAAGTCGCGCTTGCCCATCAGCACCACGCCGGGCGAAAACGGCGCCACCACGGTGCCGACGATTTCCGGCCGCGGCTTCTGAAACGGCTTGGCGAGGATTCCCACGCCAAGATCGAGCGCGGCGGTGCGGCCGAAAGTGACCTTGAAGCGGTTGTCCGGAAAATCGATGTCGTAAGGCGGATTGCGCTCCCACACCGCCAGGATCACGTCGATCGCCTCGGCGAAAATCCTGTTGCGGTCGAGATCGAGAATGCCGATCGCCTCGCAGTCGGAGGTAAGAGCGCCGGGCGAAATCCCCATGACGAAGCGACCTTGCGACAAATGATCGAACATCGCCGCGTTGACCGCGATCACCACCGGATGCATCTGCGCCAAATTGGCGGTGCCGGTCGCGAGCTTGATCTGTTTGGTGTCGTGGATCAGCGTGGCCAGGAACAGCATGCTGTTGGTCACGTTCTCGCAGGCATCGGTCAGGTGTTCGCCCATGAAGGCGTCGTGAAACCCGAGTCTGTCGGCGAGGATGATCGCCTCGCGGTCCTCGCGCAGTGTCTGCGACCAGTCGCGGTCCATCGGATGCACCGGCATCGTGAAGTAGCCCAACCGCATAATTCTCTCCGGCGTGAACAAAGTCTTGAACCAAGTCTTGAACCAAGTCTTGAACCAAGTCTGTTGCAGGCAAACTAGCCGAGCCTGCGCTCCGTTGCATCAAACGTTGACAAAAATCATTTTTGAAATGGCGAAAATAGGCTCTCATGGCGAGGCCGCCGCGACGCGGCCGCTTCGAGTTTTACCCATTGTACCCACAGGGCCTTTGCGCCGTTCGGCAAGCGCCCGGCAAAGGATTAGGGTGCGCACCGGGACTGCCGATTTGGGATGATGGAGTGCGCCATGCTGCGCTGGTTTCATGCCTTGATGCCGAAAGAGGAGCGTTTTTTCGACCTGTTCGCGCGCCATTCGCAGGCCGTGCTGGCCGGCGCAGAGGCCTTACGGGCGATGATGGAGGGTGGTGCGGCGCTCCAGCGCAACTACCAGATCGTGATGGACCGCGAGCACGAGGCCGACGACGTTACCCGCGAGGTGCTGATCGCGGTGCGCAGGACGTTCATTACCCCGTTCGACCGCGGCAATATCCGCGACCTGATCACATCTATGGATAACTCGATCGATCAGATGCAAAAGACCGCCAAGAGCGTGGTGCTGTTCGATGTGACCGAATTCACGCCGCAGATGAAGGAAATGGCCGACACGATCGTGAAATGCGCGCAGTTGCAGAAAGAAGCCATACCGCTGCTGAAATCGATCAGCTCGGAAGCCACCCACATCAGCGACTTGACCGCGCAGATCTCGGCGCTCGAAGGCCGCGCCGACGAATTGCACGATGTCGGTCTCAGATCGCTCTACCAGACCAAGGGAAAGACCGACCCAATGACCTTTTTCGTCGGCAATGAAGTCTACGACCATTTGGAAAAAGTCGTCGACCGGTTTGATGACGTGGCCAACGTCATGCACGGTATTGTCATCGAACACGTTTAAGTTCTGTAAGGCCGAATGACGATGGATGCCGCCGCGCTTGCTTTGCCGTTTTTGTTTGCGCTGATTGTCGTCGCGCTTGCGTTCGACTTTCTCAACGGCATGAACGACGCGGCAAACTCGATCGCAACGATCGTCTCCACGCGGGTGTTGCGCCCGCAATACGCGGTCGCCTGGGCGTCCTTTTTCAATTTCGTCGCGTTCCTGTTCTTCGGGCTCCATGTGGCGGAAACCGTTGGCCGCGGCATTGTCGAGGCCAACGTCGTCGATTTGCATGTGATCTTCGGCGCGCTTGCAGGGGCGATCGTCTGGCAAATCGTCACGCAGCGGTTGGGAATCCCGTCGTCGAGCTCGCACGCGCTGATCGGCGGGTTGGTCGGCGCCGGTATCGCGAAGGCGGGTATTCACGCCGTGGTGTGGTCCGGGGTCGGCAAGACCGCCGCCGCCATTGTCCTTTCGCCGGGGCTCGGACTGTTGCTCGCACTCCTGCTCATGCTGATCGTGTCATGGCTCTTCATTCGCTCGACCCCATACGGCACCGATAACGTGTTTCGCCGCGTGCAGTTCGTGTCCGCTTCCTTCTATGCGCTTGGCCACGGGGGCAACGATGCACAGAAGACAATGGGTATCATCGCCGTCCTGCTGTATTCGCAGGGCAACCTTGGAGCGCAATTCTATGTTCCGTTCTGGGTGGTGATTTCATGTCAGATCGCAATGGCGGCCGGGACGATGGCCGGCGGCTGGCGCATTGTGCGCACCATGGGGTCGCGCATCACGCGCCTTACGCCGATGCAAGGCGTGTGCGCGGAAACCGCAGGCTCGGTCATGCTGTTTCTGGCGACATGGCTCGGCATTCCGGTGTCCACCACCCACACCATCACCGGGTCGATCATCGGAGTAGGCGCGGCGAAGAAAGTATCGGCGGTGCGCTGGGCCGTGGCGAAGGAAATTGTGACCGCCTGGATCTCGACGATCCCCGCAGCCGGCTTGCTCGCCGCGCTGTTCTATTGGCTGACGGGATTGATGCGCTGATCAGGCCGCGACGCGGGCGAGGAAGCCCTCGACCTCGTGGCGCAACTCGGCGGCGGCGGCTTCCACCGCTTGCGAGGCGGTGAGCACGCTTTCGGCCGATTGGCGCGTTTCGCTTGCCGCACCGGTGACATTGCCGAGCACGGAGACCACGAGCTTGGCGCCGTCGGCGGCGCCGGCGACGCTCTGTGATATCTCGGACGTAGCCGCGCTCTGCTGCTGCACGGCGGCCGAAACCGAGGTGGTGGAGCTATCGATTTCCTGCATGCGGTTCGCGATGCGGCCGATGGCATCGACCGCGCTGCCGGTCGAGGTCTGCACCGCGCTGATCAGCCTGGAAATATCCTCGGTTGCCTTGGCGGTCTGCACCGCCAGCGATTTGACTTCCGAGGCGACCACCGCGAAGCCCTTGCCGGCTTCGCCGGCGCGCGCGGCCTCGATAGTGGCATTGAGCGCCAGCAAATTGGTCTGACCGGCAATGGTGCGGATCAGCTTGATCACGTCGCCGATCTTTTGCGCGGCCTGCGACAGCGCGCTGATCTGCGCATTGGTGCCTTGCGCTTCCTCGACCGCGGCGCGAACGATCGTGGTGGTCATCGCGAGTTGGTGGCTGATTTCGCCGATCGATCTCGCCAATTCGTCGGCGGCGACCGCGGCGGTCTGCACGTTGGTGCTCGCCTCGTTGGAGGCCGACACCGCGCCTTCCGCGCGCTGCGCGGTCTGGCCGGAACTGGTGAGCAGGGCGGTGGCGGTCGAGCGCATGGCCATTGCGCCGTCGGTCACGGTGCGCAGATGATCCTCGACGCGCTGGCGGAACGCGGCAATCGCCCGCTCGATGATGGTGCGGCGTTCCTGCTGCTCCTGCATCGCGGCGCGCTCACGCTCGGCGCTGCGCCGTTCGGTGATGTCCTCATGCGTCGCGACCCAGCCGCCGCCGGCCATCGGCCGGTTGATGACCATGACCACGCGCCCGCTGGCGGATTTGACTTCCGCGGTGGTGGTCTTGCCCTGCGCCATGGCGGCGACCAGGCCCTGGCGGTATTCGTCGGGGTCGCGCGAGAAACTGCCGTTTTCGATGCGGAATTCGAGCAGGCTGGCGAGTGTGCGGCCGGGCTTCACCACCTCCGCGGGGAGGTCGTAGAGATCCATGTAGCGGCGATTGCAGACCACCAGCCGTTCGTCGCCGTCGAACATGCACAGGCCCTGCGACATGTTGTTGATCGCAACCCGCATGCGGCCATTGGCGACGTGCATGCGCCGGGTGACGCCGATGGCGGAAGCCAGCATCGCCAGCAAAGTGGTCAGGCCGGCGGCGGAGGTCGATACCAGCAGTTCGGGCGCGGCTGCGGCCCAGGGACCGAGCGGCACGGCAAAGTGGAACAGCGCGAAGCTCGCCGGAAACCAGGCGCAGCCGATCAGCGCGACCAAACGCCAATCGCGCGAAAAATCCGATGCAGAAGATTCATCCATCGTGGTGCCCGGGTCGGCGGCCACGCTATTCCCGTACCCGTTGTTTTGCAGTTAATTGCTTGCGGTTAAGTGGTTAAGCAAAGCTTAAAGGCGTGGTCGGGAGGACGGCGGACGGCGAACCTGCGCGCGGGGCCGGCATCAATCGGCCGCCAGCTGTAGGCTCAGCCGCCGACGTCGATCTTCACCGCGTTGGTGATGGTTTCCCAACGCTTGATTTCGCCGGCGAGCCATCTCTGCGCGTCGGCAACCGACTTGCTCGGCACGATGTTGTAATTCTGTTTCTTGAATTTTTCTTGCACCTCGGGCGAGGCTATCGCTTTCGCCACGATGGCATAGAGCGCATCAAGCACCGGCTTGGGCGTTGCCGCCGGCGCGAACAGGCCGTTCCAGGCGATGGTGCCGACGTCCGGATAGCCGACCTCCAGCAGAGTCGGGATCGTGGGGTAGTCCGCCAGGCGTATATGATTGACAACGGCCAGCGCGCGGAACTTGCCCGCCTGCACCATGCCGGCGGCGCTGCCGACGTTGAGGAAGGCGGCCTGCACGTCGCCGCGCAGCATGTCTTGAATGACGCCGGAGGCGCCGTTTTTGTTTGGCAGCGCCGACATGTCGAGATCGCCGGCGCGTTTGGCGAAATAGGCCATATCGTAATGCGGATAGGACCCGTTGCCGACCGTGCCGTACTTGATCTTGCCAGGGTTCTTCTTGGCGAAGTCGATCAACTCGGGCACCGACTTGACGGGGAAATCGTTGGCGGTCGTCACCACCAGGAACGCCGGCACGTCGACCAGATTGGTCACCGCGGTCACGCGCTGCGTGTAGTCGAAGTTGAGTTTGCTTTTGTAGATGATCGGCGTGATGGCGTTGGTCGAGACGTTGCCGATCATCAGCGTGTAGCCGTCCGGCGCAGCCTTCGCCATTTCGTCGATCGCCAGCAGGCCGAAGGCGCCGGGCTTATTGAGAATGACGAACGGCTGGCCGGTGATCTTCTGCATCTGGTCGCCGACGATGCGCGCGGTGATGTCGGTCGCGCCGCCCGGCGCGTAGGGCACCAGGATCTTGACCGTGCGGCTCGGGTATTTGTCCTGCGCCGGGGCGGCGGCGGCGCCGAGCGCAAGGCAGGCGGCGGCGAGCAGGATCGCGGTCAGACGTTTCATGGAAATCCTCCGTGCTGGTTCGGCGCAGGAGTTCTTCGCGCCCGTTGCCGATGAAGTTCAAGTCGCCTTGATGCCGTGCAGGCTGTGCGAGGCGTCCTTGCAGGTGAAGAACACCACGTCGCCCTCCGGCGTCGCCTTGCCGGCGTGAATAGTGTTGGCCGGGATGTAGAGGACGGACCCGGGCTTGGCTTCGATCGGCTTGCCGTCGACGACGGCGCGGAAGGTGCCTTCCAGGATGTAGATCCATTGCTCGTTGGGATGCGAATGCGGCTCGGCGCCGGTTCCGGCTTTCATGCGCATCAGGCCGACGATCATGCGGTCGCCTTCCACGCACGGCCCGTGCGCGGTGGAATAAGCGGGGCCGCCCATGATCTTTGCGACGGTGCCGAGATCGAAGACGTATTCGCCCGCGGCGGCGCGCGTGGCGCCCGGCGTGCGCGGGGCAAGTTGTGTGGACATGGGGCATCTCCCGGAATTGGCGTTTAACGGCTTGTTGTTGTCCCGGATGTTAGTTGACCGGTCATCGACCGCGCCAGTAGACGCGGGGGCCTGTACCGCCATGCGGAAGGCTCACCACCGTTCGGCCATTGTCGGCCGCAGCTGGCGCCTGTCATATGAATTCGGAGATCGCCGTCGATGCTGCGTCTGCTCATCGCGATCCTGACGCTGGTGGCGCTGGCGGGTTGCGCCGGTGACTATGTGCCCCAGGGAGCCGAGCTTCTACCGCAACCTGGCGCAGCCGGGCGCGCGGCTCGACGCCGCCGCTGCCGCCTCGATGATATCCGGCTACCGCACCAATAACGGGTTGCCAGCGGTGACGCTCGACCCCGAACTCATGCGACTCGCCGCAAGCGCAGGCCGAGATCATGGCCAAGCGCGACAAGCTCGACCACAATGCCGGCAAGCCGTTCGTGACGCGGCTGAAAGCCTCCGGCTACGACGCCAAACGGGCTGCCGAGAATATCGGCGCCGGCTATCACACGTTGGCGGAGGCGTTCTCCGGCTGGCGCGATTCGGCGCCGCACCGCGCCAACATGCTGCTCGCGGGTGCGACCCGCATCGGCATCGCGGCGATCTACACGCCGGCCTCGAAATACAAAGTCTACTGGGCGTTGATTTTGGCCGAGCCGGACGACAGGAAGAGTTAGCGGCCGGCGCCTTCAATCCGGTTTTATTTGGCCAAACATGACATAGTCCCGCCCCGCCAGGGGGGGACGCGCATGGGCGAATTGACCGGGGTGTCGATCGCGATCGTTTCAAGTTGCCTCGGCGGCACGGCGGCCGCGGTCACGCGCTATCTGGTCAGCAATGCCGATCCACTCACGCTCGCCATTCTGCGCTGGGGCATCGGATTTCTCTTTGTGCTGCCGATGGCTTTGGCGCTGCGCGTAAAATGGCCGCAGCGAAGCGACTGGCTCGGTGTCGCAACATTGGGATTTTGTTTCTTCGGACTGTTTTTCATTCTCTATAACATCGCGCTTGGCTACACGACGGCGGCCCGCGCAAGCCTGGCGCTATCGACCTTGCCGTTGCAGACCATGCTGGTTGGCGGAGCGCTCGGCATTGAAAGGCTGACCGCGCGAAAATCCCTAGGCGTCGGCGTCGCGGTGCTTGGCGTCTTCGGCGCACTTGCGACGGGACTTTCGGCCGCTCCATCCGGGGCTTGGCGCGGCGAACTGATCATGACCGGCGCCGTCCTTTGCATGGCGTTTTACAATGTCTGGTCGCGTGGCTTCATCCAGCGCTCGAGCGCGCTGGGATTTCTGGCCGTCGGTATGGGGACGGGTGCCGCGGCACTCGTTCTGGTCGGCCTGCTGACCGGCCGGGCCGCCGTTCTTGCCGGTTTTGGAACCGCGCAATGGATTGCCGGAATTTACTTAGGGATCGGCGGCGGAGCGCTAGCGTTTATTCTCTGGGTGATGGCTTTGCAGCGGGCGTCGCCGACGCGCGTGGCCAATACCATGACGGTCAATCCGATCGCGGCCGCATTGCTCGCGCATCAGCTTGTCGGCGAGCCGATCACCCTCAATTTGGTCGTCGGCCTGCTCGCGGTGTTCGCCGGCATCTGGATCGCCACGGTCGAGGCCGCGAAGGGCTGACGCGAATGGCCGGCGGCCGGACCGCGCGCGGCCGCCACCCCCCGATGACCGCGCCGGTTGCGTCATATAGGCTGGATCTCCAAAAGCAGCATGCGGAACCAACCTGCGGCAAAACCATCTTTGGGAGAAAGTCATGACGTCACGCGAAGCACTCAGGATATTCGGCGCGGCCGCGGCTCTCGTCTGTAGCTCCGTTGTCGCGCAAGCCGCTCCGTTCATGATTGTTGGCAACGACCAAAAGGCGGCATTCGACGAGAGCGGCAAGGCAATTCTGTCATTGCCCGGAAAAGACTCTGTCGTGGTCGTCGATTTGGCCGATCCGCTCAATCCGAAAATCGTCGCCAACCTGGAGCTTAAAAATTCGGTCGTAGGGCCGCCGGTCAACCTTGACATCGATCCGACCGGTTCGATCGCGATCGTCGCCGATTCAATCAATGTCATCAAAGACGGCGACGCTTTGAAGGCCGTTCCAGATGACAAAATTTACGTCATCGACCTCAAGGCGAAACCGGCCAAACTCCTGGCAACCCTCACCGGCGACAAACAACCGTCCGGTTTGAGCATCAATCCGTCCGGCACGCTTGCTCTCGTCGCCAATCGCGCCGGCAAGTCCATTACCGTGTTGTCGATCAAAGGCACCGACGTAAAGATCATCGACACGGTGGCCATGGGCGAGGAAGTCTCGCATGTCGTCTTTACCCCCGATGGCAAACGCGCGCTGGTGACCAAGTTTCCGGGCAACAAGGTCGCGCTGCTCGAGGTCGCCGGCGACAAAGTGACCTACACCAAGCACGATCTTCCGGTCGGGCTGTGGCCTTACAACGTGGCGGTGGCGCCCGGCGGCGACATCGCCTTGACCGCCGACAACGGCAACGCCGGCACCTCCGACGGGAACGTGGACACGGTGAGCGTCATCGACTTGTCGGCTCAGCCGCCGCGAGTCATCGACCACATTACGGTGCCGGACAGCCCGGAGGGGCTGGCGATCAGCCCGAAGGGAAATATCGCCGCGGTGATCGATGCAACCGGCTCCAACAAGGATCACAAGGCATTCTTTTACCATCGCAACGGCGTCGCGACGATTCTGCGCGTGCAAGGCAAGAAGGTGACCAAGCTCAAGGATATCGAGGTCGGCGCGTTGCCGGAAGCCGTGTGCTTTACGCCCGACGGCCGCTACCTTTTTGTCGGCAATTATATCGACCAGGATTTCTCGATCCTGCGGGTCGACGGAGCCGACGTTACCGACACCGGCAAGCGCTTCAAAGTGCCGGGCCATCCAGCCTCCGCTCGTTGTAGTTCGCGTTAAGACGGATGCTTGCAGCTTTGAACCCGGCAGAGCTCGGGCAATCCGAGCTCTGCCGGGCGAAGTCAAGAACGGGCGGCGCTGGCGCTGGACCCGGAGCGTTCCGCTGACTAGGGACCAGACTCATTAAATCCACCATACCAGTGCGGCTACTAGACAGACAGAAGCAAGGTAGTTTCGTGCCAGTCTGTCATATCGCGTTGCAATTCGCCTAAAGTCCTTCAATCTGTTGAATGCGCTCTCGATGCGCCAGCGGAGTTTGTAGAGGCGTTTGCTGAAGCTGAACGGCTGCTTCCTGTTGCTGCGATTGGGAATGACCGGCTTGGTGCCACGCTCGTCCAGTTCCCCGCGCAAGTCGTCGCCATCGTAGGCCGTGTCGCCGAGCAGGTATTTGGAGGGCTTTGCCCTGCGCAAGAGGCGGTGTGCAATCGGATAGTCGTGGGCTTGGCCGCCCGTTAGCAGGATGGCGATGAGGCGGCCTTTAGCATCTGCGAGTGCATGGATCTTCGTGTTACGCCCTCCGCGCGAACGGCCAACAGCCTGCTTCTGCTCCCCCCTTTTCCACCCGCCGCCGAGCGGTGCGCTTTGACATGCGTCGAGTTCGATCATTTGCATATCCGCGGATCGACCGTTGCCGGCAAGCTCCCGGAACAGGTTTTCCCATATGCCGCGCCGCGCCCAGCGTACGAAGCGGTTATAGATCGTCGTCGGCGGACCATACTCGGGCGGGCAATCAGACCAGCGGCAGCCGCTCTTGAGCACATGCACTATGCCACTGATGACGCGGCGATCGTCTGCCCGCTCGACGCCTCGAACATCCGTCGGTAGGTAAGGTTCGATCCGCTTCCACTGCTTATCGTTCAGCCAAAACAGGTTCTTGCGCACGATCCAAATCCCCCTTCCCAAAGAGAATCAAAATCGTATTGTCAGACTGAAAGAATTAATGAGTTCTGACCCTAGCTTGGCGCCCATGCCGGTGTTGCCGCGTCTCGACAATTACGACGACGTCTATCGCCAATTCCGCTGGCCGGTTCCGGCGCGCTACAATATCGGCGTCGATGTCTGCGACCGCTGGGCGGCAATCGATCCGCGCCGGCTCGCCATCCTGCATGTGCGGCCGGACGGACGCAGCGACGAAATCAGTTACGGTTGGCTGCGTGAGACCTCGAACCGCCTCGCCAACGTGCTGCGCGCGCACGGCATCGCGCGCGGCGACCGCGTCGCCATCATGCTTCCGCAAATGCCGGAAGTGGCCGCGGCGCACATCGCGATCTACAAGCTGGGCGCGGTGGCGTTGCCGATCGCGGTCTTGTTCGGACCGGATGCGCTGTCCTATCGTTTGCAGAATTCCGGCGCCAAGGCGTTGCTGACCAACAGACAGGGTCTGATCAAGCTCGACGGTATTCGTGCGCAAGCACCGGATCTCGTTTGCGTGTTGTCGGTTGATGGCGAAGACGACGGCGCCGGAAGCTTCGCCGACGGGCTCGCGCGCGCTTCGCCGGATTTTGCGCCTGTGGACACCGCCGCCGACGATCCGGCTATGATGATCTACACCTCCGGCACCACCGGCCAGCCGAAAGGCGCGCTGCATGCCCATCGCGTCTTGATTGGGCACCTTCCCGGCGCCGAGCTGCCGCATTATCCGTTTCCGCAAACGGGCGACCGCTACTGGACGCCGGCCGATTGGGCGTGGGCGGGCGGGCTGCTCGATGTGTTGCTGCCGAGCCTGCACCACGGCGTGCCGGTGGTGGCGCGTAAAATCGAAAAGTTCGATCCGCACGAGGCTTTCGCGCTGATGCAGAAGGCCGCCGTGCGCAACGCCTTCATCCCGCCGACCGCGCTGCGCATGATGCGCGCGGCGCCGAGCCCGCGCGGGCGCTGCGATTTGCAACTGCGCAGCGTGGCCTCGGGCGGCGAGTTGCTCGGCATGGAGGCGCTGGAATGGGGCAAGTCCGCGTTCGGCCTCGCGATCAACGAATTCTACGGCCAGACCGAATGCAATCTGGTGCTCGGCTCATGCGCGGCGCTCGGCGTGCTCAAGGCTGGCGCGATCGGCAAGCCGGTCCCCGGCCATGACGTCGCGGTGATCGATACTGGTGGCAACACGGTGAAGCCTGGCGAGATCGGACAGATCGCGGTCAGACGTCCCGACCCGGTGATGTTTCTGGAATATTGGGGCAAGCCGGAAGCGACGCGCGACAAGTTCATCGGCGACTGGATGGTCACCGGCGACCAGGGCGTGATGGACGAGGAGGGCTATTTCACGTTCGTCGGCCGCGACGACGACGTCATCACCTCGTCCGGCTTCCGCATCGGGCCCGGCGAAATCGAGGACTGCCTGATCCGCCATCCGGCGGTCGCGCTCGCAGCCGCGGTCGGCAAACCCGATCCGATCCGTACCGAGATCGTGAAGGCCTTCATCGTGCTCAAGCCGGGGCAGCAGGCGAGCGATGCGCTCGCCGCCGAGATCCAGAATTTCGTCAAGACCAGGCTGTCGGGACACGAATATCCGCGTGAGGTCGCTTTCATCGACGACATGCCGATGACGACCACCGGCAAGGTGATCAGGCGGCTGCTGCGGGAGAAAGTGTAGAGAACCCGTCATCCTGAGGTGCGAGGGAAGCGAGCCTCGAAGGATGAACGGCCCGGGCTGTCATCCTTCGAGGGCGGCCTGCGGCCGCCATCTCAGGATGACGAGGACGCGCCGCCCATGATGAACACGTGGAAGCCCAGCCGCCGCTTGGCGACGAGATAGAGCATGATCGACTCAACGACCAGCGCGGTTGAGGTGGCGACGCCGGCGCCCTCGATGCCGATGCGCGGAATGAGGGTCAAGCACAGCAGCAGATTGATCGCGAAGGCGGCGGCGTAGATGAAGGCGCATTGCTTGCGCTCGCCCAGCATGTTGAGCAGCCGCTCGGCGGGACCGACCGCGGCGCGCGCCAGCATGCCGACGGCCAGAATGAACATCACCGGATAGCCGCGCTCGAAGTTCTCGCCGAACAGCGCCAGCAATGGTCGCCCGAGCGTGAGGATCAGCGTACAGACGGCGAGCGAGGGCCAGAACGTCCACTTGATGGTCTCGGCGAAGAACGAGGCGAGGCGGCCCTTGTCGCCGGCCACGTGATATTCGGTGAACTTGTGGGTGGTGGCGCCGGAGATGGCGAAATAAACGAAGGCGACGATCGCCAAGAGCCGCGCGCCGGCATAGTAGACCGCGACCTCGTCGGGCGAGCGCAAATGCTCGAGCGTGAGGATATCGACGTAAGTCAGCAGGAGATAGAAGGCTTCCGCTACGAAGATCGGCAGCGATGTCGCCAGCCACGCTTTGGTTTCGTATGTTTTCGGGCCCCGCGGCACCGCGTTCTTGAGGCGGCGGTCGAGCAAAAACATTTGGCCGAGCGTCACCGCCCAGGTGGCGACCACGGCGACGATCATCGCGGTGACCGCGCCGGTCGGCGCGCCAAACAGATAGGCCGCGCCCATCAGCACGGTGATGATAAGCTGGCGCCAGATGTAGAACGGCATCAACGCGAGATTGGGCCAGTTGTAGGATTGCGCGATGCCGGCCTGCACCTGGACCAGGCCGTAGATCGGAATGGTGACGCAGGCGAGATAGAGCGGCACCACGGTGAACTGGTCGAGCCGGGGCGCCGCCAACGTCACACCGATGGCACCCACGGCACCGATTGCACAGGCGAGGCCGAACGCAAGCCAGCGGCTGCCGCTCAGAAATCCGCGCAGGCGGTCGATCGCCTTGAACTCGGTATATTCCGGAATGAAACGCCGCGCCGCCGACGACAGCGCCGAAATCCGAGAGCGCGCCGATCATCAGCACCCAGGTCCACACGTAGATGTAGATGCCGAACTCGAAGCTGCCCATCCAGCGCGCGAGCAAGACCTGCGACGCGAGCGCGAGCATCGCGCTGCCGACGCGCACCAAAAAAACTTTTCCGGCGATGAGCTGCGCCAGCCGGTTGTCGCTGCGGTCGGCGAGGATGGCCTTGATGCGCGCGATCAGCCCCGCCGCGGCTGACGGCGGGACAGGGGCGGCGTTTTCGGAATCGACCAGCGCCACGGGTTCTCTCTCCGGCGGCTGCGGCCGGGTTGCGAACGACGGCAAAGCCATCGTGCTTTCTAGCAAGGAACCGTTAAGATTCGGTTGGGCGAGGCAATTTAGTCGAGATAAATCAATGGTTTTTGAGCTTCGCCACGTCGGTCAAAATGCTCTCGACCGCTTCACGCTCGCTTTCCGTCAGCGCGGCTTGCGGCGGCACCGGATCGCCGACCGCGTAGCCTTGAATTTGCAAGCCGGCCTTGACGCAGGCGGCGAGATTGAAGCGCGCGAAGGCCTCGTTGATGCGCCAAAGCTCGCGTTGCAGCGTCATCGCCTGCGGCCAGTTCCCGGCGCGGCACAGCTCGTAAAGTTTCACGCTCTGGCGCGGCACGATGCAGGCCGGCCCCGCCATCCAGCCGACGCCGCCGATCAGCATCACCGCCGCCGGAATATGCGCGGAGGCCGAGAACACCTTCATGTCCGGGCAGCGGTTCATGATCGAGAGCAGGCGGCCGGTGTTGGTCGAGGCATCCTTGATGTAGCGGATGCGCGGGTGGGCGCCGAGCCGCGCGATCACGTCGAGGGTGAGATCGCTGCGCTGGAATTGCGGATTGGTGTAGAGCACCACGGGAATATCGACGGCATCGGCGATGGCGCGAAAATAAGATTCGATCTGCGCGTCCTTGAGCGGGAAATACGCTTCGAGAATGGCGAGAATGCCGTCGGCGCCGAGCGACTGATAGCGCCTCGCCTGCGCGACCGCGTCCGCCGTCGCCGTGGAGGCGACACCGGCGATCACCGGCACGCGCTTGCCGGCGGCTTCGATGGTGGCCTGCACGACTGCCGCGCGCTGCTCGCCCGTGAGATAAGCGAACTCGCCGGTCGAGCCAAGCGGCGTCAGCCCATGCACGCCGGCTTTGATGAGATCGTTGACCAGCCGCCCCAGCACGTCGGTGAGGATACGGCCCTGCGCGTCGATGGGCGAAACCAAATAGGGAAAGACGCCATGGAAATTGGTCATGGCGTATCAGTAGCATGCCCGCCGCCAGCGGCGGCGAGGCAATGTGCTCCGGCCGGCGTCAGTCCGCCAGCGGATCGGGCCGCAACTGGATATGCACGGCGCGCGGGCTCGACCCCTTGCCGGTCTCCATCAGCCAGGGCGTGCGGTCGCCGTTGGTGCTCCAGAGACCGCGGCCCTTCCAGCCGGCATTGGGATCGTCGATGCGTCCGTCCAGACCCTTGGCGTAGAAACCCATCGGATAGGGTATGCGCAGCAAGATCATCTGGCCGTCCTTGAGCGCGACGAAGCCGTCGCTGAGATTGGCGGTCGAGATCGGCACATTCTCGCCCAAGCCCAGCGTGTTGTGCTGATCGACCCAGGTGTAATAGCTCGCCTCCGCGCTGGTGCCGGGGAAGCCGTCGAAACCGGGGCCGGGGTATTTATAGAAGGTCCAGCCCTCCGGGCAATGATAGCCGGTCGCCTTGGGACCGTTGAGCGGGCCCTTGCACTTGCTGCGATCGAAGCTCATCAGATGGCCGCTCGAGCCGGAGCCCCAGAGCACGCCGTTGCCGTCGATGTCGCCGCCGCGGATGCCGAAGCCGGGCTTCGGGATGTAATAGACCTCCGACAATTTCGTCTTCGGGTCGAAGCGCAGGAAGCCCGGCGGCCCCGCGAAGGTGCCGATGGCGTACCAGATCGAGCCGTCCTTCGGGTCCGGCATGACGGAGTAGGGCCCGGAACCGGCGGTGATGCGCTGGTCCTTGTTCGGATCGGCCGGCGTGTTCGGCTCGGTGAAGTCGTCGAGCTTGCCGTTGCCGTTGGTGTCGAGCACCCACGGCGCCCAGCCCTGCGCCTTTTGCGCATCGCCGGTTTCGTCGAACACCTTGGTGTTGACCCAGCCCGCCACCGGCCCGGTGCCGCTGAACCACAATGTGTTATCGGCGTCATAGCCGAACTGGAGGTGATGGGTCGCGAAGCAGGTGTCGACGAAGACGTACTTCATCGTCTTGGGATCGAGCACCGCCGCCTGGCGTTGCGACTTGGCGAGCGGGAACACCTTGGCGTAAGGATTGTCGGAACCCTTTTTGCACCAGGCCGGGTTGTCCTGCCCGCGCACCGTCGCGGCGAGCCAGACGCGGCCCTGATTGTCGAACATCGAATTGTGGTTGTTGGCGCGCGTGTCCCAAAGCTGCCGGTCGCCCCAATAAGCCGAAGGCTGCAACGGCTTGATGCTGGCGGCATGGCCGGGGCCGAGCGATTCCGGCATCTCCGGATCGCCCACCGGCATCTTGAAGAACGAAGCCTTGTTTGTCTTCGGATCGAGGATCGGCATGTTGTCGGTCGAATATTCCGGCGAGCCGTAGAGCGGCCCGTAGGCGTTGACCGTCGGGTTGCGCCGATCGGACGAAATCAGATCGTGCAGATATTTGTCCGGCGTCGACCACTCCCACGAGGTGATGACGATATTGCGCTCGATGCCTTGCGGCCGCGGCGGCGTCGCCTTGGGCAATTCACCCTTGGCGATGCGGTCGGTCCACTCGCCGAAATATTTGTACGGCACGCCGCCCCACTGGCCGGCGAGCCGGTTGGTCATCATCTCCCCGGCTTGCCCGGCTTGCGTGCGCCGCATCCAGGCTTCATCGCCGGAATTAAACTTGCCGAATTCCGCCGGCACCGTGCGGGTGGATTCCTGGCCGAGCTGATGGCAGCCGATGCAATCCACGTTGTTCATCTGCTTGAGCCAATCGTTCTGCGTGAACTTCGCAGGGATCGCGCCCTTGCCGCCGAAATCGTCGGCCGGCGGAATCTTCATCAGCGTGTACCAGTAGATGGCGGGATAATAATGCGCCGCCTCCGCCGCATTCGGCGCAATCACCGCGGCGAGGTCGAGATGCTGGCCCGGCTTGGCGCGCAGTTTCGGCGAATCCACCAGGCCGTAGCCGCGCACCCAGACGCTGTAGTCCGCTTGCGGCAGATCGGGGATGAGATAGCGCCCCTGGTCGTCGGTGACGACGATGCGCGCGAACTTGGTCGGCAGTTCGGTGGTTTCCGCGATCACCCAGACGCCGGCCTCGGGCCCTTTCGAGCCGGCGACCACGCCGCCGATATCGGCGGCGCCGACATTCACGCTTTGCTGAGCGAAGATTTTTGTTGGGACCGTGGCCGCCAGCAAAACGAAGCCGGCGAGCGTCATCACGCGCCGAAGCGCTTTGCAGCAATCCAGCATGGCCGCCTCCCTGCGACGCGCCGGCTCGCACCGCCGGCTTCATCGCCGGCGCAAGTCTAGCAAAGGCCTTGGACAGCGTCCCGCGTTTTCGCGGCTCAGCCGGAAAAACCGCCCTGGTCGAGGAACTTCTGTTCCTCCGGCGCGGTGATACGGCCGAGCACCGCGTTGCGGTGCGGGAACCGGCCGAAGCGGCGGATGATATCGGCGTGAATCTCGGCCCATTTCACGCCGTCGGCATCGCCGGCCGCTTTATAGAACGCAACCGCCTTTTCCTGGTCGGCAAGATCTTCCGAATGCTCGAACGGCAGATAGAAAAAGCCGCGCATGCCGGGAACCGCGCCGTCAAAGCCGTTGAGGATGGCGCGGCTGGCGACGGCCAGCGCCAGCGGATCGGTGGCGAAGGCGCGCGGCTGTCCGCGGAACATGTTGCGCGGGAATTGATCGAGCAGGATCAGCAGCGCCAGCGCGCCCTCCGCGTTTGCCTCCCACGCGGCGAGTTTGCCGGCGGCGGCCGCCTCGTGCAGCTTGAAGAAGCGTCGGCGGATCTTATTGTCGAAAGCGGTGTCCTTGTCGAACCAGCGGTCCGGTCCGGCCGCGCGCCAGAACGCGACCACGTCGGCGGCGGAAGGCAGCGCGGCCGCTTCGCTCATGCGCCGTCCCTCAACGCGCGGCGCAGGATCTTGCCGACATTGGTCTTCGGCAATTCGCTGCGGAATTCGATTTGCTTCGGCACCTTGTAGCCGGCGAGCTGGCCGAGCATGTAGTGGCGCAATTCCTGCTCGTTGAGCCCCGGCGATTTCTTCACCACGAACAGTTTCACCGCCTCGCCGGAATGAGCGTCCGGCACGCCGATCGCGGCGCATTCCAGCACGCCGCCCTGCGCCATCGCCACGTCCTCGACCTCGTTGGGGAACACCTTGAAGCCGGAAACCGAGATCATGTCCTTCTTGCGGTCGATGATCCTGACGCGGCCGGCTTCGTCCATCACGCCGATGTCGCCGGTGCGGAAGAAGCCGTCGGCGGTCATCACCTTGGCGGTCTCGTCGGGACGCCGCCAGTAGCCGGGCATCACCTGCGGCCCGCGCGCGCAGATTTCGCCTTGCTCGCCGAACGGCACTTCTTTGCCGGCCTCGTCGCGGATAGAGATTTCGGTCGAGGGCACCGGCAAGCCGATGGTGCCGGTCCATTCGGTTATGTCGCCGCGGTTGCAGGTGAGCACCGGCGAGGTTTCCGACAGGCCGTAGCCTTCGACGATCGGCTTGCCGGTCGCCTTCATCCAGGCTTCCGCCACCGGCTTCTGCACCGCCATGCCGCCGGCGACCGCGGATTTCAGCATGCTCAGATCGAGCTTGCCGAAATCAGGATGGTTGAGCAGCGCGTTGTAGAGCGTGTTCACGGCGGGAAACAGGTTCACCTGGTAGTGGCTCAATTCCTTGATCAGGCCGCCAATGTCGCGCGGGTTCGGAATCAAAATGCACATGCCGCCGGTGCGCACGCCGAACAGGAAGCAGGCTGTGAGCGCGAAGATGTGATAGAGCGGCAATGCGGTGACGATGACGATGCGGTCGATCACCGGCGGCTGCGCCACCATCGGCTCGTTCCACGCCACCACCTGAAGCACGTTGGCGACCAAATTCCGATGCAGCAGCACGGCGCCCTTGGCGACGCCGGTGGTGCCGCCGGTATATTGCAGGAACGCGATGTCGTCGGGCCCGGCATCGACGCGCGTGAACGGCAATTTGCTGCCGAGGCGAAGCGCGTCGTTGAATTTGGTCGCGCCCGGCAGGCTATACGCCGGCACCATTTTCTTGATGTGGCGCACCGCGGCATTGACGAGCGCGCCTTTCAGCATGCCGAGCATGTCGCCCATGCCGGCGACCACGACATGCTTCACGTCGGTGAACGGCAGCGCCTCCTCCAGGACGGAGGCAAAGTTCTCCAGCACGACGATGGCTTCGGCGCCGCAATCCTTGAGTTGGAATTCCAGCTCGCGCGGCTTGTACAGCGGATTGACGTTCACGCCGATCAAGCCGGCGCGCAAGATGCCGGCGATCGCCACCGGATATTGCAGCACGTTCGGCATCATTATGGCGACGCGGGCGCCGCGTTGCAGGCCCTTGCTTTGCAGCCACGCGGCAAAGGCGCGCGAAGCCGCGTCCAGCTCGGCATAGGTCAAGCTCTTGCCCATGCAGACGCAGGCTTGTGCGGCGGCGTGCGCCTGGAAGCTTTCCTCGAACATCGTCACCAGCGACGGGTAGCGCGCGGGGTCGATGTCGGCGGGTACGCCCGGCGGGTAATAGCGCAGCCAAGGTCGCTCCATTGGCCGCTCCACTGGCCGTTCCATGCGTTCCCCCATTGCCGCCGGTTCAGCCGGCGGTTTGAGGGAGGATCGGTCGACTCGAGAAGCGGCGCAAGGCTCATCTCCGTCATCCTGAGGTGCGAGCGACCGCAGGTCGCGAGCCATCGCAAGTCGGCTATGGCCGACTTGCGCACTAAAAGATCCGATCTCGGGTAAACCCGAGATCGGTGGGCGACGGCCGTGCATCCTTCGAGGGCCGCGCATCGCAGCCAGGTGTACGCAAGCTGCGTCTGCTATGGCGCGGCTATCGCAGGATGACGGAGATAGGGGCTATCGATCCAACCCGCCGAAAGGCACCAGCGGATTGTCGGTGAGCGCCGCGCGGTCGCGGCGATCCACGCCGGGAGCGCCAAGGAATGCCTCGAACAACTCGCGCACGGTGCGCTCGGGCAGGTCGCGGGTGATGAACACCAGCCGGGTGCGGTGGTCGTCGTCGGGCCAGCGTTCCAGCCGCGCGGTCGGGTGGAAGACGTGCTGCACGCCGTGCACCACCACCGGCGTTTCGGGCATTTCGGCGAGCTTCACGATGCCCTTGAGGCGCAAAAGCTTGTCGCCGTGGCTGGCGCGCAGCAATTCGAGGAACATCTCCAGCGTGCCGGCGGAAATGGCGGCATCGGCGGTCAGCACGAAGGAGGCGATATGCGCGTCGTGGCGGTTCACGTCATGATGATGGCGGTGATCGCTGGTATAGGCCTCGGCGGCGAGCCACTTCTTCACGTCGGGGATTTTGCGCTCCGGATCGTAGAGCCCGCAATTCATGAGCCGCTCGGCGGTCGCGTCGCCCTTGGCCGCGTCGAGCACCGGCGCCGCCGGATTGAGCGCGCGCAACCGCGCCGTTACGCGCGCGCGCTGCGCGGGACTAGCGAGGTCGGTCTTGCTCAGCACGATGCGGTCGGCCATCGCCGCCTGCTTGACCGCTTCCGGGTGCGCGTCGAGGCTCGCCTCGCCGTTCGCCGCGTCGATGACGGTGACGACGCCGTCGAGCCGGTAGCGCTGCACCAGATAAGGGTGCGCCATGGCGGTATGCAGCACCGGCGCCGGATCGGCAAGGCCGGTGGTTTCGAGCAGCACGCGGCGGAAGGCGCAGCGCCGGTTGTCGAGATCGCGCAGCAGCGTCTCCAGCGCGTCGACCAGATCGCCACGCATGGTGCAGCACAGGCATCCGCTTTGCAGCAGCACCATGTTGTCGCCGATATATTCGACAAGCAGATGATCGAGCGCGACGGCGCCGAATTCGTTGATGATGACGGCGGTCTGGCTCAGCGCCTCGTCCTTGAGCAGGCGGTTGAGCAGCGTGGTCTTGCCGGCGCCGAGAAAGCCGGTGAGCACGGTGAGCGGAATCGGCTCCGGCGGCCGGCGCCGATCGGCGCTATGACCGGCCCCGGGTGTCATAGCCCGAACTTTCTGGGGGCTCATGCTTTAATTCGCTGTACTGACCTTCGGCTTTGCCGCGTGCTTGGCGCGCTTGGGCGCAGTCGCGGTCTTGGCGCTGTCGTGCTTGGCGCCCTCGTGCTTGGCGGCAGGTTCGGCTTTTTCGCCGGCGTCTTTCTTGGCGACGCGCTTTTTCTTCTTCGCGCGCGGCGCGGCGGTCTGTACCGCATCCGGATGGTCGGGCGGGCCGGTGAACACCTTGATCGGCGCCTCGGTCTCGACCGCGGGTCCGAGCACGAACTTGCCGTTCGGCGGCCGCAGCGCGGAGAGCAGGAAACTCTGCGCCGCGCCGGTGCCGGTATCGCCTGAGGCGGTGGCGGCGGTAGCGCCGGCGTCTTGCTGCTCTTCGTCGTTGTCTTCCGCCGGCGGCTTGCGGCGATGGCCGCCGCACATTTCTTCGCGCAGATCGGGCGGCTGCGCATCGATCGGCGCCAGCGCATCGACCGTGCCGAGCGAGGGCGTCAGCCAGGTGATGCCGCCGCCGTTGAAGCCGCGCTCGAGCAATGCGGCCGCCTTCTGCGCGCGCACCGCGCCGGAATAGGCGCCGAGCACGATCGCGATCAGGCGCCGGCCGTTGCGGGTAGCGGAGGCCACCACGTTATATCCGGAGGCGCAGATGAAGCCGGTCTTCATGCCGTCGGCGCCGGGATAACGGTCGAGCAGCGAATTGTAATTGCGCATCACGCGGTTGCCGTACTGGATCGCGTGGATGTGCCAGTAGGCATCGTCTTCCGGAAATTCCTTTATCAGCGCGCGCGCCAGGATGCCGAGGTCGCGCGCCGAGGTGACGTGGTTTTCCGCCGGCAGCCCGTTCGGATTGACGAAATGCGACTCGGTCATGCCGAGCCGGCGGGCGTTGGCGTTCATCATGTCGGCGAAGCCTTCGATCGAGCCGCCGACGCCTTCGGCGACCGCCACCGCCATGTCGTTGGCCGATTTCACCATCAGCATCTTCAGCGCGTTGTCGACGGTGAGCCGCGTGCCGGCCTTGAACCCCATCTTGGTCGGCTGCTGCGCCGCCGCATTGCGCGATACCGTCAGCAGGGTGTCGAAAGCGATGCGGCCTTCCTTGATGGCGCGCAGCGTGGTGTAGGCGGTCATCAGTTTGGTGACGGAGGCCGGGTACCACGGATAGGTGGCGTTTTCCGCGTGCAGCACCTTGCCTGTCGAGGCCTCGATCAAGAGCTGTGCCTCGGCCCGGGCCTGCGTCGCGCCGGCAAGCGCCAAGGCCGCCGCGGCGAGGCCGAGAATTAGGGAACGGGGTCCAGCGCAATGTGGCAATGGTCGCGATCCGGTTCGGGGCCTCGGGCTTTTAGAAGCGAGAGGGTTCCATAGGCGGTGGCGCTAGGCTATCTAAGCTTTGGACGGGAGGCAAAGCCCGCCCCACCCCCGGTCTGAATCATGGTGACCGGCCGTACATCGCCGACCAATGCGACCAAAGTTCGGCAAAGGAGGGTTCGATGACCGCCTGTATCGTCGGTTGGGCCCACACCCCCTTCGGAAAGCTCGGCGGTGAGAGCGTCGAAAGCCTGATCGTGAAGGTTGCCGGGGAGGCGTTGGCCGATGCCGGGGTGCCGGCTGCGGATGTGGACGAGATCGTGCTCGGTCATTTCAACGCCGGCTTCTCGGCGCAGGATTTCACCGCCGCGCTGGTGTTGCAGGCCTCGCCCGATCTGCGCTTCAAGCGCGCGACGCGCGTCGAAAATGCCTGCGCCACCGGTTCCGCCGCCGTGCATCAGGGCATCAAGTCGATCGAGGCGCGCTCGGCACGCATCGTGCTTTGCGTCGGTGTCGAGCAAATGACAACCACGCCCGCGCCCGAGATCGGCCGCAACTTGCTCAAAGCATCTTATGTGCGCGAGGAGGCCGAGATCGACGGCGGCTTCGCCGGTATCTTCGGCAAGATTGCCGGACTTTATTTCCAGAAATATGGCGACCAGTCCGACGCGCTGGCGATGATCGCCGCCAAGAACCACAAGAACGGCGTCGGCAATCCTTACGCGCAGATGCGCAAGGATCTGGGCTTTGAGTTCTGCCGCACCGAGAGCGAGAAAAATCCGTTCGTCGCCGGTCCGCTCAAGCGCACCGATTGCTCGCCGGTGTCGGATGGCGCGGCCGCGGTGGTGCTGGCCGACGTGGAAACCGCGCTGACGCTTCCCCGCGCGGTCGCCTTCCGCGCCGCCGAGCACGTGCAGGACTTCCTGCCCATGAGCAAGCGCGACATTTTGAAGTTCGAAGGCTGCTCGCAAGCCTGGCAGCGCGCGCTGGATCGCGCCGGCCTCGATATCGGCGATCTGTCATTCGTGGAGACGCACGACTGCTTCACCATCGCCGAGCTGATCGAATACGAGGCCATGGGCCTGACCGCGCAAGGCGAGGGCGCCCGCGCCATCAAGGAAGGCTGGACTTAAAAAGACGGCAAGCTGCCGGTCAACCCATCCGGCGGCCTGAAGGCGAAAGGCCATCCCATCGGCGCCACCGGCGTCTCGATGCATGCGCTCACCGCCATGCAACTCACGGACAATGCCGGTGATTTGCAGGTGCGCGACGCCCGCCTCGGCGGCATCTTCAACATGGGCGGCACGGCGGTGGCGAATTACGTCAGCATTCTCGAGCGCATCAAGTAGCGTCGCGGGCGCGAGATTTGAGGGCCAATCTGAAACGTCATTCTGTGTGGAAGCCGTGGAACGACAGCCGGTGCCGCGCGTTACCTATCGGGTTTTCCTGACCAGGGAGATTCCGAATGGACCATCGCGATACAGAACTTTTAGACAAGGAACTGTGGGGAATTGGTCACAGCCCCAAACAGAACCCGTCCCTAATCGGCTTCATAGTCGTTGCGACGTTTTTTGCCGGCTTGACTCTCGGCGGTATTATGTTTGCGCAGGAAGGCACACCATCGAAGGTGACCGCGAATGGTGCGATGGCCGCAATTTCTCTTCAAAGCGGCGCGGCGCCGATTGCACGGTAATCGACAATCCAATTGAGGCCGCACCTTATGCGCCGGCGGACGAGGGCTTGGCGGCCGTATCGTGCGCATGCGCGGCGGCAAGTTCGACTGGATCGATTAAAATCATTTCGGTCGCACCGTTGGAATTTTGCGCGGACCTGAGGATCCAGCTCGCAACGCGACGATACGCCGGAAACGAAAGCCCTTCGATCAGTTCGTCATCCGTCACCAGCTCATAAGCGCCGGCCGGAAACGAACGTTCTGCACCCTTCAACGTGAAGGGGCGGCTGAATGTCAGTGTGCAGCGGTTGGTGCGCGTCATTGCGACATTCCGTAAAGCGCGCGCTTTCGTAAATAGTCCCGGACGTCGGATACCAAGGGTCCGACCGCTTTTATTGCTTCGTTGAGTTTGGCGGCGGGCCGGCCGATTTCCCGCACCCAATGCCGCATTTCGGCAGGCGAGCGGACGTCGATGCGCTTTGGGTCGGCGGGGCCCCGCAAGCGGCCGTCTTTTTCGGCGATTGTCATCGGCGAACGGTGCGCCCGATTGCGTCCAAAGTCGAGGAATTACGAGGCCATAGGCGGCAGGATGTCGAATTCGGGCGGGGCCTCTCGCTAAAGGGACGCGGCATCCCCATATAGTCCTGTGTTCGCCCGATCGCAGCGCCACGCAATCGCGGCAGACACTCTTACAGAAAGATTTCAAATGCTCACGCCCGAGCTCTTTCGTGCGAAAGCAGCCGAATACGGTGAACTGGCAAAGACGGCGAGCAACCCCGATGCCGCGCGCGAATTTCAGCGGCGTGAACGCAGCTTGGCTGTGCTCGCGGACAATGAGCAGTGGCTTGCTGATCACTATGATCAGACCGTGCATGCAATGGACGCCGGCGGAGTTAATGAAACAGCTCCGCTTTTGATTGGCGATGTAGTGCCGGCGGTGACCCAATGAAATGGCCAGGTCAGCGGCCGTCGCATGCCGTGAATCAGGCGGTGACGTTTCCCAATCTGAGCCGCAGTTACGATGTGACGCGGCGCGCGGTGCGCTTCTGGGGCTACGACCGCTCGATGGAAAATTCGTTCTTTGTGACCTGGGAGGCGCTCAGGCACCTTCAGCCCAATCTTCAACCCGACGAAACAGGTTTCCTGCGCGCCTTCGATAGCAACCGCAACTTGATCTGCGAGATTGCGGCCAAGGTTTACGCCCGCGGCCGACAAAGCGGCTACCACCTCATCGTCGCCGATTTCTGAAACCTGATTCTTAGCTACGGCATTGCGACCGTTCGATGCGACGGCGTGCAAGCAAAACACAACAAAGGAATGTCCATGAGCACTAAGACAGAAAGGCCCGGAAATCTGCGCGCGGACGTCATGCCGCACGACGGTTACGTGTTGTCGGTCGATGGCAAATTGAAAACACGATTTCAGACATCCGAGGAAGCCATGACGGCCGGCCTGAAACTCAAACAAAACCACCCGGTCGTCCAGGTTGCGATATTCGATGCGACTGCGCGCAGCTATGCGCCGGTGGTGTTGCCGGAATAGCGGCTCTGACTTTTTCCGTCACCCTGCGCACTTAACAATCCGATCTCGGGTAAACCCGAGATCGGTGGGCGACGGCCCCAAGATTTGAAGCTTTCGATTCTGTATCTGTCATCCTTCGAGGCTCGCACGCTAAAACGGCCTGCTCGCACCTCAGGATGACGGATAGTGCCTGTCGATTTTACTCAAACGGATCGGACTCTGGGAAGGCCCGGCATGTTGCCGGGCTTTTTATGACGCTGCAAAACGCGGGCACATTCTAGAGCATGATCCGATTAAATTGAATCGGATCATGCTCTCGATTCCTTATTTGGTCGCATTTTCTACGGCGAACCGGTTCCCACTTCGTCGGAAAATGCTCCAGCGGAAATCGAATTGATCTGTCTGGTTTTTCTCAACGGCCGGTGACGAACAGCAAAAATAAGCCGAGCGTGCCGTTGGGGAGGTTTTGTGCGTGGCGCAAGGCGGACCTGCGGCCGCACCAATGCCCCGCTTTTGCCCCAGGCGGACATCGCTGGCTCGGTAGACACACTCGACCGCCGGCCATAAATTCTCGAAAACACGAGGGGAGTTGATCATGTGCAGGACTGCATTGATGCTTGTTTTCTTGGCCGGACTGATCGCACCGGCGTTCGCCCAAAAGGCTGAGATTGAGGCGGTGAATGCGAAATGGATGGAATTGTTCAATAAAGGCGATTTCGCCGGCATCGCATCGCTCTATACCGATGACGCGACCGCATTCCCGCCGGGTACTGCAATGGTAAAGGGCAGAGCCGCGATTGGGGCAATGTGGAAAAGCATGGCGGAGCAAGTCAGCGATCCGAAAGTCACAACCCTCGAGGTCAAGCCGCTCGGGCATTCCACGGCGCGCGAGATCGGTACCTTTAGCCTGAAGACCAAAGGTCCGACGCCAAAGGAAGTTACCGGCAAATATGTCGTGGTGTGGGAAAAGATCGGAAAAGATTGGAAGCTCGCGGACGATATCTGGAACGACGGCAAGTAGGTACGCTGCTTTTTGTTACTCCAACGCTGTCCACGAATGTCGCATACGGCACTTTTGTATGGCCGCGCGACAGGCTCCGACTGATGTCTGCTTCCCGGGAAAGGACATCAGGAATTGGGATCCGTTGCGTTCCGCGCGCTCTCTGCGCCGGCGGACGAGGGCCTGGCCGCCGCCTTGCTGGCGGGCGCCGGCCGCTCCGACGAAGCCGAAGCCCGCATCGACGCCCGCGCCACGCGGGCCACGGTGACTCTTTTCCGCGGTCTCGAACGTCCTAGGTTCAGCGGCCGATGAGCCTCACCGGCCATGCATCGCTGCGATGAGTACGACATGCGTTGAGCGAAGTGGCGGCGCAGTCACAATCGCAAGTGCGAGAACGAATAGGAACAGGAGAGAGACACATGGACAGGAACAAAGCGGGACATATGCAGCATCACAAAGGGCATCTCGGAATGAACACACCTCCGATCGTGTCGCCAAAGGCCTGGGAGGCTGCGCGCCAGCAGATGCTCGTGAAGGAAAAGGTCCAGATGCGGGCTCACGACGCCCTGGCCGCCGAACGCCGGCGGATGCCATGGATGGCCGTGGACAAAAAGTATGAGTTCGACGGGCCCAAGGGCAAGGTTAGCCTGTTCGACCTGTTCGAGGGTCGGCGGCAGTTGATCGTCTACCGCGCCTTCTTTGAGCCCGGGGTGTTCGGCTGGCCCGAACATGCCTGCCGCGGTTGCTCGCTGGGGGCCGACCAGGTTTCCCATCTCGCCCACCTGAACGCGCGCGACACCACGCTTGCCTACGCATCGCGGGCGCCGCAGGCGGCCATCGCGCGCCTGAAGGCGCGGATGGGCTGGGAGATGCCCTGGTACACAATCACCGACAGCTTCGACGCGGATTTCGGCGTCGATGAGTGGCACGGCCACAACGTGTTCTTCCGCGACGGCGAGCGGTTGTTCCGCACCTACTTCATCAACAGCCGCGGCGACGAGGCGATGGGGACCACCTGGAGCTACCTCGACGCGACGCCGCTCGGCCGCCAGGAAGTTTGGGAAGACTTGCCCGAGGCTATCCCCAGACCCCGACTTACAAGTGGTGGAACTGGCACGACAACTACGTCGCCAACGCCGCGCCCGACGAAAAATGGGTCGAGGTGTCGAACGCCGGAGAGGCGGCGTTCCGGAACCGCAATGACTAGTATCTTCACGTACGTCGTCGCTCGCGCGGAAGCGTGCCGGTGGCGGGACGCCCGGCTCCGCTGGCGAGCGGACGCCGAGTTCTGCTGGCGAGTGGGCGGCCCTCCGGGGCAAGCGCCGGTAGCCCAACCGCGCTCTATTGCAGGAAAGAGAACATGAGCGAGGCTGATACCGGTGGAAGCGCCTGCGGCGCGATCCATTATGAAAGCGGCAACGTGGCCGCCCCAGGTGCGGCCGACTGGCTATCCCTCGCGGCCGCGCCGACCTTCGCAATCATGGCGCTGCTTACGGGTGTCTTTGATGGCGGCATGCCGGATATGCTCTGCTCGGCCGCACACGATGCATCACCGCTGAACGGAATGGTCCCGATGTACTTGCTGATGAGTGCCTTCCATTCGGCGCCTTGGCTTAAGCTGATCTCCAGCCGGCAACGCGGCGAAGCGGATCGCGGGCGATCGCGGCGGCCCTGATTGACTCCTTTTCCACGCCTCAAACGTTCTAGCTACACCGAGACACTGGAGCAGAACGGATGAGCCTCAAAGATCAGAATGTCGTCGTTACCGGCGGAAGCCGCGGCCTTGGCTTGGGATTGGTCGAGGCCCTGGTCGCGCGCGGCGCCGAGGTAACAGTCGTCGCCCGCGACCCCGATAGGCTCGAGCTCGTCCGTGCCCGACTAGGCACGGCCGCGATCTCCGCCGACGTGACGGACGAGACCGCCGCCCGGCGCATCCTCGCCGACGTCCGCCCCGATATCCTGGTGCTGAACGCCGGCGCGACGCCGCGCATGGGTCGCCTCGACCAGCTAAGCTGGGCGGACTTCACCGCGACCTGGGAGACCGACGTCAAGGCCGGGCTCTATTGGCTGCAAGCGGCGCTCAACCTGCCGCTCAAGCCGGGAAGCCGCGTTCTGGTGGGGTCGAGCGGCGCGGCCGAGAACGGCTCGCCGCTCTCGGGCGGCTACGCCGGCGCCAAGCGCATGCTCTGGTTCATGACGAGGTACGCGAATGGGATCGCCAAGCAGAAAGGGCTGGGCATTCGCTTCCAGGCAATCTTGCCTACGCAGATCATCGGTGGGACCGGCGTCGGCGACGAGGCCTCCAGCGCCTACTCGCGGTCGATGGGCCTCGAGCGCGACGCGTACCTGGCCCGATTCGGCGCGCCGTTGCCGCCCCGCCAATTTGGTGATCATTTAGTCGCGGTGCTGGACGATCCCCGATACGCCACCGGCGTCGCCTTCGGCCTGAAGGGCGATACCGGGATCACAATCCTCGAAGGAGAGGCGGCTTGAGCGAAGGTCCATCCTCGCCGCCCACGGCGCGCCAGGCGCAACTCCTGGCGCTTGCCGGCGAGCTACGGCCCGAGCTTCACCGCTATTGCGCGCGCCTGATGGGCTCGGTGATCGATGGCGAGGATGTGGTGCAGGACGCTTTCGCCCGAGCCTATGTCGCCCTGGACGAACTCAAGGAGGCCCCGCCGTTGCGCGCCTGGCTGTTCCGGATTGCCCACAACCGCGCGCTGGACCTGCTGCGCAGCCGCGCGATCCGGGCTGCCGAACCTATCGAGGCGGCACACGAGGTCGCCGATCCGGAAAGCCCGGATGCCGTGGAGGTTATGATGAGGCGGGAGGCGGTCGAGACCGCATTGTCGCGGTTTGTGGAGCTTCCGACCATGCAGCGCAGCGTGGTGATTCTCAAGGACGTGCTCGATCAGCCCTTAGAGGAGATCGCCGCCATGCTCGACCTCACGGTCAATGCGGTGAAGGCCCACCTCGCCCGCGGGCGGGCCCGGCTCAAGACTATCAACGCCCGTGCGGCGGCCCAGCCCGCGCCGCGCCCGCCATCACCCGCAGTGGCCCGCTATGTCGCCCTGTTCAACCGGCGCGACTGGGACGGGCTGCGCGCGATGCTGGCCGACGACGTGCGGCTGGTCCAGTCCACGTACCCGCTTCGCGCTGGCGCCGCCGACGTGAGCATGTTCTTCGGCATCTACTCGCGCAGCGCCCCGGTGCGGCTCGCCCCCGCCTGGCTCGATGGCCGCGAGGTCATCGCGGTCTACGAAGATCCCCAGGCGGTGAAACCCAGCTATGTGATGTGGCTGGAATGGCGGGACAGCCGGATCAGCTTCATCCGCGACTACAAATATGTCCGCTACGTCATCGACGACGCGGACCTGGTCCTGGCGCCAGACGCCGCGCCTCTGGGCGAGGGAACCGCCCACGGATGAGCCGCGCTCCGCGCGGACGCGCGCGAGCGCCCGATGAACGCCCGTTATCTGGGGCGAAGCGGACGTAGTGCATAGTTTATTTTATAAGCATCTGGCGCGGTCTGAGCGCGCGAGTTTGGAGGCCGATCCATGCCGTCGGCGAAGCCAACAGTTGCGCTGAGCGAAATCCCGCTGTTCCGCGCGCCTTATGCGCCGGCGGACGAGGGCCTGGCCGCCGCGTTGCTGACGGGCGCCGGCCGCTCGGAGGCAGCCGAAGCCCGCATCGATGCGCGCGCCGCGCGGCTGGTGACCGCGGTCCGCGCCCGCGGGCTCAGCGGCAGTCTTGGCGGGGTGGAGGATTTTCTGCATGCCTATGCGCTCTCCACCAAGGAAGGCCTGGCGCTGATGGTGCTGGCCGAGGCGCTGCTGCGGGTGCCCGACGCCGCCACCGCCGACCGCCTGATCGAGGACAAGCTCAAGGCCGGCGACTGGGCGCACCGCGATGCCCGCGCGAGCGCGCTGCTGGTCTCGGCCTCGGCCTGGACGCTCGGCATCACGGCGCGCGTCATTCACCCCGGCGAGACGCCCGAGGGTATCGTCGAGGCACTCGTCAAGCGGCTCGGCCTGCCGGCGGTGCGCGCCGCCACGCGCCAGGCCATGCGGCTGCTCGGCTCGCATTTCGTATTGGGGCAGACTATCGAAGAGGCGTTGACGCGTGCCAAGCGCGGCGGCGACTATCTCTATTCTTACGACATGCTGGGCGAGGGCGCCCGTACCGCCGCCGATGCCGCCCGTTATTTTCAGTCGTATGCCGGCGCTATCGAGGCGATCGGCAAGCGCGCCGGCAATGCCGCGCTGCCGAACCGGCCGGGCATTTCGGTCAAACTGTCGGCATTGCATCCGCGTTACGAACCGCTGTCGCGCAAGCGCGTGCTCAAGGAGCTGACGCCGAAGCTGCTCGACCTGGCGCGGCTGGCGAAAAACCACGAGCTCAATTTCACCGTCGATGCGGAAGAAGCCGACCGCCTGGAACTGTCGCTTGAAGTTATCGGCGCCGTGTTGCGCGATTCGTCGCTGGCCGGCTGGGACGGCTTCGGGCTTGCCGTGCAGGCCTATCAGAAGCGCGCCGGCGCGGTGATCGGTTGGACCGCGGATATCGCCGCCGCGCTCGGCCGCCGCCTGACGGCGCGGCTGGTCAAGGGCGCCTACTGGGACACCGAGATCAAGCGCGCACAGGAGCGCGGCCTTGCCGACTATCCGGTGTTCAGCCGCAAGGCGATGACGGATCTCTGCTATCTCGATTGCGCGCGCAAACTGCTGGGGCTGAGGCCGCGGCTCTACCCGCAGTTCGCCACGCATAACGCGCTCACGGTGGCGAGCGTGATCGAGGATGCCGGCGGTACGCACGATTACGAATTCCAGCGCCTGCACGGCATGGGCGAGGCGCTCTATCACGCGCTGCTGACGGAGATGCCGGAGCTTACCTGCCGCGTCTATGCGCCGGTCGGCGGCTATGCCGATCTGCTCGCCTATCTGGTGCGCCGCCTGCTTGAGAACGGCGCCAATTCCTCCTTCGTGTCGGTCGCCGCCGATCCCAATGTGCCGATCGAGATCGTATTGCGGCGGCCGCAAAACCGGATCGCCGGCCCGGGCAACGCGCGCCATCCCCATATTCCGTTGCCGCGCGATTTGTTCGCGCCCGAGCGCCGCAATTCGACCGGCATTGAATTCGGCGACAGCGCGTCGCTCGACGCGCTGCTGGCCGAGGTTGCCGCCGCGCCCAAATATGCCAAGGCCTGCCCGCTGATCGACGGCGTCGCGGTTGCCGGCCGTGCGCGCAGCGCCGTTTCGCCGATCGACGGAAAGGCCATCGGCGTCGTCGAGGAGGGCGATGCCGCGATCGTCGCGGCCGCGGTTGCCGCGGCGCGCGCCGGTTTCGCGGCATGGAGCGCGACGCCGGTCGTCGAGCGCGCCGCCGCGCTGGGGCGCGCCGGCGATCTCATCGAGCAGGATCGCGGGCCGCTGATCGCGCTCCTGCAAAGCGAAGGCGGCAAGACGCTCGACGATTGCGTCTCGGAAGTGCGCGAGGCCGCTGATTACTGCCGCTACTACGCGAGCCAGGCGCGCACGACGTTGATACCGCAGCCGCTGCCCGGTCCGACCGGCGAAAGTAACGAGCTGCGCTATCGCGGCCGCGGCGTCTTCGCTTGCATCAGCCCGTGGAATTTCCCGCTGGCGATTTTCACCGGCCAGATCGCCGGCGCGCTCGCCGCCGGGAACAGTGTCGTGGCGAAGCCCGCCGAGCAGACGCCGCTCATCGCGCATAAAGCGGTGAAGCTGCTGCATGAAGCCGGCGTGCCGTTTGGCGCACTCCATCTCGTTCCGGGCGACGGCAAGGTCGGCGGCCAGCTCACCGGTCACGCCGATATTGCCGGCGTCGCCTTTACCGGCTCAATGCAAGTCGCGCGGGCCATCAACCGCGCGCTGGCCGCCAGGGACGGACCGATCGCGGCCCTGATCGCCGAGACCGGCGGCGTCAACGCCATGATCGTGGACGCCACCGCTTTGCCCGAACAGGTCTGCGACGACGCGGTCGCCTCCGCTTTCCGCTCCGCCGGCCAGCGCTGCTCGGCCTTGCGGCTGCTCTGCGTGCAGGACGACGTGGCGGACAAAGTGCTCGACATGGTCGAGGGCGCCGCGCGCGAATTGAAGCTCGGCGATCCGCGCGACCCGTCGACCGAGGTCGGGCCGGTGATCGACGCCGTGGCGCGCGAGCGGCTCGAGCGCTGGATCGTCGACATGCACGGCGCGCTGCGCTTCCGTTGGGATGGAGCGGTGCCGGCGGGCGGGACCTACGTTGCGCCGGCGATCGTAGAACTGGATCGGGCAGAAGAACTAAAAGAAGAAGTGTTCGGGCCGGTACTGCACATAGTTCGCTGGCGAGCAAACGAGTTCGACCGCCTGATCGCCGACCTCGCCGCCAACGGCACCGCGCTCACGCTCGGTGTTCATTCGCGCATCGATGCCACGGTCGAGCGTGTCCTGGCGTTGCTCCCGAACGGAAATGTTTACGTCAACCGCAACATGATCGGCGCTGTGGTCGGCAGCCAACCCTTTGGCGGCAGTGGCCTTTCCGGCACTGGGCCGAAGGCCGGCGGACCCAATTATTTGCACCGCTTGGCGCTTGAACAAATAGTGACGGTGAATACCGCCGCTTCGGGCGGCAACGCCACGCTGCTCAGCGATGAAGAAGAATAAGTCCGCTGTCTTCGCACTTGCGAAATGTAGGCGCTTTTTGACGCAGCAGGAATTAGGGCGGTCAAACGTTCAATAACCATAAGTCCCAAAAGGGAGGTTCATATGCGCATCGCTTTTCGCCGTTCGCTCGCCGCCGCTCTGGTGGGCGCGCTGGCTCTCAGCACCATCCCGCTGGCGCCGGCCCAGGCGGCCCACCGGCACTGGCATCACCACCGCGGCAATGCGGCCGTGCTCGGCGCCGTAGCCGGTATGTTCGGCACCATCGCGGCGCTCGCCGCCGCCGACCGCTATCGCAACGACTATTACTATGACTACGACGGAGGTCCTTATTACGATGCGCCTTATGGCTATTACGGTGGCTATGGCTATGCGCCGGGCTATGGTTTCGGCGGCTTCGGGGGATATCGCGGCCGCGGCGGTCATGGACACCACCACCATCATTGACGGCGTCGGCAGGGCGTCAAGGGTAATGCCTGGTTGGTGGCCTCTTATGACGGCCGTTAACCGGTTTGGCGCGCAGATCGAGTAATGTGCGCGCATGACTGATTCGGTTGCCCGGCTCTATGAAGCCGTGATCGCCGCCCGGGGCTCGGACCCGGCGAAGTCGCGGACCGCCCGGCTATTGCGCGCCGGCCGCGCCAAAATGGCCAAGAAGCTCGCCGAAGAGGCGGTCGAGGTGGTGATCGACGCCATGCACGGCCAGCCCGAAGCGGTGGTCCGCGAAAGCGCCGATTTGCTCTACAATCTCGTGGTGCTCTGGGTTCATTCTGGCGTTCATCCCGATGACGTGTGGAACGAAATGCGCCGGCGCGAGCAGATGTTCGGTATTGCCGAAAAAGTGCCAAAAGATCTGGTACAAAGCGCGGCGCGGCGCAAGGTCGTGGCGCTGGAGACCCGGCGCGTTCGCAAGCGTCGCTGAGCTGATCCACCCGTCCCTAACCTGAAGCGTTCCGATGACAGTTGAGGCCGCCAAGCCGCGTTCTTTGCATCGCCGTTTGTACGACTGGTGCCTCGCGACCGCCCACAAGCCGCACGCCATGTGGAGCATGGGCGCGATCGCCTTTGCCGAAAGTTCGTTCTTTCCGGTGCCGCCCGACGTGATGCTGATCCCGATGGCGCTGGCGCACCCCGCTCGGGCTTATGTGATGGCGACCTGGTGCACGGTCGCCTCCGTCGGCGGCGGCCTGCTTGGCTATGCGATTGGCGCACTACTCTACGACTCCGTCGGCGCCTGGCTGATCCATCTTTACGGCTATGGCGACAAGGTCGAAGCATTCCGCACGGCTTACGCGCATTGGGGCGCCTGGATCATCCTGCTGAAGGGGCTCACCCCGATCCCGTACAAGATTGTCACAATCACGTCGGGATTTGCCGGCTACAATCTCGCGCTTTTCATCGTGTTTTCGATCATTGCGCGCGCCACCCGCTTCTTCGCGCTGGCCTTCCTGCTGCACCGCTATGGCGAGCAGGCGCGCCATATCATCGAAAAACGCCTGGGAACGTGGCTGCTGCTTGGCGCCGCCTTGGTCGTCATCGGCATCGTGGCTGCGCTATACTTGATCTGAGAGGCCAGAAATTCCTCATTTTCGCCACCTGTTGGTCCTAACCAGGGTTGCTGGCGCAAATGCCGTTGGGCGATGCCGCAAGGCGGCGGCCCTGAAGTAAATTGGCCGGCCATGGGCACCCATCGCACCTCGAGACATTTTACCGGACGAACGGCGGCGGGCTCGCTGGCCTGCGTTGGCGCGGGCGTGATCCTGTTCACCGCCGCGCTGGCCTTCGCGCAGGACGCCTCCGACACGCGCGGCGCGCCCGAGGAGCGCGGCCTGTTCGGCAATATCACGCACTGGTTCGAACTCCAATTTCAGGGGTGCTCGCTCGAAGGTCGAGAATCTCGGCCACGAAGCCGGCATCGCCGCCAAATCGACCGTCGAAGGCGCCAAGGATGCCGCCGGCGCGGTCACGCGCATTCCCGCCGCCCGCGTGGTTACCGGTCACGAGAAGTGCACTACCGCGCCGAACGGGGCGCCCGACTGCGTGGTCGCGGCCAATGCCATCTGCAAGAGCAAGGGCTTTGACTGGGGCAAGAGCGTTGATATGACGACCGCCGAGATTTGCCCGGCGCAGGTCTATATGGCCGGCCGCAGCAGCGGACCTGATTGCCACACCGAAACCTTCGTCTCCCGCGCCCTCTGCCAATAGCCGGCCAGTGCCGAAGCTTCCAGCGGCCGCTTGTGCCGTCTTGCCGCCTGTGTTTCCGTTTCACAATACAATGTGAGGCAACGCCGGTGAACCTCTTTGCCAAATTGATCGAACGCGAAGCGGCCGGGCGGCCGGTCGCTGTCGGGGTCATCGGCGCCGGCAAGTTCGGCACCATGTTCCTGTCGCAGGCGCGGCTGACGCGCGGCCTGCATGTCGTGGGCGTTGCCGATCTCGACGTGGCGCGCGCCCGCAGCCAGCTCAAGACCGCCGGTTGGCCGGGTGGCGCTTACGCCGCCAAGTCGCTCGACGATGCGCACGAGGCGCGCACGACATTGGTCACCGACAAAGCCGACGCATTGATCGCCGATCCGCGTGTCGAGGTAATCGTGGAGGCGACGGGTGTGCCGGGCGCCGGTATCCATCATGCGCTAATGGCGATCGCCAACGGCAAGCACATCGTCATGGTCAATGTCGAAGCCGACGCGGTGGCCGGTCCGCTGCTGGCGCGCCGCGCCAAGGCGGTCGACGTGGTCTATTCGCTGGCCTGGGGCGATCAGCCGGCGCTGATCTGCGAGCATGTGGACTGGGCGCGCGCCGCCGGCTTCAAGGTGATCTGCGCCGGCAAGGGCACGCGCTACGAGCCGCATTACCACAAGTCGAATCCCGACAATGTCTGGGACATTCTCGACAAATATCTCAACATCTCCGACCGCAATTCGATCAACCCGAAAATGTTCAACTCCTTCGTTGACGGCACCAAGTCCGGCATCGAGATGACGGCAGTGTGCAATGCCACCGGTCTGGTGCCGCAGAGCGACGGCCTGCATTTCCCACCGGCGACACGTTTCGAGCTTGCCGATATCTGCAAGCCGAAAAGCGACGGCGGCACGCTGGAGAAATCCGGCGTCACCGAAGTCACGTCGTCGGTCTATCGCGACGGCCGCGACGTGCCACATCATCTCGCGCTCGGCACCTACGTGGTGATCGAGGGCGAGACCGATTATGCGCGCCGCTGTTTCAAGGAATACGCCATGCTGCCCGACAAGGGCGGCAAATATGCCGCGCTCTACCGGCCGATCCACATGATCGGGCTCGAACTGGGGATTTCGGTGGCAAGCGCCGCACTGCGCAACGAGCCGACCGGCGCGCCCACCGGCTTCCGCTCCGACGTGGTGGCGACCGCCAAGCGCACTCTCAAGGCTGGCGAGATGCTGGACGGGGAGGGTGGCTTCTGCGTCTGGGGCAAGCAGACGCCGGCGGATGTTTCGCTGCGCGACGAGTTGCTGCCGCTGGGTCTGGCACACAACGTCAAACTCAAGCGCAACATCCCGGAGGGCGGCGCGCTCAAATGGGCGGACGTCGCCTACGATCCCAACGACAGCGCCGTGAGAGTGCGACGCGAAATGGAATCGGCTTTCGGCCGACGGAATGCCGGGATCGAAGCGGTGTTATAGTCGAAGCTGTAAAAAAAAGTCCCCTGGGAGGATGAAATGATGAAGAGCCTGCTCGCCGCTGCGCTCGTCGCGGTTTTTGCTCTTGCAGCTCTGCCGGGCTCGGCGCGTGCCGAAAACACCAGGCTCACCTTGATGGTGTTCATCGGCATCCAGAATCTGCCGCTGTATGCCGCGCAGTCGCAGGGCTTCTTCGCCAAGCGCGGGCTCGACGTCGATATCAAGATAGCGCCGGGTTCCGAGGTTTTGCGCCAGGGCCTTGCCGACGGCAGATGGCAGATCGTCCATACCGCGTTCGACAACGCCGTTGCCATGGCCGACGTCGCCAAGGTCGACATCGTCGGTGTGATCGGCGGCGACAACAGCTTCAATCATTTGATCGTGCAGCCCGAGATCCGGTCGATCAAAGATTTGCGCAGCAAGACGGTCGTCGTGGATGCGCTCAACACGGCTTACGCTTTCCAGCTTTACGATATCCTCGCCAAGAACGGTTTGAACAAGGGCGATTACACGCCGAAATCGGTCGGCGCCACGTTCAAGCGTCTGGCGGCCATGCAACAGGACAAGACGGCGTCGGCCGCGATCCTTAACGCGCCGTTTTCGATTCTTGCCGTGAAATCGGGCCTCAGGGATATGGGCCCGGTGGCGACGGTGATCGGCCCCTATCAGGCGACGGCCGGGTTCACGTTGCGGTCTTGGGCGAAGGCCAATTCCGCTACGCTGGTGAAATACCTCCAGGCCTATATCGAAGGCCTGCGCTGGTCGTTCGATCCGAACAACAAAGATGCCGCGACCGCGCTGCTGGCCGAACGGCTCAAATTGACGCCGGAGATCGCCGCCGAGTGCTACGCGCTGGTGACCAATCCTTCCGACGGGCTCGTCAAGGACGCCAAGTTCGACATGGAGGGGTTCAAGAACGTGCTCAAGCTGCGCGCCGAGTTCGAGGGCGGCACGCCAAACCCACCCGCGAAATATCTCGATCTGTCCTACTACCGGCAAGCGCTGGCCGGGCTTTGACGGCTATTCCAGTTCGATGGTGCCGTCGACCTTGTGATTGAGGCCGACCTTGCCGATGGTGAGCACCATCTGCGCGTCGACCGACTTACTGCCCTTGAGGCGGCCATCGGCGGTTGCGGCGCGGATCGCTTTTTCGATTTCCTGTTGCGAGGTCACGCCGACCACCTTGAGGAATTTGCGCAGCGACATATTGAGGGTTTCTTCGTTCATCGCGCTCTCCCTGCGAATAGCTGGATTGGCGGCGATCATAGGCGCGCCACGGTAAACCTGAAAGCGCCGGTATTGGAGCTTGCATGGCCGTTACTTGCCGTTGACCCTTGGTTTTGCGCCGCTATGATCCGCGCCGCTTGTGCCGCATATGAGCCCCTGTGGCGGAATTGGTAGACGCGCCTGACTCAAAATCAGGTGGTGGAAACATCGTGCTGGTTCGAGTCCGGCCAGGGGCACCACGCCTGCTGTCGCAGCTAAAGACCGGTGCCGCATCCACCATGGCGCTGGGGGTTCAGGCGCCACACGCAGGAATAGAACGCACCGCGCGTCGGTTCTATGCTCGCGACACCTTACCGCAAATACCTGGCCACATCAGGATGGCGCGCCGGGTCAACTGCTTCGGCGGATTGGAAGACGATCGCCGATACGCGTGCTCATGCGTGGCGTGGCCTGTTTGACCCCTAGTGTAGTCCCGGAGGGTCATGGAATCAGCCATGTTGATCCTACATTCCGGGAGGTCTTATGGGACAGATACTTCACGGCAGCGCCAAGACCACGCACGCCGTCCGAGCAGCGATACAGCGATCGAAAGCTTCGATGCACGAGCTCGCCAGACGCTACGATCTCAACCCGAAGACGGCGACGAAGTGGAGGAAGCGCACCTTCGTCCACGATGCAGCGATGGGGCCGAAGGCACCGCACTCGACGGTACTGAACGCCGAGGAGGAGGCTCGACCGCACATCGAAGTTTGCGTTCGCTCAGCTTCATGAGCAGGCGAACCGAAACACGGCAACCGTATTCCTGAAGGACCTGATCGCGGTCGTCCACTACACGATCCACACGGTTCTCACTGATAACGGCATTCAGTTCAGCGACTTGCCGAAAAACCGTGTAGGTCCGATGGCCAGGTGGCGGACCCATATGTTCGATCTGTTCTGTCGAGCGCACGGGATCGAGCATCGGCTCACAAAGCCAAATCATCCTTGGACGAATGGGTAGCCTACCGACGCGATAGGCCGCCTTCCACCGCCGCTACAACACGCTCACGCAAGTCCTTCGAATAGGGCTTCGCCATCCGTGCTGGCCTCCTTCCCAGTGGCCAGCTTAAATCACGATTTGCCCCGTCTTGGGAATCCCAATTCCGATTCAATTAGATCGGACAATGCTCTAGTGCGTCAGTGCCATAGTGACAAAGGTCACGCGACGCGCTGGTTCCTAGTGAGCATCGCGGTGCTCCCTTTTTCGCAGGGAGTGTTTCGCGCCGGTTATGGAAAACGCGCAGTGCCTCCCGTACGGTACGACACCATGGAATGATGCCGATCTCACCACAAGTCGCTGATCGGCTGACGGCTGAGCACTTCGGCAATCCGGGTGTGGGTCGCGCGGCTTGTATTATCCGGCAGTTCGTCCCGTGAAAAGAAACCATGCGCAACAATTTCGAAATTGGGTCGTGGCGGGCTATTTTGGTGAAATTCACGTACAACGAATAGCGCCACATGACTTTCCTGCCTACCGTGCTTGTTGAGGAATATTCCATGCAACCGCGGCATACCAATCATTTGAATATTCCCTTCCTCGACGAGTTCGCGAGAAAGCGCCGAAACAGCGCTTTCGCCTGGCTCCACTCCGCCACCCGGCAAGTACCACCCGTCAATGTAGCTGTGCTTGACGAGAAATACGCGACCATTTCCGTCAATCACTAAAGCACGCGCATCGAGCAGATTTGGGCGCGAAAATCGCGAATACTGATGAATAAATGAGCGAATGATTGGCTCTAACATATGGCGCAGATGTCGCACTAAAACACTCCTTTTTGATATTTTGGCGACAGCTTTAGTCTCTTGCAATGCGTCCTCGCCAAAGAAACAACATGGCTCGGAGCAGCATCGTTGATAGTTAAATCCGCCCAGGACCGCCGCCCAAGCAGTCCCTTATAGGCCAAAGAAGAGACCAGCTCTACGTTGCCTGCCGTGACATCAATTGACCCGCTCGAGTCACCAAACGTTCGATTCTGTTACGTCGCAAACCATGATATGCGCGGGCTCTTCAACAACCGAACTCCCTGCAATCAAAATTGACTAGAGCGATAGAAAAAGCGCGATCGCGTAATGCAATAATCTCATCATCACATGGCGCATCAACCCGCTATTGATACCAAATCTCTGAAGGCGTAACTCGTTGGGGATTCACAAATCGGCGGCGGTCTGATTCAAGTGGCGAACCAAGGAGGTTCGCCATGTCGGTTCCGATACCATTGCGGCGGGATTTTAGTGCATCTCGGCTGCGCGGATTGGCAAAGAAGACCAAGGATGGGCCGCAGGCTCGTCGGCTTCTGACCCTTGCCGCAATCTATGATGGCGCAACCCGCACCGAGGCAGCCAAGATCGGCGGCGTCGGTCTACAGATCATCCGGGACTGGGTGTTACGGTTCAACGTGCAGGGCCCTGACGGGCTGCTGGACAGAAAGCCGCCAGGCCAACCCTCCAAGCTCAATGATGGCCAGCGCCAGGCCGTCGCCCAGATGATCGAGAGCGGCCCAATCCCGGCGGTCCACGGCGTGGTGCGCTGGCGGCTGATCGACCTGGCGCAATGGATATACGAAGAGTTCCGTATCACCATCGCCAAGCAGACGTTGAGCCGGGAACTGCGCGCCATGGGCTATCGCAAGCTGTCGGCTCGGCCACGTCATCACGCGCAGGCCGCGGGTGCGATTGAGGATTTTAAAAAAACTTCCCCGCGCGTCTGGACGCAATCGCGCGCGAGAAGGCGGTCGACAGCCACAAGATAGAAATATGGTTCGCGGACGAGGCTCGGATCGGTCAGAAGAATAAGATCACCCGCCGGTGGGCAAAGCGCGGCTCCCGCCCCAGCGCTCCTCGTGATCAGCGCACCGCCTCCACCTACATCTTCGGCGCCGTCTGCCCAAAGGAAGGCAAGGGTGCGGCCCTGATCCTGCCGGCCTGCAATACCGAGGCGATGAACCTGCACCTTGCAGAGATCGCCGCGATCGTCGCGCCCGGTGCCCACGCCGTTCTCTTGGTCGATCAGGCTGGCTGGCACCTATCGACGCGCCTCGTCGTGCCGTCCAACATCACCATTATCGCCCTGCCGCCGAAATGCCCCGAGCTCAACCCGGTCGAGAACGTTTGGCAGTTTATGCGCGACAACTGGCTCTCCAACCGTATCTTCAAATCCTACGACGATCTCGTCGATCATTGTTGCGAGGCTTGGAACAAGCTCGTCGACCAACCCTGGCGCATCATGTCCATCGGACTGCGCCAATGGGCGCACGGGTTCTGATCAATGAGACTCGGTATGAGTTGTCTGGGAGCATAATCTGTCAGGGCAAACTAATGAACTTTTGGCCAATTACATTGCCAATACTAAGATATCCGAGCGTTCTGTGTTCGTCGTCGATCACATGTAATATTTCAGTAGTAGCGGACAAATTCCTGAGAATTTATATCCTGTGATATTGACAGTCGGTCATATCGTCGAACCCATGCAATCAAAGTACAGGATCCGGGATCCTTTGATTGAACGAAAGAGGGATTGGAAGGCATGAGCGAAATAGGCTTTATCATTTTATCATACTCCGACCCGGAGCAATTGCTGCAGCTTACGATGCGTCTGGGGTCCATGTTTCCTGGTGCAAAAATAAGCTGTGCGCACAATTTCGGGCAGGCGCAGCTCGATCCAGGATGCTTTCCAAGCTTTGTATCTTTCGTTCGGCCTCACGTGAGCACCCGCTGGGGGCATATCTCCGTCATCCACGCTGCGATGAGCGCCGTGCGCGACCTGTATGAGAAGGAAGATCCCGACTGGTTCGTGCTGTTGAGCGGCTCCGACTATCCAGTCGCCACTGCGGATACTATCCTCAGCGAGTTAAAAACAGGCGGCTACGACGCTTATTTGGACTTTCGGGAGGTTACGCCTCCAGTAGGCATCCCGTTGTCTTTGGATAATCGGGAGGCTGACTACGTTTTTAGCGATCCAGGATGGGTCCTGCTAGCGTACGACCGCTACGTCGCGAAGTTGCTCAACTATCCGTCGCTAACCAAACGGCTGCGGCCAAGACGGAGGAAACTCTTTATTCGGCACCCATGGTTGGCATGGCCGTTTCACCCGTTCAGGTCGAACCTGCGATGCTACGGAGGCGAACATTGGTTTACCGCCAATCGGCGTGTCGCGCGAGTTCTGCTCGATGAATATGAGAGTGGGGAGCGTCTCATTAAGCACTTTAGTGAACGCTTAGTCCCAGAGGAGGGATTTTATCAGACAGTGATCTGCAACCAAGGGTGGGTGCGCGTGAGCAGAGATAATAAGAGGTATATTGATTGGTCACTCGGCGGGGCCGGGCCAAAATTTCTACAAGTTGGTGACCTCCCGGCGATCGCCGCTTCACGCGCTCACTTTGCCAGAAAATTTCGGCCGGGATCACCAGTACTTTCTTTGCTGGACCGAGTGATAGATCAAAAATAATCTTTCCTGCTTTGTGAATGGGGGCTCCGCGTGGCCGCCTACGCTAGCTGCATGCGACCATTCGTGATATAAATGCGATCGACAACTTTCTGAAAGGACCATTGCCTCTCGGCAATGCTATCCGTTGAACTATGAATGCGGTTCCAAAAGACAGTCACTTGATCAGGCGTTTCCAATGGCAAAGAAAATCGCGTGGTGCGTCAGTTATATTGTCGGCGTTCTCATTTTCATTCTTGTAAGCTCTGAGATTTTTTTGCGGTTTTTGATTCCGGATCCGCAGGGTTATTTTGTCTATGCTCCCCGTTCGGTTTTCAGATTTGTGCCCGATCCGGTGAATACCCCCGGCATAGAAGGCGTCTCTCATTTTGTCGCTAACAGCCTCGGGATGCGCGCCGACGAGATCCCACCTGATGCCAAGCGCCGCATCCTAGTGTTTGGTGGCAGCACTGGTATCGATGTCTATCTCGATCAGCCGAAGATGTGGTCGCATCTGGTGCAGGACAAGCTCAATGCTACGCCTGGACAGCCAAAGACCTGGGTTGGCAATATCGCGCGCCCCTCATTGGCGACTATTCACAATCTGCTTGAACTCGACCGGATGGTGGCAAATCTGCCGCATATGGACATGTTCGTTAATCTTGTCGGCGTGAACGACTTCCAAACAGCTTTGCGGTCCAGCTATTTACGCAAACTGACTCCGGAAGACAATCTGAATTGGACATTTACGGTTAGGCCAAGAAGCGGATGGCGGAATTGATTCGCCCTTTATCGTTTTTATGAACGGATTAAGGATTGGTGGAAGCGATCGCGCAACAGTGTGGTGCTAACCGAATACGCAACGATTTTTGCCAAATGGCGAAGTTGCCGACAAAGCGCCCCAAAAGAGAACCTAGTCGATTTGCCGAATTTGGACGATGGTCTCGCCAACGTATAGGTCGAACCTCAACAAGTTAATCGACCGTTCCGAGGCCTACCATGCGCCGATGATATTTTTGACCCAGCCGACGTTGTGGAAGGAACATATGGCGCCGGAAGATGAGGCCCTTCTGACAGCGGGCGGAGTGGGTGGTCGCGATGATTGGTGCACCAAGAACATCTATTACTCGCCGGCCGCTTTGGCGCGCGGCATGAAGATGTTTAATGATGTGCTTCTGGACGTCTGCGACAAACGCAAGATTTTCTGCATTGACCTTGCCGCGCGCGTTCCCAAAGAGCGACGCTACTTTTTCGATGACATGCACTATTCGGAAGCCGGCGCGCAGCTTGTATCAGACGTCGTTGCGGCTGGCATCATCGATTTCAGTGCTAAGCTCGCGCATAATCCGGCTCATTGAGGTCGCTCTAGAGGGTAGCTTATGCGGGTATTTCATTTTCTCAGCATGATTGGCGCGTTATTATCGCGGCAACAGCCTTTTCGATGGACGTGTAGCTTTGACCAGCAATGGAATGGCGCTTGATTTTCTGCGCGCTCATCTGAAGTTTCATATGATGAAGACGGACCGCAGCAACAAGGATATGCACGCCAATTGCGACAAAACGATCCCGCCGCACAAGGCAAATCTCCGGTATGTTTCGCCTGCTATGCGACTCCTGGCCGGTATCAGGGACATGCGACCGGAACAACCCTGAGCGGAAGCGCCCGACTATGTGTTTACCATCCAAATAATAACGGTCTACCGACGCGAACTGGCATGCTATATTCCTTTGGGGGCAGGAGATTGTGACTTACCTCCACGCATTTTCGCTGTGGTCGCGTACGCGTAAATTCAGAAAGTGACAAAGGTCGGCTGACCTGTCACTTTAGCGCTCCGACACACGCGAACGTCGTGTTGCAAGGTAGCTGAATATTATGACAACCAACGAGCCAGTCCAAACTTACCGCAAAGTAACTGTTGGCTCCGAGCGCAATTTCGGTATCGTATTTGCCGCTGCCTTTGCCCTAATCGCGTTGGGGCCGACGGTGCACGGTGGGTCGACGCGGTGGTGGGCACTCGTGGTCGGCGCTTGCTTTCTTGCATGCGCTTTCTCAGCGCCGCGATTGCTGAAACCTCTGAACTTGCTGTGGTTCAAGTTCGGGCTTGCGATCCATCACATAATCAATCCGATTGTCATGGCGGTCATGTTCTACGGTGCGATCCTGCCGATGGCGGTGCTGCTGCGCGCGCTTGGCAAGGATCTCCTGCGGCTCAAGCGCGAACCGGAAAGCGCTTCGTACTGGATTCCGCGCGAGCCGCCGGCGCCGGCACCCGGCTCCATGAGCAAACAATTCTAGGGGGTGCACCAGTGTCCTTCGTCGCCGAGCTTTGGGAATTTATGCGTTCGCGCAAGAAATTCTGGCTAATGCCAATCCTAATCTTGATGTTGATCTTCGGCGGCTTAGTTGTTCTCACCAAGGGCTCGGCCGTTGCCCCGTTCATCTATACATTGTTCTGAGTACCAGCCGCAGATGATCATACTTGGGATCTCGGCTTTTTACCACGATAGCGCGGCCGCGATCGTCCGCGATGGCGTTATCGTCAACGCCGCGCAAGAGGAACGTTTCAGCCGCAAGAAGCATGATCCGAGTTTCCCGGTAAATGCGATTTAATGGTGCATCGCCGACGCCGGCATCACGCCGCGTGACATTGACCGCGTCGCCTTTTACGACAAGCCGTTCCTCAAATTTGAGCGGTTGCTGGAAACCTATCTTGCTTTCGCTCCGCGTGGCTTCACCTCCTTCCGCGCCGCGATGCCGGTGTGGTTGAGCGAGAAGCTGTTTCAGAAGAATTTGTTGTTGGAGGAGCTGCGCGCGATCGACCGTGATCTTGGCGCGACCGACAAGCTCTTATTCGCCGAGCACCACTTCAGCCATGCCGCCTCCGCCTTCTTCCCGTCGCCGTTTGACTAGGCGGCGGTGCTGACTATGGACGGCGTCGGCGAATGGGCGACGACCTCGGCTCGGCGTCGGGCGCGGCAACGAGCTGTCGATTATCAAGGAGATCCAGTTCCCGCACTCGCTCGGGCTGCTTTATTCCGCCTTCACTTATTACACGGGATTTAAGGTCAATTCGGGCGAATACAAGGTCATGGGGCTCGCGCCCTATGGCGAGCCGAGCTACGCCAGACCGATCCTCGACCATCTGATCGATCTGAAGGCCGATGGCTCGTTCCGGCTCGATCTGATTATTTCAACTATTGCACCGGCCTGACCATGACCAACGCGCGCTTCGCCGAGCTCTTCGGCGGCGCCGCCGCGCGAGCCCGAAGTGCCGCTGACCCAGCGCGACATGGACCTCGCCGCCTCGATCCAGGTGGTGACCGAGGAAGTTGTGCTACGGCTGACTGCGGTCGCTCGCCACTGAGACCGGCATGCGCAATCTGTGCCTCGCCGGTGGCGTCGCACTCAATTGCGTCGCCAACGGCAAAGTGCTGCGCGACGGCAATTCGACCGATATCTGGGTTCAGCCGGCCGCCGGCGACGCCGGCGGCGCCCTCGGCGCGGCGCTCGCCGCCTACCACCAACACGAAAAATCAGCCGCGACGCCAGCCAACGGCCCGGATGGATGCAAGGCGCCTATCTCGGTCCCGGTTCGCAGGACGAGATCGAGCGCCGCTTGGCGGCGGCCGGCGCGCAGTTCGAGGTCTTGCCGAAGATGCCGCCGTCGTCGATGCCGACGGCGCAGGCGCTCACCGACGACAAAGCGGTCGGCTGGTTCCAGGGCCGGATGGAGTTCGGCCCGCGCGCGCTCGGCGCCCGCTCTATTCTCGGCGACCCGCGCTCGCCCACCGATGCAGAAGACGCTCAATCTGAAGGTCAAATACCGCGAGAGCTTCCGCCCCTTCGCGCCGGCTGTGCTGCGCGAGGACGTCGCCGATTGGTTCGAGCTTGACGCGACAGCCCGTACATGCTGCTAGTCGCCGAGTCGCCGGAAGCCGCCGGCGCCCGATGAGCGAGGCGGAGAGCAGCAGTTATTCGGCATCGACAAGCTCAACGTACCACGCTCCGATATCCCGGCCGTCACCCATGTCGACTATTCTGCGCGGATCCAGACCGTGCATCGGGAGACCAATCCGCGTTTCCATGCCCTGCTCTCCGCGCTTCAAGGCGATCACGGGCTGTCCGGTGGTGGTCAACACGAGCTTCAATGTGCGCGGCGAGCCGATCGTCTGCACGCCCGAACACGCGTTTCGCTGCTTCATGGGAACCGAAATCGAGATGCTGGCGGTCGGAAATTGCATCTTGCGCAAGGATGAGCAGAACTCTGCCCTGAAGCAGGAATACAAGGACGCTTTCGAGCTCGATTGAGCAAATTTGTAATTTTGGCCCTCAACAGACTACGACAAGTGTATCGCCATCCCTTATATCAAAGCCGTCTTCAATCGCACATTTCCGAGTCGGTCGACAAAGGGGTTCAACTTCGGGTCAATCGCGCCGGCTTGTTGAGAGGCGAGGACCTGCACAGTTGCCGTGATTTATGACCGGCAAGCGGCCTATTTCTGGACCTCGCATCAATATTGCTCGATTAACCTCTCATGGGCCCAGAAGAAGAGGCCAGCATTACGTTGCTTTCCGTGGGATCAACCGCCTTGCTCGCGCGAGCAAGCGACGGAATCTGTTGCGGACTTTCGTTAGCACCGAAATTAAATAATGAATACGAGGACTGCGATAGGGCCTCAACTCCCGATGCAAAGATGAAATCAACGCGCGGGTCAACATTATCAATTAATTTCAGATATTGTTCGAGCCACTCTAGAAAACGCAATCTATTTTGGAGATGTTTTCCCTCTCGGATGGCCGTCTGAACGCAAGATGCCGGATGCTGGCGGTATTTGTTTGTTGTCGTACTAGAGAAATACACTGGTGCGAATAAAAGGATTTTTGATTGAAAAACTCGGCTCTCATAGTGTCCGATGAATTTCTCCTCAAATCCGCCTAATCGTCTCACAAGGGTGGCGCGCAACACAATATCGGACATGGAAACCGGTGGTGCAGTTCCAAGCGGAAACAATGCCAGAGCCGCATCGGGAGGGTAGATGACAACGTCTTGCCGATGTCCCGTAGGCACCACATCATCGAGGCCGTTCGACCAGCTACGCCAATAAATAGTCGTTCCACACACCATGCCGACTTCTGGGTGCGCATCAAGTAGGGCCACCTGTTGGGCCAGCTTGGCTGGTAGCCAGACATCGTCGGCGTCAAGAAACGCGAGCAATTCCCCTCGCGTATGTTGAATCCCGAGATTACGGGCGGCGCTGCTGCCGCGATTGGCGTGATTAGGATGGTCTAGATAGTAAATTCGTCCCGGATGCCTCGCCGCATATTGCTGCGCGATCGCCGTTGCCGCCGGGCCTGATCCGTCATCGACGAGAAAAAGCTCCCAATTGCTATAGGTCTGCGCAATAACGCTTTCAATGGCTTCAGCCAAAAAGGCTTCTCCGTCCAGAAATATTATAGTGACTGAAACAAGTGGATTATCGGTAGTGTCGAGCACTTCCACCATCTGGCATTCTCGTTAAAATCTTTGACGACGGTCAACCTGAAGCAGATGCAAACCGAAGCACCTTCTCAAACGCATCTCCTTGTACATTTCGCACGTGAATGCGCGGCAATGTCAAAACATCTGACGTGATCATCGCCGGACCATGCTGTATAGAACAAGCAACAGTGAAGCCGCCGGTCTTTACGGTCTCGCGAACCCTGGCATCGAAGCCGCCATAGGGGTAGGCAAATGTCGCAACTGGCGCTCCGATCAAAGCTTCGCATGCAAGCTTGCTTTCGATGATTTCATGATGGCAGGCGGTGGCTTCTAAACACGGTAGCACAGGGTGGGTGACGGTGTGAGCTCCGATCGTCACGAGACCATCGGATGCGATTGTGCGCACCTCGTCTACAGTCATTGCCCGTCCTAAGCTTGCGTGGTGATCGCCCCCCGCGAAGATCGATCGAAGCTTCACCACCACCGCCAGACGTTCTTCATCCTCAAGCCGCCGTAGGACCTCCCATATTTTCCACAATTCTACGTGTCGCGTTTTCAAGAACGAAGTAAGCGTCGTACCGTCCTTGAGCTCAGCCGATTCAGTGCCGAACCCAATCCGAATGGACTTATTACCCACCACGAGCTCAAAATTCTGAGGGATGTTCGTACCGAGAATGAATGTTGCAAGCTCGTCCCACCAAAACGGTCCGGAGCGATTTAGGAAGCCAGTGGGAAGAAAGAGCGTCGCCGGCATGTCTGCGGAAGCAAGGAGTGGCTTGCCGACGACGAGGTTGTCCACATAGCCGTCATCGAAGGTCACAGCCACGGCATTTGGCGGCAGAGTACCGGCGAGTAGACCACGGACAAAATCCATTAGCGGAAGGGGATGGCGAGTGCGGCGCAGGACGTGAAGATGCTGTTCGAAATGGGCGGGCGATACCGCTAGTTCCCATGGATCGACTGGCTGATCCGCAATGCGGTGATACATGAGGATCAGCGGCTTCGGCTTGGGCGGCCGGATGCGATGGATGACAGACCGCAATCGAGTGCGAATCCTCAACCTGCCAACCATTCGACTCTTTGCTATCACCGAAAGAAAATAATGAATACGAGGACTGCGAAAAGGCCTCAATCTCCGATGTAAAGATGAAACAACGCGCGGGTCGACCGCATTTATCGTCTTTAGATATTGTTCGAGCCACTCTAGGAAATTCAATTTGCTTTGGAGAACTCTTCCCTCTCTGGTAGCCTTAGCACAGGTCGAGGTCGAATGCTGGCGATATTTGTTTGACGTTGTACTGCAGAAATAGACCGGCGTGGACAGGTAGACTTTCGAGAGAAGAACCTGATCGTCGTATAATCCGGTGAATTGTTCTTCGAATCCTCCTAACCGCCTCACAAGTGCGGCACGAAATACGACATCCGAAAAAGAAGGCGCCCGCGCTTTTCCAAGTGGAAACAACTCTACCGCCGCATCGGGAGGGTAAATTACAACATCCTGCCGATGTCCCGTTGGCAAAATGCAGTCTGGCCCCTTCGACCAGCTATTCCACTCGATGGTTGCTCCGCACACCATGCCGACTCCTTGATTGAGTTAAAAAGGGCCACGTGCTCGGCGAGCTTGGACGGTAGCCAAATATCGTCGGAATCAAGAAACGCAATAAATTCACCGCGTGCATTTTGCACGCCAAGATTACGAGCGGCGCTTATGCCGCGGTTGAGGTGCCCAGGGTGTTCAAGATAGCGGATCTGTCCGGGGTGCTGCGCGGCATATCGTTTTGCGATTGCTGTTGCCGCAGGGCCTGATCCATCATCGACGAGCAAATGCTCCCAATTTTTGAAGGTCTGCGCGATTACGCTCTCAATCGCCTCTGACAGAAAAGCCTCGTTGTTGAGAAACGGAGTTATTACCGATACACGCGGACAATCGGTGATTTCTGGGAGACGCTTTTTCACCGTTGTGCTCCATGTGCGCCTACTATTTTGTCCCGAGCAGAAGTTGGGTCAAGTATGGAGACCTCTGCAGAGGCGACAAGTGCCCCGCCAAAATGGTGCGCGTCGATTTGAGCGGCCTCGACGCTTGATGTAATTTCAAATTGTACGGCGTCATTGACGCCGTCGTCGTAGCCTCGATCACCAATAATGCCCAGGCCAAGATAATATCGGCCGGGAAGCAAGCGCAGCTGTTGGTATTCTATTCTAAAGGTATTTATCCCGGGCCGCACCGCAAGCTCCACATTGTTACACTTATTCGTCCATGTCGCCACTTCGAAACCGCGAGACGAATAAATGCCAATGATCACGTCAAACCGGGTCGTGGAAATGGCATCTATCGTAAGATCCAGCGAAAGACGTCTCCCAAAAGGTAGCGACCAACTGCCTGCTGCGTCTGAAGGAGTAATTTTGACAAGACGTGCTTTCCCCGTGTATTCGAATAGCCTCGGTTTGGTCGACAAATCGACCACACTTGGCGAAGATGATTGACCCTGGAGGTAAGTAGGCACGACGTTTTTAACGTCGCCTATGGCTCGAACACGCCCGGCCTCAATAAATACTGCGCGAGTACAAAGCTTTAACACTGCCTCCATGTTATGGCTTACGAATAGTACGGTCCTTCCTTGGCTGCGGGAGACTTCATCCATTTTTCCAAGGCACTTTTTCTGGAATTCGATATCACCGACTGCCAGCACCTCATCAATAACCAAAATCTCCGGCTCGAGATGTGCCGCGACTGCGAATGCTAGACGTACGTACATTCCCGACGAAAAACGCTTCACCGGGGTATCAATAAATTTTTCAACTTCGGCGAACGTGACGATTTCATCGAATTTTTTTCTGATTTCCCGCTGCGTCATGCCGAGGATGGCGCCATTAAGAAAGATGTTTTCACGGCCGGTTAGCTCGGGATGAAATCCGGTACCCACCTCGAGCAGGCTCGAAATGCGTCCCCGTAAAATGACCCGCCCTTCCGTAGGTTCGGTGATACGACTTAAGATCTTGAGCAGCGTACTTTTGCCGGCACCGTTGCGGCCAATAATGCCGAGAACCTCACCCTGCTTAACTTCAAAACTTACATTCCTGAGCGCCCAGAACTCCTCGATCGCATCCCCTTGCACGACTTGACGGCCGTGAACGACGTCCACCGCTTTGCGCACAAAGTTATTGATTTCGCGCTGAATAGTCTCGCGCAGCATCGAGTGTTTGTATTTCTCCGCTGAAGAAGAGAATCGATGCCCAATGAGATAACGTTTGGACAGATTTTCGACGCTTATCGCGCTGTCCGACATGGCTATTGGTTCGCGTTCAAATCAGGTCTGCGAAGCTTTTTTCGGTCTTGCGGAACTGACGCACTCCGAACCACAGAAAAAAGGCAATCACAGCAACGCTCACGAAGAGATCTTGGGGCCGCAACTCGACTTGTCCGCGAAGGATGCACCAGCGGAACCCATTGATCACGCTAACCATTGGATTCAGCGAATAAAGCAGACGCCATTGCTCGGGCACCACGCTTGAACTGAATCCGACCGGCGACACATAGAGCCCAAACTGCACAATGAATGGGATAATGTGGCGGAAATCGCGATATTTTACATTTAATGCGGTAATCCAAAGAGCCGGACCCACACTGGCGAAAAAGCCCAGTAAAGCGAATAGCGGCAGAACAATGATGTGCCAATCCGGCAAGAACCAGTACCAGACCATCAGCATGAGCATGATGCAAAAGCTGATGAGGGAATCCACGAACGCTACAACAACCGTCGCTATGGGAACAATCAGTCGCGGAAAATAGACTTTGCTGATCAGGCTGGTATTCGAAATCAAGCTATTGGAAGCCTCACTCAACCCAGTGGAAAAGAAAGTCCACGGAAGGATGCCAGCGAACACCATGAGTGCGTAAGGCGTGTTGCCTTCGGTCGGTAGTTTGGCGATGCGGCCAAAAATCACAGTGAAAACCACCATGGTAAGAATGGGCCGAATAAGCGCCCACAGCACGCCGAAGACTGTCTGTTTATAACGGACGGACAGATCCCGCCACGCGAGTACGCGAAACAGCTCGCGATAGCGCCATAGGTCCAACCAGTAGTGCCGCTCAGATCGGCCGGCCTCTATGACAATCACGTCCTGCATGTTGTTTATTCTTGGTTTCGTCGCGGTGGTCCTTGCCGGCTCATCCACCTGTAGCGAATGAAAGTTATATCTAGGAAATCGCGTGATAAATCAACGTCATTCGATTAATCAGTCGCATTAACCTCAATTTCGGGCCTTGGCCTAACGAAGACCGGTCAATTTGACCCCTTGGGTTCCAAGGCTCGAGTAAGGATCAAGGCTGGCGGCGGAAAATTCGTCCGATTTTGCGTGCAATACGTTGCCTAAGATTCATAGGCTGTCGATAGCGGATGATATAGTTCGGCGTAAGTACGCCGCCAAACTTGCGGAAAAATCGTTCAATCGCGGGGATCATTGAACCTTCGAAATCGAACTCAGGCAAATTCAAATTCGTTGCCGTAAATTGGATCGCGTGCCACATGGCCAATGCCACCGCGTTGCTAGACTTTGCAGAATGATCGAAGCCGCCAAGAAGATAGTATGCGCGTTTGTTGTCCCACGCGATCCAAACGCCACCGAGCGGCTCATTTTCCTTACTACGCGCTAGAAATGCTTGGCACTGTCCGGCTCGGCGTAAGGCAGCTTCAAACTTCATTGCTGCAGGTCCATCGTTTACCGGCTGCCCTTGGCGCTCGAAGGACATTTCGCGCAATCGCACAATTTCGGAGAAATCGGCGCGGGCTTCCACCTGTACTCCCTGCTTTTCGGCGCTGACGATATTTCTCCGTCGACCTGCGTCCATGTTATCAAACGCAGATTTGAGGCTGCTCACTGAGAGGCGATAGGTATAGTGCAAATCGACACCAAACCCCTGCCAAATAAAAGGTTGAAGGTCGATGACCTCTGGGGCGAACTGTACATAAACCCAGTCGAACTCACGTTTGATAAACGCTGCGAATGCGCTCGCGATCTCCTTGTTTTGAGAAAGTTCTGTCACATATTTCGCGCTTGACCGAGGATACAGAATACCGAGATAGGGCGTGAAACTGGCATGCGGATTTCCTGCAGCCCGAGGGCCAACGAGGCCTAACGCGAAACCGCCGTGCAGTTCGCCGCCACGATAGCAGCCCAACAAGCGATAAGGCACGCCTGCGGCATCCAACCAAAGCGTCGTATGGAAGAGCGTGCCTTGAGGCGAAAGCCGAACAAAATCATCCCATCGCGCGAATTCATTCGAGTTTAGTGCGCGCACCTGATATTCGCGCGAGACGTTATTCGATAAGGCTTGCCCATTGGCAGGAGACGGATCGTTTTGCACCAGGAGTTTTCCTTCAGCGCCCCAAACTCGGTGTCGAACGGTCAAACTGAATTACTAGAACGACCGTAAACCAGCTCGTTCGAAAAGCGACGCCTAGCATTCGAATACGATGAGACTTTCTGGCGTCGGCGCAAGAGCCCGCGTTGTTGCGCCACGAAATCCGGCATTTCGCGCCATCTCGTCGAGCTCGCGTATTGTATAGGCATCTCCACCGGGTGTCGTGGCGAGCATCCAGAAGGCGAACATTGCCGGTATCGGGGGAGAAATCCGGTCTTCGTTCGGCACGAGATCAATCGCCCACGCTTGCCCACCAGCGGAAAGACTGGCTTTTACTTTGCGCAACAGCGACGTGCATACCTCGAAATCAAAGTGATGAAGGAAATTGGGTAACAGTATAAGATCGTAGTCGCTCCCCCAATCCATATCCAAGGCATTTCCCACTAACATACGGAAGCGATCAATCACGCCAGCCTCCGCAGCGTTAGCGCGGGTTACCGTCAATACCTGCGCCCAATCTACCGCAGTGACCAAGGCCTCGGGCAATGCTTTTGCCACCTCGATTCCGTAAAGACCGTGGCCCGCGGCGATATCAAGTACCGTATAAGGCGGGTCGGGAAGATTTGCGACGTGGACCGCGACGCGCTTAGCGGCTGCCGCAGCGAAAGGTACCGCCGCCTTTGCAAACCGTACCCAGACGGGGTGATCCGGCGAGACGTTCGCTAATCCGCTGGAGCCGCCGCGCCGAACATATGCGGCCGGATCGTTCAGGAAAAGATCAACGATCTCCGGCGCCGCAACAAAATCAAGAATTTTTCCAACGGCAAGAGGAGACGATTCGTCGAGAAATGTTCTGGCAATTTGCGTTAGGGCGTAGTGCGAATCTTGTTTTTTAAGCAAGCCGATCACTGTGAGGTAGTCACATAAAATTCGTAGGCCCCGATCAGAGGCGCCAGTTCGCGAAACTAGATTATCCAGAGACACCATCTCCGCGCCGATTGTAGTGAAGATATCAAGCTTCGTAGCCGCGATAAGCGCTGCTGTCTTCTGGTAAGCCATAGCGATTTCGAACACGGGGTTTTCAGCTGAAATCGCTCATTGTCGCCGCCAGATGGCTGAAGTTCGCAAAAAATTCAAATTAAATTTATTTGCTCGGTTGCAAATGTATTCTCAAATGTTCTGCAACATTGGCAAGATCGGGAGCCTCATGCGTGCCCGGCGAATTAACTACCTCGATATTTTGACTTATTCGCTCCCACGCTCCTACAGCGAATTCAACTTTGACATAGATAACTCGCACGGCAAGGGGCTTTGGGACATAATTCGACATAGCAACCGCATATTTCGCCGTCCGAGCGTCCGTGAACTGCCATTCCTCGGCGCCCGGCTCACCGGGTCGATTCACGACAGCCGGTGCAGCGCGCACCGTGTCGTCGCGGCGCTCGCCCTGATTTCGCATATTGGCCTTCATCAAAGCCCACCGCCGTTGTATCGAGGTCGCTCGCTTGGTCCATGGGTAATTCCAGAATCTCTGGATCTGCACGCATCTAAACCACGCCCATGCCATCGCGTGGTCGACGATCGGGCCGACGACCGGCCGCGCGCGCCTCATTGCCGAGAAGAGAAATTGTACGGACTTTCGTGCGTTGATGGTCGGAGGATCCACCATGACTATCATTTCTACTTCTTTCCCCGCAGCAACGAGCTGACGGGCGGCCTCAAATGCAATAATTCCTCCAAGACATTTGCCTCCCAGCCGGTAAGGTCCTTCTGGCTGGGCCTCCAAGATCAGTGGCAAGCGATCGGATGCCATGGCTTCGATAGAACTTGGAATAGGATCATCATCAGTACCATGAGGTGCGACGACGAAAAGAGGTTGGTCGGAACCCAGCAGCTTTGCGAGCTTTAATGCGGAGTGTCCAAACCTATAGTAGTTGCCGTGAAAGTAGATCAGCGGCTGCTGCCGGCCGTCAGGATACATTTGGACGAGATGTTTCGGTCGAAGTTTGTCCAGTTCAGAAAGCTTCTGCGCCAACTGGCGGATCGTTGTGGCTTCGAACAGGATTGAACTCGGAATCATTTGGTTGGTCAGCGTCTCCAACTCGACAAGCATTTCCGCTGCGATAAGCGAGTCACCGCCCTTCTCAAAAAAATCGTCGTCTAGGGAGAGAGGCGCCGCTTTAAGTAGACGCTCCCAAATTGCTCGCACCCCGTGAGCCAGGGAATTCTCTTCAGACGTATTACCGGCCGATTGAGACGCTGCAGTTTTTGGTTCTGCGGTGGTCATTTCCTGCCACAACTCGGTCAGCCGCCACCGTTGGACCTTGCCTGATCTGCCCTTCGGTAACCGATCCGGGAAAACAATTCGGCGAGGAATTTTAAACGGCGCCAGTTGATTTTGAAGGTGTCTACGAAGCTCTACAGAGGTAACTGTCGCACCGGCGCGAAGTACAACGGCTGCTGCCACATCTTCTCCGAGCCGCGAATGTGGGACAGAAAAGGCTGTAGCCTCGGCGACCGCGGGGTGACGCATGAGTGCGTCATCGACCTCAACGGGTGAAATCTTCTCACCACCCCGATTGATCAGCTCACTCTTGCGGCCCTGAAGCGTGAGAAAACCTTCCTCATCGACGCTGCCAATGTCGCCCGATTTGTACCAACCGCTGACAAAGCTCTCGCTATTGAGTTCAGGGGCATTCAGATAGCCAGAAATCAACGTTGGCCCGCCGACCAGAACCTCGCCGTGCTCCCCCGGGGGAAGTTCGCGTCCATCTTCGCCTACGATGCGAACGATGCCTGGCCAGGGAATGCCGCAGGTGCCGACCTTGGAGCGACCCGGCGGAGGCAGATTGGCGGCAATCTGTGCGGCTTCGCTCGAGCCATAATGCTCCACTACAGGGATGCCAAGCGTGCATTGCAGGCCATTTAGAACATTCCTCGGTAGCGGTGCGCCACCAGACAATATAAACCGCAGCGAGTGTCCTGCTTTTAAATCTGCTCTGGATTGTGCTTGATCGAGGACCAATCGATGAAGCGTTGGGCCAGCCGAATACCAAGTCGGCTCTAGATTGCCGAACCACTCACTGTAATCGAACTTGGAAGCATCTGTTGGAAACGCGACGGTTCCACCGGTGAGGAGAGGCGTGAAAACCGTCACCTTCAGCCCGTGCGAATAAAAAACGGGACTTACGCTAAGACACCGATCTTGCGGCGTTAGATTAAACCAAGATTGAAGCCTAGCCGCAGCAGCCAGCATGTTGCTGTGGCTGAAAGGGATCAGCTTCGGTTCCGAAGTCGTACCCGATGTCTGGAGTATAAAGGCAGGTGCGCCAGCATCTGGTTCGTCAGGTTCATCTGGCGTTGAGGCGGTACTAGTTTGCGGCTTGCCGATGCTAAAGCCGAGCGCCGGCGCTGTGCATTGAGTGGCCTCAATGATCTTTATGCCGACTTCTTCTGCTGCCTGTCTGGCGGCACATTCGTCGCCTTTGAGTAGGAGTATGGCGTCCGGCCGAAGACTGGCAAAATTTATCTCGACTTCACGGAGGGTCTGCCGCGGATTGAGTGGAATGCTAACAGCAGAGCAGGCGACCGCGACGATTGCCAACGCAGCTTGGGGGCCATTTGGAATTGCGATCGCAATGCGGGCGCTCCGGCCAAATCCAGCCGTGCGCAACGTTACGCGGATCCCATCGATCAATCGCTGCAATTCCCTGTACGACAGAGGCGCAAAGCCCGTGGACAAAACGGCTGGTCGGTCCGGTTGCAATTCCGCGCGACAACGGATTGCCTCGCCGACTGTGCTTTGACCAGCGCTGTTGCTCCAACTAGAAAGTTCCGTCATCTCGGGGGTGTGCAAGCAATCACCTTTGCATTAACTAACCTCTAGCTTACCGGCTACCCTCTAGCTTACCGGCTATGTCTAAGTTTAACCACCTCAACTCGGCGGGCCAAGCCGGCTGATTATACTTTGTCTGCTGATGGTTTATGACGATAAGACGTTCTCACGGCCGCATTGTCACCGACGCTGGCTGAATGGCGCATCAGGGATACGACGCCGAGGGTTAGCAATCAGCCGCGCGAAACGCTCTCTTGTCTATTGAGAGCCGCGATCGGAGGGATGAAGTAGCAAATCCGGCTTACCCCGTCGATATTGCCCTCACCACTGCATCGTGACGAGTGCGCGGCCAGCCGTGGGCGTGATTGTGATCAAATACAAAACAAAGCAGGCCACGGCATGATCGGCTGAGGCAGATCTTCAAGGCGGCGCGCGCAATGCGCTTCCGGTCAGCTCAGGCCTAACGAGAACTCAGCGAAATTTTCACGAAGCAGACCATCACGAGACATCTAGGCCGGTCTTTGCGAGTTCCGACGCCCGCTCACGAGAGTCAGTCAAATGTCGTCTGCGTGGGCCATATGACCGCCCATCAACCTCGACATTGACCCCGCAGAAATAGGCGAACAAAGTCAAAAAAATTGAGCGCATATTGTCCCCAACCCCAAGCAAGCAACTTATAGAAATATATAAGCAAATTTGAACTAGGTGCGCCAGCGGAATTCGAACGTTGTTTCGGCAGGTCACACAGGGTAGTAAGTGGGTCAGCTGCACCTGAGTAGGCAGACTGGGGTGCGGCGGAACGGCTTGGTGGGAGCCCTGCGGAGGACGAAGCCGCAAGCAAGGCGGGCCTTGCGAGGTTCCGGGTCAAACTCGAAAGACAGGGATGGTCGAATGGCCGCAATGTCCGAGCTGACTATGGCTTTTCGGCTGGCGGGATCTCAAAACCGCGGTGACGCGTGACATAGTGGGCCGTGCCCTTCTTTTAGTGCTAAAAAGTTTGGTTTTGACGAGCTTTTCGGTATAAGTTCAAAGCTTGATGGAGGGGCCTATGTCTAAAATACTAATGGTTTTGGCTGGGGGCTTGATTGCTTTTGCGACCTTCACCCTGTCGTTTCACGCATATGCCGCTGACACTGCTGCTCCCAAACTAAGCCGACACCGTGTTGCGATGGCTAATCGATATTGCCAAAACCTTTGGCGATGCGGTCCACAAGGCTGTAACTGGTATGAGGTTTGCACCCGGCCTTGCCCTGATAGCTATTCTTGTTCACCCCTTTACGGTGCTTACGGTCCTTACGGCGGTGTCAATTACTGGGGTGGTTATACCGATAGCGGCTGGAGCTACTATCGCTGAACATCGCGCCGCCGAGCCGGGCCGCTTCATTTCGATTTGCAAGGAGCCTATTTCGCTGGCATCCACCGGCGTCAAGGTGCGCAGCCTAATCAAGACCAGTATTTTCAAATTGGCCGATACAAGCCAGTTGCCGTCGTCCCGTTTTGCCGTTTCAAACAAACACGGATGTGTCAAGGCCTGCAAAGGATTGCTCAAAATCGTAGCAGACCGTTAACCCAGGCAGCTTGGATCTGAAAAATAGCGTGTGATTCCGGTCGGAGTAGACGTCTAATTGAGGCGACGCGCGGCCAGCACTTTTAATTGCACCGCGCGGCACGCCAAATAAGGCTTCGCCGACGTTGAAATCGTCTTCCAATTCCGAGGGCGATTAGCTCTTTTCCTCAGCTATCTTCCAAACCATCAATTGTAATTCGTGATTGCATTTCTCGCATTTAAAAACGCGGATCTCTGTATCTCCGCGCGGCTTGGCCTCGAATAGGTGCATTACGGCGCCGCACCGACAATCGGGCAATTCGGTCGACCCCGGGATCAATAAACTCTCGTACGAAGGCATGTACTTACCCTACAAAGGCAACCCGACGCCTTGCACGCTACGCGGTCCACGAAACTGAGCAATAATATAGCTTCGTCAACCTTAATGTAGCCGGCCTGACCGGCGTCATGAATTGCCGATTCATTTGCATTGGGCTCCTTATGTCGACGCTCAAGACGGGAGCGCAAAATAAAGCGCACTATACGTTCAGATAAGACTACTTCGATGCTGAACTGGCTGTTCCGGCAGGCAGTGTTGGTTCCTGCCGTCCATAAGAGCCCATCGATCTAATGTTTTTTAGATGGACCTGTGCGACGACTACCCGCACTAAATATGTTGTCGCCGCAGGGTCCGAAATCGGAGTATGCTTTTGAAAAAGAGACTTTCGGGAGAACGGTCTGCGGAGGTTGGACATGCAGCTGTTCCTACTTGAAGTCCTTGTCACTCTTACGCCATCGGTCTTAACCGTGGCCTGGCTTCTTTGGCAAATCAATGACACTCCGAATGTGCCAGGTTGCGATGTTGATCGAATGAGCTAGGGTCTGGACTCACAATTTGATCCAGTAGAGTGCAGCGACGTGCGTTGTAGCGGAGAGGAAGTTTCGAGCGAGGTTGTCGTATCGGGTTGTGATGAGCCGCCAATCGTTGATGCGGCAGAAGAGGTTTTCGATTTTGTGCCGCCGCCGATAGAAGCGCTTGGGGCAATAGGCCTTCTTGATGGTGTTGCAGCGGTTCGGGGGTGATCGGCAAAGCGCCTTCGTCCCTGATCTGCTGGCGTACTTTTTCGCTGTCGTAGGCCTTGTCGGCCGTGACAGCTGGCGGCGATCCGGGTGTGTTCAGTATCTCTTCGACGACCTGGCTGTATGTACCAGTCCGCCGGTCACGATGAAGCTCAGTGGCCGGCCTTTGCTGTCGACAATCGCATGGATTTTCGTGATTCGGCCGCCTTGGCTGATACCAATCGCCTGATTTTTCTGCCCCCTTTTGTGCCACTCGCCGCGCGGTGGGCTTTCACAACGGTGCTGTCGATCAGATACAGACTGTCGCGTGATTTCGATGCCGTCTGGTCGAAAACGCGCGTCCAGATGCCGCGGCGAGACTAGCGGTTGAAGCGATTGTATGCGGTCGTGTAAGGGCCGTACTGTGCCGGCAGATCCCGCCACGGCATTCCGGTGCGCAGCACATAAAAGATCGCATTTACGATCTTGCGATCATCAACCCGCGCGCTCTGCGGCTCTTCGGCAGCACTGGCTCGAGAAGCGCCCAGCCCTCATCGCTCAGATCAAATCGCATGACCCACCTCCGCCCACGGTGAATCATGTTCTTCAAAACTAACCAATCATTTATATGGGTACAGACCCTAAATTATTTTGAGCAAGTACAACGGAAGCAAAATCAACAGAACCAACCATGCTGCCGTCAGCGCGACGCCAAATATAATCAGCGCCGCCCGCCATCGGTCTATAAATGTCGTCAGCAAATATCTAAACGTCATCAATCGAGACGTCGGCATTGTTGTTGCGCCACGGTAATTTTCTAGTTGCGGCTGTACTATCTACAACCGAACCAAACAATCAATTGAAGTTTCGATAAACCATTAAAATTATTGATTTATTTGTGGCGGCTTGTTGTTTTATCGTCGACACGGTAATGTGCTTTTACCGGTAGGTTCAGTCGAAAAATGCTCAAATTATCCTCGGAGCGGTGGCAAACTCCCGACGCGATAAAATACGCTGCCGCCATAGCAAAATTCACCAAGAGCCTAGGTGCGTTAATCGTTCTCGCTATAGTGGCTTATTTGCCGATGACGCAGCCGTCGTCGGCCGTCAGCGCTGACCTTGCAAAGAAGAGTCGGGCGATGGCCATCAAGGCACATCCAAATCAAACCCCGGGAAGCAAGGCGAGCGGAGCAGAGAAAGCTGAACGCGAGTAGTGCGTCGCCAGTAGCGGGAAAATGGAAACTATTTGACGATAATTGGACAAATCGGCAGAAAATGGCGAAGTTTTCGTGACATTTTTAACTTTCAGTCTTTAGCGAATCCGAGGGGACATGCCGACATTTCAAATTCGCATTTGTTTCCAACTCGACAAATTTCTTTTTCATAGACTTGGCCCTTGATTCTATGACTTGGCCCTTGAATTCTTATGACTTACGCCACATGCTTAGTCTGTGGGCCTGTGGCGGGATTAAGTAACTGCAAGATACTAGGAGACGAGTAATGGCAAACATAGAAATCTGCTGGCTTCTCGCTGCGGTATTAACCCTTGGCACGGTCGCAAGTAGCCACGGCCAGGGGACAGCCGGTGCTAGCGATGGCACCAATTCTCAGCACGGCTGGACCTGCGACCACCGGTACGGCTGTCAGAACCGGACATGGTCCCTTGTCGCAACCGATCCCCCCAGCGACGAGCACGATAATTCCCAACCAAAATCCTCAACGTCCCCAAAATGTATTGGGCCCGATGCAGACCGATCCACCCCAGCAACCGTTTGGATCGCGATAATCCTGCCAAGTGCAGGACTCGTTCACAAATTGATCCGAGATTTATGCTCCTTGCTGGAATAGTGATCCTGCCATCGATGGCCACATCATTAAGCGTTTTTCCGGCGTACACTGCCTTGAAATCACTTGAGGTTCAATTCAGTCGATCGATGGGATTAAACGAAATTCCCTTCTTGGCAATATTCCGCGTCCCAAGCTATGTAAGGGCATTTAGCATTAAACTATGGGTTGTCCTATGTACTTTTACAAGATTTAGGAGGCGGAACAACACCGCTGTTGTTGCAGCCGACTGATCAAATCATCTGAACAAATTCTGGAGCGACTGCCGTAAAGACGCTCTTTGCGGTTCGTGGCGCCTTCACACCAATCCATGGCACCGGAATTAAGATTGATGTTTTAGCTTAATGAGTGAGTTTCATTGCGACGTGACGCTCAAATGGTAACATGACTACGCCGGACAAGTTTTTTGCGTCCGGGCCTCCAGACCAAAGCCGTCAGGCGTCATATTCCGCCTGGCGGCTTTGCCCGTTTTACCTCTATTAATCAGCAACGCATACAAAAATCCGAGAATGTGAGCGAAGCAAAGCGCTTGCCATTGGGTGGGTTCTCTCCACACGGTCCTTGGGGCTGTCGCAGAGGCCCACCACCATTCGGCGGCCCAGCCAGCGATTCATTTGACATGTCTGCCCCTTTCCAAGCCTTTGCTTCTCACCCCATTGCCCAAGCCCTCCGCACTTACGCCCGAGCAAGCTGGCCCGGGAGCCGATAGAGAAGCCGGGGAGACAGACGCCGAGAATAACTTCACACCACCCATCGACGTGTTCTATTACCCAGCCGCCTACGTCCTGCACGTCGCCCTCCCAGGCGCCAAAAAGGAAGATGTAGGTGTTAACTGGGATGCTGAGAAGAGCGAACTTAACGTCGCTGGTGTCGTCTACCGCCAAGGTGACGAAGAATTCCTCAAAACACTCAGCAAGAAAGAGCGAAAAGTGTGACGTCTTCGAGCGTAGCGTAAAGCTTCCCCTCCTGGAGAGGAAGAGAAGGAGGAACTCGACGGCGAAAATATCACTGCCAAACTCGAGGATGGCGTATTGATCGTCACGGTCCCAAAGGTGGAGAAGGAGTGGACGGAGGTCAAGAAGGTCGATATTGAATAGACTTTTCCCACACCATCACCTGCATTGCAGTGAAAATGGAGTTATGAGAATAGAGTACTGGGTTTCTTTTCTTTAGCATAATACGGGATGGCTCACTTTACCTCATTATGGATGGTATTATCATAAACAGAAAAATCAATAAAAAAATATTGCCATAGGCAATAATTTAAAACAAAATCTCCCTTCCTTCAGATAATCCAAATGTGAATTGTGAAACGAGACGTGCCACCCTTCCATATGAGAGAGGGGACCGAAGCCGTCCCTATGGTTGTTGCTTATTGTTGCTCCTTTAAAGAGCGTAGCCCTCAGGGTCACACGGGGCTCGGAACTCCTCCCTTAAGTCTTAACCACCAAGTTCTCCCCAAAGGCGTGTAATCGGTCGATACGGAAACGACCACCTCGCCTCTGCCCATCATCAACACGGCTTCAAGGTTACAGCCCAAGGTCAGACCGACCTTGAGGCTCCGTCTTTTATGCCGTGCTCACAGACAACCTGAAAGGAGACAGACCCCCAGACCCAAGGAGACTGGCTACTATCCACCAAAGGTATCATTCCCTCAGGCCATCAATATGGAAGAAGGAAATTCAACTTTTGGCCAAACATAGACAACACCCTCATGCCGACCTTGCCGCAGCACTTCTCGGCTTTTACCTGAATGCTTCCACCAGTCCTTACCCTTGAGGAGGAGCACGAAGCCCTATCCCAGGTTATCGAGGTATGGAAACATGACCCTGCCTTTCCTTTCGGCTCTATCCTCGACCTATGGCACAGTCCCCAGGACACGGGCTTTACGGTCAAGGCCGCAGAGCGGATCGATGAGGACGGCAAACGCCAATGTGACCCTCTTGCTCTGCCTCTGCTTGGGGTACTGACCCTCTTTGGTTGCTGGGTCTATGTGGATCAGACCACCTCAAAGGTCCGCCAGAAGGACGGCAGGAGGCTCCTCGATTACATCTACCTTGAGCCGTGCCATGAGCCGCTTGGCAGGGTCCTCGCCGATGCCGGGGCAGCAGAAGGTCACGCTTGGGGACAACCACCGAGACCTTCGCAGAGCGAACCTTGTCATCGTGGGTGACAGTCCCCGAACCAAATCCAATGCCAGGGCTAAGGCTACCGAGGCCGCCATTGAGCAGTACCGCAAGGCCGCCGCCAAGGGTCAGACCTTGGGGCTTACCGAGGCAATGTACCGAGCGATGATCCGCGTCGCCTTCGCCCTCTATGACCAAGCCACCGTGCTGAGGGCTGCCGCCGCCGAGTAGACCCACAAGGCTCGGCAGCAATCAAAGACTAAAGCGGCACCCGACGACAACCTTGAAGCCCACCCCTGAGACCAAGGAGTAGGGTAGGGCTTACGGGGACACCGCGCGGGTGTCGCTCAATACCAAAGCAACATGACCCAATTGCGCGGACCATCAGGGGGCACCTCACGCCAGCCCCATCAAGGATGCCCCGCAACAACCCTATCCACAATCATAGGAGCCAATGGCTTAAGGCTCAGTAGGGAACAAAGATTATGGCGACATTCGACCTCGAGGCCGATGACGACAGTCCGCAGCTTACGGGCGAAATCCCGGCAGTACCCTTCTTTACGCCGCCGATACCCGACGACACCTCGGCAAACTCAGGTCCGCAGCTTCCAGCGACAACGACACCGGGTGGCAACAATCCGCTTTTCGTGACGGCCCTCCGATCTATGACTTTGCCCGACCCAGATTTGTTCGTCGCCGCGAGCGCCCCCGCGAGCAATCCAGAGGGGGACGCGTCATCCACCGACGCACCGCTCATGGGTGAACTCAGGGCCACGCTTGGGGCATTCACCATCCCGGCGGCAGTATCCGTGGGGAGTGAGGGGCAACCGCCTGTGGCATCAACGATGGCTGATTTCCTCGCCGAGGTACAGCCGACACCACTCTTGGACCAACTGGCGGCGGCCACCCTCTTACCTCGTTTGCCAGTCCCCGGCGTTGGCCCCAACTACATGAGAGGCATAGGCCCGGTGCTTCAGCTTCAGCACGGGCGTTAAGGGCCAAGCCGCCGGGACACTCCTGCCGCTTCCGAATTGGCGGGCACAGTCAAGATAGCCGTGTTTGGAGGCATCCATTGCCCCCCGCATGTAGAGCCGTACAGTTCCGCCGTCTTATTAAACACACCGCCTCGCCCTGGCGGATGATGGATCATCGTTCCCCTTCCTGGCCTCTACCGAATACACCGCTGCGGATTGATCCATCGCCATAGTGCCGCCCTCATCGGAAGACAGTGTTCTAGGCCAATTCCGCCAGTCGTGATACCGACGCGGGGATAGCCACTGGAATGGTAAACAAAACTGTGTTACAAGTCGAAGATTGGTGTGAAATCTTGCCGCGAATATCAATGACTTATGGTCAGCAAAGCCGCAATCT
>CAVPUU010000027.1:0-150762 GCA_963709015.1 uncultured Alphaproteobacteria bacterium | reverse complement strand
TTAGGTCGGCGCCGATGCTTTTCAGCGCGAGATTGACCACCGACGTGTCGATCTGCGCGAGCAGCACGCCGAGCGAAGTCGCCAGCAGGACCAAGCGCGGGTGGGCGCGTTCACTTGCACGCTGGAGCGCGGGTACGAAGACCATGAGTTCCTTCCATCAGATGCCGTGTTTAACAAAGACCAATCTAAGGTGCCGAACTGCCGGAACCCACCCGAATTCTGGATTGCTCTGCGCGGGGGAGCCAAGCGCTCCGGCTTGGTTAAGCGGCTAACAAGTAAGGTAAAGCGACGGTTCCTTTTGAAATTAGCATTTGAAGCGCTTACGCGTTGATCCCTCGTTTCAGGAGGACGCCATGCGTAGATTGTCCCATGCGGCCGTGATTATCGTCATGGGCGTAGCGCTCTATTTCACCTTGTTCTGGGGATACGATGGGCTGCGCATGCTCACTTCCCCGAGCTATGGTCTGGAAGACGTGTGGCGCTCGCAGTTCGTGTTCGCCATCGGCAGCGTGTTCGGCCTCGGCCCGATCGGGCTGATCAAGCTCGCGGCCTTCTTCGGTGCGATCAAACTGGCGGTCGCCTGCGTTTGCGCCCTGTATGTCGTCACTCGTGTGCGCGCCCCTAAAGGCGGCAAGGCGGATTCCGAAATGCTTGAGGGTGGCCTGATCCTGGTGGTGTTGATCAGTATCGTATCGGTCGGTCCCGCGGTGTGGTCGCAGAATGTCGACCTGGTGCGCGAACAAACCGTCCAGTTGATCCTTGCCGCGGTCGCCACAGCGCTTTGCCTGGTCGAGCGCAGCTACGCGCGTGCGGCGGTGAAGGCGAAGCCCGTCGTCGTGATGGAAATCTCCGCTACGCCGCGCGGGGCGCCCTGGTTCTCCCCCTTCCGCTAATCGCGCATTTTATTTGCGCACGATCTGATCCGAATACCAGTTCCCGCTTTTCGGGATCATATGTTATTTGGGTCGCGCCTCGTGCAAGCCGCGATCGGGCGGCTGCAATTTTCCGCTGCGCCGGTCCTTGACCGCCTGCACCAGCGCGAGCGCCGCGTTGCGCACGTCCTGCTGGAAATCTGGATCGCGGTCGAGGTCGTCGTGGCTGGTGGCGTAGGGCTGAAGATAGCCGACAAAGCGGTCGATGTGCCCGAGATGTCCGGACGGGATCATACCGTTGTCCTCCATCCAGTCGCTGAGAATGCGGCGCAGGTTTTCGGTGCCGGAGGCATCGCCATGCACGACTACGGAGAACACCCGTCCCGCGAGGTGGCGCGGATAGGGCCAGCCGGCGAGCTCCAGCTCTTTTGCCTTTTTCGCGTTTTTGCCATGCGTCGAGGTGGGATCGGGATTGCCGCCGTCGGCGCAGACCAGGCGGTCGATCATCAGCTTGAGCGAGGAGGGCGCCTGATACCAGTTGACCGGGCAGACGATCATCACGCCGTGCGCGGCGACCCATTTCGGATAAATCTCGTTCATCCAGTCGCGGCTCTGTCCGATCGCGTGATTGGGGTAGCATGAGCAGGGCCAATGGCAGAGCGGCTGCGCGGTGGAGACGCAGGCCTTGCAGGGATGGATGACGCGGCCGTATTCCGACGTCAGGCGCGAGAGATCGAGAATCTCGATCTCGAATCCGCCTTCCATCTCAATCGTCTCGTTGGCCAGCGTGATCAGCCGCCAGGTCTTCGACATTTCACCGGGACAGCTTTGGTCGCTTCGTGATGAGCCGTTGATCAGAAGAACACGCGAAGGAGAGGCGGGATCGCGTTGGCGACGCTCCGCGGCCTGAATGGCGCTGTGCGTGTCGAGCCACTGCTGCGAAAGATCGTAATCCGGGTCCACGAAATTCTTGCCGGCCTTCACCGTGCGCGGGGCTTTGCGGTATTCGTCATAGCCGTTCCAGGCCGCGTCGGCGATTTTGTCGAGTTCGGCCTTAAGCGGCTCGAAAACCGGATCGTAGAATTCCTGCAAAAACCGCTTCTTGAATTCGACCTTGCTAAGCTGAACGCTCGGCATGCCTGTGCGGACATCGACCATGAAATCCCCTTTCTGCAACTGCTGGGGGTATCATGCCATCAAATCAAGCGGAAATGACGAGGCCGTAATCAGTGTCCCCGACCCGAAGTTCGCACGATTGCTCGGCAAGCGCTTTTGCGAACTTCGGGTTCAAAGGGACCCTAAAATCATAGAGTTGCTAGTGTCGCTTTGATTCGGAAGTTCGCTTCGGAACAAGCTGAGAACTCGGGCGGACTTCCAAATTGCGACACTAGCCCGTGACCGCCTATTTGCTTTTGGCGATCTCGGCCATCACTTCCCCGGCTTCTTTGAAAGCATGATTTGCGGCCGGTACCCCGCAATAGATCGCCTGCTGCAGGATGACTTCCTTGATGTCGGCTTCGGTAAAGCCGCCTTCGGCCAGCGCCGCCCGCACATGCAGGCGGAATTCGTCCCATTGTCCGAGCGCGATCATGGTGCCGAGCACCAGCACGCGACGGGTGCGCTCGTCGTAGTGCGGCCGCGTCCAGACCTCGCCCCAGGCGTAACGGGTGATCAGCTCCTGGAATTCCTCATTGAACGGAGTCTTCTTCGCATTGGCGCGATCGACCCATTCGTTGCCCAACACCTTGCGGCGCTTGGCCATGCCTTTGTCGTAGAGTTCCTTCTTGTCCATGGACGCGACCTTTATTGGAGGAAGTTCAGCACGGCTTCTGCGAACGCCTTCGGCTGCTCGACGTTGGAAATATGCGCGGCATCGAGCGCCACAAGCTTGGCGCTCTTGATCTGTTGGGCGATCACTTCGCCCCATGCCGGGGGTGTCGCCGGATCGTGCTTGCCAACGATGATGAGCGTGGGTTTGGCGATCCGCGGGTTGGTGGCACGGAAATCCATGTCGCGGATCGCCTCGACGCAGGCGGCATAGCCATCGCGATTGCTCTCCAGGAACATTCTCGTCATGCGCTCGATGGCCTGCGGCGACCGCTCACGGAAACTCTTGGTGAACCAGCGCTCCATGTTGGTGCCGACAAACGAGGCAAGGCCTTTCTCGCGGACGGTCTTGATGCGGTCGGCCCATGGGCTCTTGTCGGCATAGAAGAAGTTCGTGTTAGCGAGAATGAGTTTTTCGATGCGCTCAGGAGCGTGGGCGCCGAGCCATTGCCCGTCCATGCCACCCATCGACAGCCCGCACCAGTTCACGGTCTCGATCTTCAGCGCATCGAGGATGGCCAGGATATCGCGGCCGAACAGGTCGAAGCTGTAGGGGCCTTTGCTCGTACCCGATTTGCCGTGGCCGCGGCGGTCATAGCGCACCAGGCGAAAATGCTTTGCAAATTCGCTCGCCTGGTCGTCCCACATGTGCAGGTTGGTGCCGAGCGAGTTCGACAGCATCAAGACGGGCGCGCTGGCGTTACCCTCGACCTCGACATTGATTGGGCAGCCGTCCGCATCGATCATCGGCATGAAAAACCTCCCTAAAGCCTGATTTTGATTGTGACGTTTAGCGTTGGCGACACCCTTAAAGCGATCCGCGCCCGCTGCAAAGCTCTTTTCAGCGGCCTCGCGAGGGCTTAAGTCGGTGGTTCACAGCTTTCAGACTTGAGTTACGAAGGAGATGGTGCCGATGGCGATGGTTATGACCGGAGAGGTTCAACTCCCCGCCAGCCGTGAGATTGTCTATGCGAAGCTCAACGATGCCGAAGTGCTGAAGGCCTGCATCCCCGGTTGCGAGGAGCTTAACAAGATTTCAGACACCGAATTGCAGGCGGTCGCCGTCACCAAGATCGGGCCGGTGAAGGCGCGCTTTAAAGGCAAGGTGCACCTGACCGACCTCAATCCGCCCAACGGTTACAAGATTTCAGGGGAAGGCGACGGCGGCGTCGCCGGCTTTGCCAAAGGTGGCGCCACGGTCGCGCTGACCGACAAGGACGGCGGCACCTTGCTTACCTACAACGTCGAAGCACAGATCGGCGGCAAGCTCGCCCAGCTCGGCCAGCGTCTGGTTAATGGCGCGGCCAAGAAGATCGCCGACGATTTTTTCAAGAACTTTGCCGCCGCGGTTGCGGGCGGTAGCGCGTGACCCCGAAAAGCGGGACCGGGTTTCCCGCCTTCGCGAAGCCCGCCGCTTCGGTGGACGAAGAAAGATCGGACAAGATCATGTGCCAAAACGCTCCGTTCACGGGCGTGTGAGCCGGTCCTTGCCCGGGAATCCCTTGACCGGGCCCGCGCCGGGGGTTCAGAGTTGCTCCTGCTCCAAGGCGCATTCGGACTGAAATCGGCTGTATTTTGGACCCGGGCCGCCGCCGCCCCCGGCGGGCGAAGCGAAAAGAGGGCTTTTGGCCCCGAATTTGGGAGGACTGCCATGCCTACGGTGTCCATGACGGTGAACGGCAAATCGGTTACCGGCGACGTCGAAGCGCGTACCTTGCTGGTGCAATTCCTGCGCGAAGATCTCCGGCTTACCGGCACGCACGTAGGCTGCGATACCTCGCAATGCGGGGCCTGTGTCGTGCATGTGGACGGCATCGCGGCGAAATCCTGCACTTTGCTCGCCCTGCAATGCGAGGGCGCCAAGATCACCACCATCGAGGGCCTGGCCGAGCCGGGCGGCGCGTTGCATCCGATGCAGGAGGCTTTCCGCGAGAACCACGGCCTGCAGTGCGGCTACTGCACGCCGGGCATGATCATGGCGGCGCTCGATATCGTGCGCCGTCGCGGCAATGATCTCGACGAGCACACCATTCGCGAACAGCTCGACGGCAACATCTGCCGCTGCACGGGCTATCACAACATCGTCAAGGCGATCGCCGCGGGAGCAAAAGCGATGGCCAAGGGCGGCGCGCGTCAAGCTGCCGAGTAACTTAAAAAGATCAACGGAAGGAGACCGCCATGAGCGCGACCGGGATCGGCGCGGCGGTGCGCCGCAAGGAAGACTTCCGATTTATCACGGGTAACGGACAATACACCGACGACGTGGTGCGGCCGGGCGAAACTCGTGCCGTGTTCGTGCGTTCGCCGCACGCCCGCGCCAAGATCAAGAGCATCGACGCCGCGGCTGCCAAAAAAATGCCGGGCGTGGTCGCGGTGCTCACCGGCGCCGATCTCGTTAATGACAAGATCGGCAATCTGATTTGCGGCTGGATGATCCATTCCAAGGATGGCGCTCCGATGAAGATGGCGCCGCACCCAGCGCTCGCGGCGCACACGGTGAACCATGTCGGCGACGCTGTGGCGGTTGTGATCGCCGAGACGATGGCGCAAGGCCGGGACGCCGCCGAGAAGGTCAAGGTCGACTACGAGGTGCTGCCGGCGGTGACCGATCCGGCCAAGGCGAAATCCGGTCCGCAGATCCACGAAGTGGCGCCCAAGAATACGATCTACGAATGGCATCTCGGCGACGCCAAGGCGACCGAGGCGGCTTTTGCCGCCGCCAAGCACGTCACCACGCTCGACATCGTCAACAATCGCCTGGTGCCGAATGCGATCGAGCCGCGCGCGGCGCTGGCCGAATATGACGCCGGGACCGACCATCTCACGCTGTGGAATACGACGCAGAACCCGCATGTCTCGCGCCTGGTCATCGCTGCTTTCGTCGGCATGGCGCCGGAGCACAAGCTGCGGGTGATCGCGCCCGACGTCGGCGGCGGCTTCGGTTCCAAGATTTTCATCTATCCGGAAGAAATCGTCTGCTTGTGGGCGTCGCGCAAGGTGCGCCGTCCGGTGAAATGGGTCGCGGATCGTTCGGAATCCTTCCTCACCGATGCGCACGGCCGCGATCACGTGACACATGCCGAGTTGGCGCTCGACGCCAACGGAAAAATTTTGGCGCTGCGCGCCAAGACCATCGCCAATCTCGGCGCCTATATGTCCACGTTCTCGTCGTCGGTGCCGACCTATCTCTATGGCACGCTGCTGTCGGGCCAATATGATATCCCGACGATCTATTGCGAGGTGGACGCGGTTTACACCAACACCGCGCCGGTCGACGCCTATCGCGGTGCCGGGCGCCCGGAGGCGACCTTCGTGGTCGAGCGGCTGGTCGAGGTGGCAGCACGCCAGATGGGGATTGAGCCCACCGAACTGCGCAAGCGCAATTTCATCAAGTCGTTCCCGCACCAGACTCCGGTCATCATGGCTTATGACGCCGGCGACTATCAGGCCTCGCTCAAGAAGGCGCTGGAGATTGCCGACGTAAAGAGCTTCGGCAAGCGCAAGCGCGAGGCGGCACGCCACGGCAAGCTGCGCGGTTTGGGCTACTCGACCTATATCGAGGCCTGCGGCATCGCGCCCTCGCAGGCGGTCGGCTCGCTTGGCGCCGGCGTCGGCTTGTGGGAATCCGCCGAGGTGCGGGTCAATCCGACCGGTTCGGTGGAGGTGCTCACCGGCTGCCACGCGCACGGCCAGGGCCACGAAACGACCTTCGCGCAATTGGTGTCGGAACGGCTTGGCATCCCGTTCGAGAATGTCTCCATCGTGCACGGCGACACCGACAAGGTGCAGTTCGGCATGGGCACTTACGGCTCACGCTCGGGCGCGGTCGGCATGTCGGCAATCGTCAAGGCGCTCGACAAAATCGAGGCCAAGGCCAAGAAGGTCGCGGCATTCATGCTGGAAGCGGCGGAAGGCGACATCGAGTTCAAGGACGGCAAGTTCACCGTCGCCGGCACCGACAAATCGGCGGCTTTCGGCGACGTGGCTCTTAACGCCTATATCGCGCACAAATTCACCGGCGCCGAACTGGAGCCGGGGTTGAAGGAAACCTCGTTCTACGACCCGACCAATTTTACTTTCCCGGCCGGCTGCCACATCTGCGAAGTCGAGGTCGATATCGACACCGGCAAGACAGACATCGTCAACTGGACCGCGGTCGACGACTTTGGCACCGTGATCAACCCGATGATCGTCGAGGGCCAGGTGCACGGCGGCATCGCGCAAGGCGTCGGGCAGGCGCTGCTGGAAGGCGCGGTTTATGACAAAGACGGCCAGCTCGTTACCGGCTCGATGATGGATTACACCATGCCGCGCGCGCACCACCTGCCGTCCTTCCATGTCGGCCTAACCGAAACCAAATCGCCGTCCAACCCGCTGGGCATCAAGGGTTGCGGCGAGGCCGGCGCGATCGCCTCGCCCGCCGCGGTCATCAACGCCATTACCGACGCGATCGGAACTGAAAATCTGGCCATGCCGGCGACCGCCAATGCGGTATGGACGGCGCTCAACGGCGCCAAGCCGCAGCAGTCCGCCTCACAAGCCGCGTAACAGGAGACAGCGATGTACAATTTCACCTTCCATCGTCCGACCACGGTCCGCCAGGCGGCCCGCCTGTTGGCTCGCAATCCCGAGGGCAAGCTCTTGGCCGGCGGCCACTCGCTGATCCCGGTGATGAAGCAGCGGCTGGCGCAGCCTTCAGCGCTGATCGATCTCTCGCTGGTCGAAGGCATGGCCGGCGTCGAGCAGAAGGGCCGCTCGATCGTGATCGGCGCCATGACGCGGCACGCCGACGTCGCCAATGCCACGGTGCTGCAGCAGGCGCTGCCGGGCCTTGCGGCCGTGCCGGGTGCGATCGGCGATCCGCAGGTGCGCAACCGCGGCACCATCGGCGGCTCGATCGCCAACAACGACCCGAACGCCGATTATCCGGCGGCCTGCCTGGGGCTTGGCGCAACCATCATCACCAACAAGCGGCGCATCGCGGCCGACGATTTCTTCACCGGCATGTTTTCGACCGCGCTGGAAGATGGCGAGATCATCACCAAAATCAGTTTCCCGATCGCCAAGAAGGCGGCTTACGAGAAGTTCAAGCATCCGGCTTCGGGCTTTGCGCTGGTCGGCGTGTTCGTGTCGAAGCGCGGCGCCGACATCCGCGTAGCGGTGACCGGTGCCGGCAGCAACGGCGTGTTCCGGGTGAAATCATTCGAGGAGGCGCTCAAGAAGCGCTTCGCGGCGAAGTCGCTCGAAGGCATGAGCATTCCCGCCACGGGCATGAACAGCGATATTCATGCGAGCCCGGAATACCGCGCGCATCTGGTCGGCGTGCTGGCGCGCCGCGCGGTGGCGAAAGCGACGGCGTAAAACCCTCAACCGGTCATTCCCGCGCAAGCGGGAATCCCAGGGCCAAGTCCACAAAGCTGAAATTTTTACTCTGGGTCCCCGCTTTCACGGGGACGAACGGAAGATTTATGCCGGTTCACGATCCAACTCCGCCAACAGATCGTGCAGGTCGAGCGGGTTGGTGTACATTTGCAGGTTGCCGTCCGGCCGTTTCGGCCACTGTTCTTTCGGCCGGTCCCAATAAAGCTCCACGCCATTGTCGTCCGGATCGCGCAGGTAAAGCGCCTCAGAGACGCCGTGGTCGCTTGCGCCCTCGAGCGGGATCTTGGCGGCGATCAGCCGGCGCAGCGCGTCGGCCAGCAGCGGCCGGGTCGGATACAAAATCGCAGTATGGTAAAGGCCGGTGGTGCCGGGCGCAGGCGGCGAGCCGCCTTTGCTTTCCCAGGTGTTGAGCCCGATATGGTGGTGGTAACCGCCGGCGGAGATGAACGCGGCGCCGGGGCGGGTGGTCGTGACCTCAAAACCCAGCACGCCGCAATAGAAATCGAGCGCCCGTTGCAGGTCCGCGACCTTCAGGTGGACGTGGCCGATCCGCACGCGAGCGTCGATGGTGGGCAGGCGCAAAGGACCTTGATTGGCGTCTTCGGTCATTTCGGCGGTTTTGGACATAGGGGCCATCCTTTTGAGGATTCTTGGCTGGCTGGTGGGGCCTGTCGTACACAGATGTAAGACGCCCGCGAGTTCCGTTAAAGTATCATCCAGGGTACCGAAGAATGTCCATGAAGCCGCTTCCGGCCTCCATCGAGGCCACGCTCGACCTGCTGGCCAAGGCCGGTTACATCGCCGACCGCTCGCTGGCGACGGTGTTGTATCTTGCGCTGCGCATGGGCCGGCCGCTGTTCGTCGAGGGCGAAGCCGGCGTCGGCAAGACCGAGATCGCCAAAGTGCTGTCAGCGGCGCTCGGCCGCCGGCTGATCCGGCTGCAATGCTACGAGGGGCTCGATATTTCGTCCGCCGTCTACGAGTGGAATTACGGCGCGCAGATGATCGCGATCCGTTTAGCGGAAGCGGAAGGCGAGGGCGACCGCGAACGCATCGAGCACGACGTATTCTCCGAACGGTTTTTGATCAAGCGGCCGCTGCTGCAGGCGCTCGAGCCCGATCCGGCCGGTCCGCCGGTATTGTTGATCGACGAGATCGACCGCACCGACGAAGCCTTCGAGGCGTTTCTGCTGGAAGTGCTGGCCGATTTCCAGGTCACCGTGCCGGAGCTCGGCACCGTCAAGGCTGCACAGCCGCCCATTGTATTGGTCACGTCAAATCGGACGCGGGAGGTGCATGACGCGCTCAAGCGCCGCTGTCTCTATCACTGGGTCGGCTATCCGAACGCCGAGCGTGAGTTGAAAATATTGCGCGCCAAGGTGCCGGGCATTGCCAAGAAATTGTCCGAACAAGTGGTCGCCTTCGTGCAGGCCTTGCGTAAGGAGGACCTTTTCAAGCAGCCCGGCGTGGCCGAGACGCTCGACTGGGCCGGCGCGCTCACCGAGCTCGACGTGGTCGCGCTCGATCCGGCGACGGTGTCGGACACGCTCGGCGCGCTTTTGAAATATCAGGACGACATCGCCCGGCTCGACGGCAGCAAAGTAAAGACGCTGCTCGATGAGGCAAAAGCTGATCTGCGCGCGGCGGAGTAATTCTTCTCCTCTACCTCTCCCATAGGGAGAGGTCGGATCGCAGTCGAAGTCGGATATATCCGACTGCGACCAATCTTAAAGTGCCGAACTCGGCTACAGCCGAGTTCGGGTGCGATCCGGGTGAGGGGATCAGGAGTAGATTGTGGCATGATCGATAGGTCAGTTCCTCCTCACCCCGGCCCTCCCCCCAAAGGGGAGAGGGAGAAGAGTGGCCGCCTTGCCGAAAACATCCTCTACTTCGCGCGCGCGCTGCGCGCGGCTGGCATTCCGGTGGGCTCGGGCAGCGTGCTCGATGCGCTGGAAGCATTGCATGTCGCCTGCCTTGGCGATCGCAACGATTTCTACTGGACGCTGCACGCCGTGTTCGTGAAACGGCACGAGCATACGATTCTGTTCGATCAGGCCTTCCGCATTTTCTTCCGCAAGCGCGGCTATATCGAAAAGCTGATCGCCTCGATGCTGCCGGACATCGCGGCGACCGCGCCCGAAACCGCCGGCACCGGGCGCGCAGCGGGTGCAGGAGGCGCTGTTCGGCGGTTTCAACGAGCGCGACGACAAATCCGACATCGAGATCGACGCGCGGTTGACCGTGTCCGACCGCGAGGTGCTGCAAAAGAAGGACTTCGCGCAAATGAGCGCGACCGAGATCGCCCAAGCCAAGCAGGCGATCGCACGGCTGGCGTTGCCGCTCGACCCGTTGCGAACACGGCGGATGGCCGCCAGCCGGCGCGGGCATCTCATCGATATCCGCCGCACGCTGCGCGCCAGCATGAAGGCGGGCGGGGCATTGATCGACTTGAAATATCTCGGGCCGCGCGAAAAAGAGCCGCCGATTGTGGCGCTGCTCGATATTTCCGGTTCCATGAGCCAGTACACGCGGCTGTTCCTGCACTTTCTGCATTCGATCACCGATGCGCGCAAGCGTGTGACCACGTTTCTGTTCGGCACGCGGCTGACCAACGTCACCCGCTCTATAAGGCAACGCGATCCCGACGAGGCGCTCGCCGCCTGTTCGGCGCATGTGGTCGATTGGTCGGGCGGCACGCGCATCGCGTCATCGCTGCGCGCGTTCAACAAGCAGTGGTCGCGCCGCGTGCTCACGCAAGGCGCCGTGGTGCTCCTGATCACCGACGGGCTCGAACGCGACGCCGACGATACTCTGGCATTCGAAATGGACCGGCTGCAGCGCTCGTGCCGGCGGCTGGTCTGGCTCAATCCGCTGCTGCGCTTCGAGGGCTTCGAGGCGCGCGCCAAGGGCGTGCGGACCATGCTGCCGCATGTTGACGAACTGCGGCCAATCCACAATCTAAAGTCCGTGACCGGATTGGTGGCCGCCCTGTCGGGCACGGCGGCCAAGGATTACGATCCGAAGGCGATGCTTCGGCACGTTGCTTGATGGAGGTGCATATGTTGTCGCGCGATGAAGACATTCTCAAAGCGGCCGAGGACTGGCGCAAAGCCGGGCGCGGCGTGGCGCTGGCCACTGTGGTCGAGACCTGGGGCTCGGCGCCGCGGCCGGTCGGCTCCAATCTGGTGATCGATAACGACGGCAATTTTCTTGGCTCCGTGTCAGGCGGCTGCGTCGAGGGCGCGGTGGTGACCGAGGCCATCGACGTGATCGACAGCGGCAAGTCGAAAATGCTGGAATTCGGCGTCGCCGACGAGACCGCTTGGAACGTCGGCCTTTCCTGCGGCGGCACCATCCGTGTTTATGTAGAGAAGGTGAGTTGAAACTCGACATCCTCCATACGCTCAATGCCGAACGCGCGGCGCGGCGCGCGGTGGCCGTTGTCACCGATGTGGGAAGCGGCGAGCAACGGCTGGTCAAATCAGGCGATGTCGCCAAAGATCCGCTCAAGGACTTGCTTGAGAAGCATTTGCGCATGGCGAAAAGCGGCATGGAAGAAACCGCCGCAGGGCAAAGTATTTCTCACCGTGCATGTGCCGTCGCCGCAGCTCGTCATCACCGGCGCGGTGCATATCAGCCAGACGCTGGCGCCGGTCGGGCAATTGCTCGGCTATGACGTGACGATCGTTGATCCGCGCACGGCCTTCGCGTCGATCGAGCGCTTTCCCGATGTGAAGGTGATCGCGGAATGGCCGGACGTCGCGCTGCCGCCGCTCAATGTCGATCGCTACACCGCCTTCGTCGCGCTTACGCACGATCCGAAGATCGACGATCCGGCGCTCAAGCACGCGTTGGCGCGCGATTGCTTCTATATCGGTGCGCTCGGTTCCAAAAAGACCCACGCCAAGCGCGTGGAGCGGTTGAAGGCAGCGGGCCTCACCGACACCGGCATCGCGCGCATTCATGCGCCGATCGGCCTGCCGATTGGCGCGGTGTCGCCGGCCGAGATCGCGATCGCCATTATGGGCGAGATCACGCAGCGGCTTCGCTTGAAGTCCGAGAAAGCCGAGGCGGCATGAAATTCGGCCCCGTTACCTCTTATCCCTCCCCTTGCAGGGGGAGGTATAGAAAAAGACAGACGGCATGAAATTCGGCCCTGTCGCCCCTAGCGATGCGCTCGGCGCCACTGCGGTGCATTCGATCCGCCAGGGCGATCTCGTGCTCAAAAAGGGCACGCTGATCGGACCGGCGGAGGTGACTGCCCTGGAGGTCGCCGGCATCGAGCAAATCGTGGTGTCCCAACTCGAGCCCGGCGACGTGTCGGAGGACCAGGCCGCTGCCGAGATCGCCAAGGCGGTGGCGGGGGAGGGCGTGCGCGCCGACCGCGCCTTCACCGGGCGCTGCAATTTGTTTGCCGAAACTGCCGGCATCCTGGTGGTCGAGAAGGATACCATCGATCGGCTCAACCGCATCGATGAAGCCGTGACGCTCGCGACGCTGCCGGCGTTCAAACCGGTGGTGGAAGGCGAGATGATCGCCACCGTCAAAATCATTCCTTTTGCGGTTGCGGAGGCCGCGCGTGACAAGGCGGTGGCAGCCGCCGGCAAAGCCAAGCCGGTCATTCGCGTCGCGCCCTACAAGGTGCGCAAGCTGGGCATCGTTTCGACATTGCTGCCCGGCCTGTCGCCGAAGGTCGTCGAGAAGACGCTCAAGATCACCGCCGCGCGCATTGCGCCCGCCGGCGCAGCGATCGTCGCCGAGCGCCGCGTGCCGCACGAGCAGGCCGCGCTCGCGAAAGCGATCGACGAGGTTCTCAAAGCGGGCGCCGAGTTGGTGATCGTGTTCGGCGCTTCGGCCATTGCCGACCGCCGCGACGTAATCCCCATGGCCGTCGAGGCGGTCGGCGGCGAGATCGAGCATTTCGGCATGCCGGTCGATCCCGGCAATCTGATGCTGATCGGCAAAGCGCGCGGTCAAGCCGTGATCGGCGCGCCCGGCTGCGCGCGCTCGCCGAAGGAAAACGGCTTCGACTGGGTGCTGATGCGGATGCTCGCCGGTCTGCCGGTATCGCGCGAAGACATTACCGGCATGGGCGTCGGCGGCCTGTTGATGGAGATTGTCACGCGGCCGCAGCCGCGCACCGAGCCGCTGCCAGAAAAAGGCCGGCGCGTTGCAGCCATCGTGCTGGCAGCCGGGCGTTCCACGCGCATGGGCGCAATCAACAAGCTGATCGCCGAAATCGGCGGCAAGCCGCTGGTGCGCATCGCTGCCGAGCAGGCGCTGGCCTCGCGTGCCAAGCCCGTCATCGTCGTCACCGGCCACGAGCGCGAGCGCGTCGAGGCGGCGCTCGCCGGGCTTCCCGTTCGCTTCGTGCACAACCCCGATTATGCCGACGGCCTTGGCACTTCGCTGAAGGCAGGCATCGCCGCCGTGCCGGCCGATGCCGACGGTGCCATCGTCTGTCTCGGCGACATGCCGCAAGTCGATAGCCGGTTGATCGACAAACTGGTCGCGGCCTTCGATCCGGAACGCGGCGCGTTGGTGGTGGTGCCGACCTTCGACGGCCGGCGCGGCAATCCGGTGGTCTGGTCGCGCCGTTTCTTCAACGATCTGATGGCGATCCAAGGCGACATCGGCGCCCGCCACCTGATCGGCAGCTATGCCGAGGCGGTTGTCGAAGTTCCGGTCGCCGGTGAGGCGGCGCTCACCGACGTGGACACCCCCGAGTTGTTTTCCGCCGTCAAGGCCGAAATCGAACGGGCTTAAGACTTCAAATCGTTGATCGCCACCGCAACTCAGCCCTTATCTTGATGACGTGCCTGGGTAAGGGAAGGGCGATGACGGATCGCTTCACGCCGGTTATGCGCGCGCTCGTGGCTGCGTCGCTGTTGCTTGCAACGGCGACGCTGATGCTGGTCGCCGTCAACACCGCGCGCGCAGCCCGTGCGCTCGCGATCGGCCCCTGCGGGGCATTCGGCGAGGCTTACGATTTTCGCACCGCCGACGAGGCGCGCAAAAGCGCGCTGGCGAAATGCCGAGCCGACACCTGCCGGGTGGTCGCCGTCACCGGGCATGGTTGTGCGGCCTTTGCGGTCGATGTCGGCAATGCCTGCGGCGCCAATGGCTGGGGCAAGGCCCCCAAGCTCGGGCGCAGCCAGAACGACGCCTTGCGCTCCTGCTACAAGGACGGCGGCAAGGAACGCGTGATCCGCACCTTCTTCTGCGACGCCAAGGGCTGAATATGGCTAGCCTGGCCCACAACTTCCTGCCAACAAGCTGATTTATTGAGGATTATTTGTACTTGCGCGACAGCGTGGCTGGCGCTATTTTATGACTGACCAGTCAGTCAGTAATTGGCAAAGACGCCATGATGACCGCGCATCCCCGATCGACACGCAAATCACCGCGCCGCCGGCGTGGCGCCCCCCATCGCGCCGGACCCGAACCGCGCAGCCAGGCGCGCAAAGCGCGCAGCGCCGCCCGCCGCGAGGCGATCCTCGCCGCCGCGCTCGACGAATTCTCGTCACGCGGCTTCGAGGCCGCGCGGCTCGACGACGTCGCCAAACGTGCCGGCGTCGCCAAGGGCACGATTTATCTCTACTTCCGCGACAAAGAGAGCCTGTTCCAGGAGCTGGTCCGCGCCATGCTCACGCCGCTGGTCGGCACCATCGAGGCGCTGGGCGCTGCCGATATGCCGATCGCCGTGCTCAGCGAGCAGATCGTCGAATTATTCGTGCGCGAGGTTTACGAAACGCGGCGCAAGGATGTCATCCGTCTGATGATCACCGAGGGCCGCCGCTTCCCCAAGCTCGCCGAGTTCTATTACCACGAGGTGCTCGCGCGCATCATCGCCGCGGTGCGCGCGCTATTGCGCCGGGCCGCCGCGCGCGGGGAGGTGCCCGAGGCGCTGGTTAACTTCCCGCAAATTATCGCCGCGCCGGGACTGGTCGCCATCGTCTGGAGCGGATTGTTCGAACGCTTCGAGCCGCTCGACGTTCGCAAAATGATGAAGACCCACGTCGGACTTCTGTTCGGGCCGAGGACCGCGCCATGAGAATAAAATTGGCCGTCGTGCCCGCGATGATGCTGGCCGGCCTGGTGCTTGCCGGCTGCGACAAGGGCAATGAGCGCCAGCTACAGGGCTGGGTCGAAGCCGAGCTGATTTTCGTTTCACCCGACGAACAAGGCCGTATCGAAGGGCTGAAAGTGCGCGAAGGCGACCGGGTCACACAGGGCCAATTGCTGTTCGCTGTCGACGACGACCTGCAAAAGTCCGACCTGATGGTAAAAAAAACCGCCGTCGTCAACGCGCAGCAGAATTTCGACCGCGCCAAGGAACTGCTGAAGACCGCAGCCGGAACGCAAAAGACCTATGATGACGCGGAAGCCGCGCTGCGTCAGGCCAAGGCCAATCTGGGCTGGTCGGAAACCCGGCTTACGCGCCGCAACGCCTATAGCCCGGCCGACGGCACCATCGAGCAGGTCTATTACCGCACCGGCGAAACCGTGGCCGCAGGAAAGCCGGTGGTGGCGCTGCTGCCGCCGCAGAATCTCAAATTCCGCTTTTTCGCGCCCGAGCCGCTGCTGCCTGCGATCAAGTACGGCGAGACCGTCACGGTGTCCTGCGACGGCTGCGAGAAAGAGTTGACCGCGAAGGTGAGTTTCATCGCGCGCAGCGCGGAATTCACTCCGCCGGTGATCTACAGCCTGGATGAGCGTGCCAAGCTCGTCTACCTGATTGAAGCGCGGCCCGACCAGCCGGAGAAATTCCGTGTCGGCCAGCCGGTGACCGTGACGCTGCCGAAAGAGACGCCGAGATGAACGCGCAAAACGGGGCGCCCGACATCGCGATCGACGTCCATCACCTGACCAAGAAGTTCGACGGCCGCGCGGTGGTGCGCGACTTGTCCATGCAGGTCAAACGCGGCTCGATTTACGGCTTCCTGGGGCCGAACGGCTCCGGCAAGACCACCACCATCCGCATGCTGTGCGGGTTGCTCACGCCCGACGAGGGTGACGGCACCTGCCTCGGCTACGACATCCGTACCGAAACCGACAAGATCAAGCGCCAGGTCGGCTACATGACCCAGCGCTTCAGCCTGTACCAGGATCTCTCGGTGCGTGAGAACCTGGAATTCATCGCCCGCATCTACGGCATCGCCAAACCGGCCGCCGCCGCCCGCGCGGCGATCGAGCGGCTGGGTTTGAGCGGCCGCGAGGAGCAGATCGCCGGCGAACTGTCGGGCGGCTGGAAGCAGCGGTTGGCGCTCGGCGCCTGCACGCTGCCGAGCCCGCAACTGCTGCTGCTCGACGAGCCGACGGCGGGCGTCGATCCCAAGGCGCGGCGCGAGTTCTGGAACGAGATCCACACGCTTGCCGCCGACGGACTGACCGTGCTGGTCTCCACCCATTACATGGACGAGGCCGAGCGCTGTCACGAGATTGCGTATATCGCCTATGGCGATTTGCTGGTGCATGGCAGCGTCGAGCACGTGATCGAATCCGCGCATCTAAGCACTTATGTGGTGAGCAGCGCGGAAGGCGCCGGCCTCGCCAAGCTGTCGGATGAACTCTCCGGTAAGCCGGGCGTCGATATGGTGGCGCCGTTCGGCACTAGCCTGCATGTGTCGGGGCGCGGCACCGCCAAGCTGGAAGCCGCAATCGAGCCTTATCGCAAGCGCAAGGGCTTCGACTGGAAACGGTCCGAGCCCTCGCTCGAAGACGTGTTCATCGACCTGATGGGCAAGGCGCGGGATAACTTCCAATGACGCACGTGCTCCCCACTATTGTGCCAAGCCGCCTGCCGGGCAACGGCTTCTGGCGAAAGACCTGGGCGATGCTGGTGAAGGAATTCATCCAGCTCAAGCGCGACCGCGTGTCGTTCGCCATGATCATCATGATCCCGCTCGTGCAACTGATGCTGTTCGGCTACGCCATCAACACCAATCCGCGGCATTTGCCGACCGCCGTGCTATTGCAGGAGAACAGCGATCTCGGCCGCTCAATTCTCGCGGCGCTGGAGAACACGGACTATTTTCACGTCACCGCGCGGCCGCGCACCGAGGCGGAACTCGACGAACTGGTGGCCGCCGGCAAGGTTCTGTTCGCGATCGAAATCCCGCGCAATTTCGAGCGTTCGGTGCGGCGCGGCGACAAGCCGGCGATGCTGGTGGCGGCGGATGCTACCGATCCCGTCGCCTCCGGCACGGCGCTCGGCGCGCTCGGCCAGGTGCTCCAGACCGCGCTGTCGCACGACCGCGACGTTCCAGATGCTCCCGTCATGCCGTTCGAAATCCGCGCGCACGCGCGCTACAATCCAGCCGGCCTGACCCAATTCAACATTGTACCGGGGCTGGTCGGCACCATTCTCACGATGACCATGCTGATCTTCACCGCGTTGTCGGTGACACGCGAGATCGAGCGCGGCACCATGGAAAATCTGTTGTCGATGCCGATCTCGCCGGTCGAGATCATGCTCGGCAAGATCATCCCCTACATCATGGTCGGTTTCGTGCAGGCGGCGATGATCATCGGCGTCGGGGTCGCGCTGTTCGGCGTGCCGATCGTCGGCAGCCTGTTAATGCTGGCCGGGCTGAGCACGTTGTTTATCGCGACCAATCTGTCGGTCGGCTATACATTCTCGACGGTGGCGCAGAACCAGCTGCAGGCGATGCAGATGTCGCTCATGTTCTTTTTGCCGAATATCCTCTTGTCGGGGTTCATGTTTCCGTTCGCCGGCATGCCGACCTGGGCGCAATATGTCGGCGAGGCGCTGCCGCTCACGCACTACCTGCGCATCGTGCGGTCGATCATGCTGAAAGGCTCCTCGGTCGCAGACTTGCGCTACGACGCCGTGGCTTTGTTCGTGCTGATGCTGATCGCAATGACGATCGCCGTCACGCGCTTCCGCCGTACGCTCGACTAGCTCATCGGCGGGTCAGAACTCCAAGGCGCAGATAGGGGCCGGGACGATGCTCGCTGTCCTCGGCCCAGCCGGCCGCCGCCGTCCATTCCCACTGTTCGGTTTTCAATCCGGTCAAATGGACGCCGAAACGTAACTGACTATAGCCGACGCAGGCGAAGGTTTGCGCCTCCGGGCCGAGGTAGAACCAATCGTTCAGCCGCCGTCCATAGGCCAAGCGCGCCGAATAGCCGGTGGCGATCGACATCAGCGAGGCATCGGCGGCGACCATGGTCGAAGGCGTCGGTTCGAACCATAGATTGACGGCGCCACGGACGCCAATAGACGTGCCATGCAGCCGACTGGAAGGATCATATGGATTGGTAACGTCGTTTTTAATGTCGAGCCCGGCGAAAACCTTGAGCTCGAGCCGGTCGCGTTTGAAGCGCCATCCCGGCAGTACCTGGGCTTCCTCCTCGGTGCCGGTCACCCAAGCATCGTTGACTGCGCCGGAGCGGTAGCGATAAAGCCCGCCCGAAATCATCGCCTGCAAGGTGAAGCCCTCGCGGTCGAGCCCGCCGGGCGACCACAGCAAGCCGCCATGCATGAAACGGCCGTCGCGCCAAATGTCTGTGCCGGAAAATAAAAGAAGTTGTGCGCCGTCGTCGCCGGCCCGGGCAGGTTCGGCGGACGCGGCAACGCGACAAACCATAAAGGCCGCGGCGACGACGGCCGCCGCGTTCACGCGCCTCCCGAAACTCATCGAGGCCCCCGAGCCCCAGAACAGCCCGGCAATTACACGCCAGGTCACTGGTACAACTTAAGCGTGTTGTCCGGTTGTGTCCAATGGTTTTGCGGGCCCGACCGAAAAGAAAATCTAGCTCGGCGCCTTGACCAATTGGCGGGGCGGGTGGCCCAGCGTGCGGTGGATCATGGCGGAGAACGCACTCGGGCTGGCATACCCAACCGAGGCCGCCGTCTCGGCCACCGAAGCGCCACCCGACAGGCGTGCCAGCCCGTCGATGGCGCGCAAACGGGCGCGCCATTCGGCAAAACCCAAACCGGTATCGTTGCGGAAGATGCGCGCCAGCGTCCGGCGGCTGGCGCCAGCCTGTTCGGCCCAGCGGTCGAGATCGAAATCGATGCTGGAATTATCCAACAGCGCGCGGGCGACCCGCAAGGCGCGTGGATCGCGCGGCATCGGCACTGCCAATCGCCGCTCCTGCAGTCGTGCCAGTTCGGTCAGGATCAGCCGCGCTACCTCGCCGCCGCGGCCGCCTTCGTTGTAATCGACCGGCTCCTCCAACAGCGCCAGAATGAGTTCGCGCAGCAGACCCGAAATCTCCGCCAGCACGGGCTGCTGCGGCAGCGACCGGCAGTCGGCGGCATCGATATAGATCGTGCGCATTTCGATATGACTGCGCATGGTGACGCTGTGCGGCCACTGCGGCGGCAGCCACAACGCGCGCGCTGGCGGCACGATCCATGCGGCCTCGATCGTCTCGACCCGCATAATCCCGCTAACGGCATGGAGCAATTGGCCGCGCCGGTGAATGTGCAAGGGAATATGATGGCCAACGTCGAAGGTTGCTGCCATGACCGCGACCGGGCGCGGGGCATCGTCCATGTTGCGGCGATAAACGGGTCCGGTTTCGGGCATTACGAACCAGGGGTGGCACGATTGCGACGAAAATCGACCGAACATCGCCAAATGGCAAGGCTTAAGTTAGGGTCCAAAGCGAGAATGGAATTCACATGAAACCTATGGCAATCGCCGCCGTACCCGACGACGCGGCCCGCCGCCGCTCCATCGCGTTCCTCAATTGGGCGCATGCCGTCGATCATTTCGTGTTGCTGATCTACCCAACCGTGGTGATCGGGCTGGAAGTGATCTACCGGCGGCCCTACAGCGAGTTGATCGCGCTTTCGAGCGCCGCGTTCCTCGCCTTCGGTATTTTTTCGCTGCCGGCCGGCTGGCTCGCCGACCGCTGGAGCCGGCGCAACATGATGGCGGCGTTCTATTTCGGCTGCGGCGTGTCGCTGGCGCTGACGGCTTTCGCGCCGAATTTGACCATGCTCGCGGTCGCCATGTTTGTGCTCGGCATCTTCGCCGCCATCTACCATCCGGTCGGCATGGCGATGCTGATCGAGGCTTCCGGCGCGCGCGGGCGGACGCTCGCCTTCAACGGCGTGTGCGGCAATCTCGGCGTTTCGCTGGCCGCCGGCGTCAGCGCCGCGCTCGCGACCTGGCTGGGCTGGCGCGCCGCTTTCTTGCGCCGGCGGCGCTCTGCATCGTCACCGGGGTCGTCTATCTCTGGCTGACGCCGGATGATCGGCATCACATCAAGTCGCGCGTATCGAAACCGGCAGTGCCGCTGACGCCCAAGGTCATGACGGCATTGTTCGGGCTCTTTCTGATCATCGCGATCAGCGCCGGACTGGTGTTCAACGTGTTGACCATTGCGCTGCCGAAGATCGTCGATGAAGGTATCGCTTCCTCGGTGCCGCTGGTGCTGGTCGGCAGCATTGCGACCGGCGTTCTGGTATGCGGCGCGCTGGCCCAGCTCACCGTTGGCCGGCTGGTCGAATGGGTGCCGCCGCACGTCATTTTCGCCGCCGTCACCGCGCTTGGATTCGCGGGAAATCTGTGGGCGACCTACGCCACCGGCATTCCGTTGATGGTCGCGCTCGCCGTCGCTGTCGCGGCGATTTACGGCCAGGTGACGGTCAACGACATCATCCTGGCGCGCTACACCGCCGACGCTTGGCGCGGCCGGGTCTATGCCGTGCGTTATTTCACGCTGTTCATCAGCGCCGGCGCCGCCATCGCCATGATTTCGCTGCTGCACAACAGCGGCGGGTTTGCCCTCGTGCTCGGCGCCAACGCCATCATCGCGCTGGTGATGTTCCTCTCGACGCTCGCTTTGGTGGCGCTGATCATCAATATCGAGACGCGGCACGCCCAAGTTCAACCGGCCAAAGTGCAGCCCGCCGAATAATCAAAATAACGGCGGGATCAGATCCTCGGCCTTTATCGGCGTGCGCCTTTTGATATTTGCGACGATGCGGCTGCGGTGGCAAGTATTGGGGTCGCGGCAGTAGCACAATAAAGCGACGCGCTTTCCCGACTTGATCAGCATTATGAGCTCGCTGAGCGCCTCCTGCGCTTCCGGCTTTTTGATGTGCTTGTCGTAGATGCGCCAGAGCGTGTCGAGGTCACCGGCCTTGGCGGCCGCCCGGCCTTGCGCAGGCGTCCCGAGCTTTTGCAAGTGCAAATAGGGAATGCCGATCTCATCCAGCGAAGCGGCGAGCTGGCGTTTGGAGAATCCCGGGCGGCGCGAGGCCGCGACCGCGCGGGTATCGATCAACAAATCGACTTCGGCGCGCTTGAGTTCGCCCAGCACGGCGGCGGGCTTTGCCTGCTCGTAGCCGATGGTGAACAGCGCAGGCATTTTCCTGGACGATTTCGCGGGTAATTTCTTGGATAGTTTCTTGGACGCTTTTTTCGCAGCCATCATTTTATTCGCTCGATCAACGCCATGGCGGCGGCCGGCGCCCGCAGCTTGGCCTCGTGGATGACATAGAGAAATACATCGCGCGGTGTTTTCGCAGCCTTGGCCTTGTCAACGCGCGGCAGATCGGCCGGTTCGCCACCCTTGGCCCAGACTTCGGCGCGCTTGGCCCAGGCATCGAGCGCCTTTGGCGGATAGCCGGCTTTGAGTTTCTCATTGCCCTTCTGCAGCCGGCCGTAAACGAAATCGCCGGTGATATCGGCGATCTCCGTGTAGATGTCATGCTCGGCATAGCAGACGGCGGTGCCGAACTTGCGCAGCAACGCGATGAAGGCCGCCGTCTTGAAGCTGTCGTTCCGTACTTCGACGACATGGCGCAGCGCGCGGCCATCGAAGGTTTTTGGCAACAGGGCGAGGAATTTGCCGAAGTCGGCTTCGTCGAATTTCCTGTAAGGCGCGAATTGCCAGAGCAGGGGGCCGAGTTTGCCGCCTAATTCGGTGATGCCGAAATCCAGAAACCGCTTGATTAAATCCCCGGCATCCGCCAGCACCCGGCGATTGACGGCGTAGCGCGGACCTTTAAGCGAAAACACGAAATCGTCCGGCACCTCGGACGCCCATTTGCGAAAGGTCTTGGGCGTCTGCGTGCTGTAGAACGTGCCGTTGACCTCGATCGAGGTCAGGCGTTCGCCGGTGTAGGCCAATTCTCGCGCATGCGGCAGGCCCTTGGGATAGAACACGCCGCGCCACGGCTCATAGGTCCAGCCGCCAATCCCTATGTAAATGCTGGCCTTTTTTTGATTCATCTTGCTGTCATAATTGTCCGGTATGGATATTAGCAAGTGGTGATGGACGCGTATGTTGTCCATCGCTTGACGGCCACAGTGAGACCAAGGCGACGGCGGATGTACCCGCGCCTCTCATTTGTGGTCGTTTTCATTTTTACGCCAACCGAAAAGCAAAAAGCCCGGGAAACGCTCCCGGGCTTTGTATTTTTGCGTCTGAGCGAAGGATTAGAAGTCCATCCCGCCGCCCATACCACCCATTCCGCCGCCGCCCGGCATGCCGCCGGCCGACTTCTTCTGCGGAATTTCGGCCACCATCGCTTCGGTGGTGATCAGGAGCCCGGCGACCGAAGCCGCGCCCTGGATCGCCGAACGCACAACCTTGGTCGGGTCGATGACGCCCTTGGAGACGAGATTGCCGTATTCGCCGGCCTGGGCATCGAAGCCCCAATTGTACTGATCCTTCTCGAGGATCTTGCCGACGATGACCGAGCCATCTTCGCCGGCATTGGTGGCGATCTGGCGCGCCGGGGTCTGGATCGCCTTGCGGACGATGTCGACACCGTGCTTCTGGTCTTCGTTCGCAGTCTTGACCCTCTTGAGGGCTTCGGTGGCGCGCAACAGCGCGACGCCGCCGCCCGGCAGGATGCCTTCCTCGACCGCGGCGCGGGTCGCGTGCATCGCGTCATCGACGCGATCCTTGCGCTCCTTCACCTCGATCTCGGTGGCGCCGCCGACACGGATCACCGCAACGCCGCCGGCGAGCTTCGCCAGCCGCTCCTGTAGCTTCTCCTTATCGTAGTCCGAGGTGGTTTCCTCGATCTGCGCCTTGATCTGGGCGACGCGCGCCTCGATGTCGGCCTTCTTGCCGGCGCCGTTGATGATCGTGGTGTTTTCCTTGTCGATCATCACCTTCTTGGTGCGGCCGAGCATGGCCACCGTGACGTTCTCGAGCTTGATGCCGAGATCTTCCGAGATCGCCTGGCCGCCGGTCAGGACCGCGATGTCCTGCAGCATGGCCTTGCGGCGATCGCCGAAGCCCGGCGCCTTGACGGCCGCAACCTTGAGGCCGCCGCGCAGCTTGTTGACGACCAGCGTGGCGAGAGCCTCGCCTTCGACGTCCTCGGCCACGATCAGCAACGGCTTGCCGGACTGCACCACCGCTTCGAGCAGCGGCAGCAATTCCTGCAATCCCGAAAGCTTCTTTTCGTAGATCAGGATATAGGGGTCTTCCATCTCAACGCGCATCTTGTCGGCGTTGGTGATGAAGTAGGGCGAGATATAGCCGCGGTCGAACTGCATGCCTTCGACCACGTCGAGCTCGGTCTCAAGGCTCTTGGCCTCTTCGACCGTGATCACGCCCTCGTTGCCGACTTTCTTCATGGCATTGGCGAGGAACTTGCCGATCTCGGCGTCGCCGTTGGCGGAGATGGTGCCAACCTGAGCGATCTCTTCGTTCGAGGTCACTTTCTTGGAATTGGCCTTGAGATGCTCGACGATGGCTTCGACCGCGAGATCGACGCCGCGCTTGAGGTCCATCGGGTTCATGCCCGCGGCGACGGCCTTGGAGCCTTCGCGCACGATCGCCGCGCCAGTACGGTCGCTGTGGTGGTGCCGTCGCCGGCCTGATCGGAGGTGCGGGAAGCGACTTCACGCACCATCTGCGCGCCCATGTTCTCGAACTTGTCTTCGAGCTCGATTTCCTTGGCGACGGTGACGCCGTCCTTGGTGATGCGGGGTGCGCCGAAAGATTTGTCGAGGACGACGTTGCGGCCCTTGGGACCGAGGGTGACCTTCACCGCGTTGGCGAGAATGTCGACGCCGCGCAACATGCGGTCGCGCGCATCGACGGAGAATTTGACGTCTTTAGCAGCCATAGTGTTTGCTCCTTTGCGTCATCCTGAGGAGCGAGCCGCGTTGGCGGCGAGCCTCGAAGGATGACTTGAGTTAGTGGCTGTCATCCTTCGAGGCGCGCCCTCGGGCGCGCACCTCAGGATGACGGTTTGCGCTTAGGCGGCTTTTCGCTTGGCGGCATGGCCGCCTTCGATCACGCCCATGATGTCGGACTCCTTCATGATCAGGAGATCCTCGCCGTCGAGCTTGACCTCGGTGCCCGACCATTTGCCGAACAGCACGGTGTCGCCGACCTTGAGATCGATCGGGATCAGTTTGCCGTTCTCGTCGCGGCCGCCGGGGCCGACGGCGACGATCTCGCCCTGGCTCGGCTTCTCTTTGGCGGTGTCGGGAATGATGATGCCGCCGGCAGTCTTTTCCTCGGCATCGATGCGCTTGACGACAACACGGTCGTGAAGCGGGCGGAACTTCATGGCAGTCCTCCTCGGTTATTGGACGGTTTTACGGTTTGGTACTGGACGGTTTGCGCTTTGGGTAGCCGGCGTCCCCTTGCCGGTACCTGGACAGCAGGTGGTGCAGGCATTCTGGCCTGCAAGGGGCATCCGAAAATTTTTTAGCACTCATTGGTGGCGAGTGCCAAGACGCATAGAAAACCCTTGCCGCTCAATGGTTAACGGCCATGTGATCGAACCGGCTTTGCGGCCGTTGCGTTAGTCCTGGCTGCGGGCTCAGGCGCCGCCGCCAGGGCTGTTAGCAGGGGCAGGAGGTTGCTGCTAACGCGCTGATTTTAAACAGTTTGTTTACCATTTCGGCTTGCAATGCTTGGTGCCGGAACTGGAAACTTGTGTCCGATTCGATGGAGGACGCCATGGTTTCGCAAGGCTTTGTGTCTGAAGACTTCCGCAAACAGGTCAACGGTTTTGGCCTGACAACCGCCCATATCCTATATCGGCGTCCCGATCACCAATGGCTGCTCCAGTCCTATGTCTGGCAGGCCTACGACTTGTTTCCGAAGTTTCCCGAGCTGCAAAAATTTCTGGCGTTCTGGCAGGAGAAGCTGGAAGGCCCGCTGCATTCTGTGCAGGTCGCGCATTGCAAGCTGATCAAGCCGGCCGAGTTGAAAGCGATCAACGGCGAGTTTCGGCTGCACTGAGTTTCTCTTTTCCCTCTCCTAGAGGGAGAGGGTGCCCGAGCGGAAGCGAGGGCGGGTGAGGGGCTGTGGCCTTACGATGGTCCGCAACCCCTCACCCGGCTCGTGCTCGCTATCGCTCCGCACTCGCCACCCTCTCCCTGCGGGCGAGGGAAAGTAGACATGCGCCATCGCCCGTATTCTTTCTTCGCCCCGGGTAGGCCAGCCTTCGCTCCTTCGGAGCTTCGGCTGGCAAGCCGTCGGTTGCGAAGGCTGCCCGCCGTAGCCTCGCGCGAAGGCGGGCAAGCATCGTCGCCCGTATTGTTTGGCAGGCGCCGGGTACGCTTGTATTCCGATCCGCCCGCTCTCGAAAGTACCGAGGGCGCGCGGGACGCCAAGGGTCCGGACGGACCCACGGGCCTCGACGCCTCGCGACATCGAGGCTTGTCGAAGTCCTGATAGCCCGTCTTCGCGCTTGCGCGCTACGACGGGTAAACCGCAAGTCCGCCTAATCTCAAGGCGTCCCGCGCGCGGTGTTTGTGAGGCTTGCTCCGCCTCGCCCCCGGTGGACTTACCTTTTCAGGCGTTCTCTTGCGCTAGAAGCGCCTATCCACCGCTGTGGGCCCAGACGGGGCGCGGCCAACCTTGTGGCCGGCTGGCCGGCCCGCCATCACGGGGCCCGTGACGCGCGGCTGGCGCGCCGGGACGAAGCGGCTTGGACCGCCGGGCAGTGTGCAGCGCATCTCCGCTGCCACCTCATTCCCCGGCCACCGCTCCCCGCCTGGTCTGGAGACGCTGATCAGACACCCCTCAGTCACGGGCAAGATACATAGGAATATAATCCAGTACGGGAATAAAGTCACGGGCCGTCAAAGCCGTCTTGGGCGGGCGGGGATAAGTTTTCGGCGCGGCCGTTCATCAATAACCGTCGTGCCGGCCATTCAAATGTTTGCCGGCGTTCGGCATGGCGCAAGCGCGGCGTTTGTCTTACGTAAGCCGGCCAATGTTCCTTCAAGCGAAACGATCTTCGTGAAGCGGCTTCACCCGCGAATTCCCTTGATGCTCGGCAATTTCGCCACGGGCCTTTCGATTCTGGCGCCGGCCGGAATGCTGACGATCTTGGCCGACGGCCTTGGCGTCGGCATTCGCGACACCGGTTTGCTGGTGACCTATGGCGCGGTCATTGTCTGCTTTGGCTCGCCGATCGTTGCCTGGCTGACGACGCGGATCGAACGCCGGCTGTTGCTCGCCGGCACGCTGGCGGTTCTGGTCGTGGGGCAGGCGGCCTCGGCCTTTGCGCCGAATTACGCGACAGTATTGGCGCTGCGGCTGGCGATGCTTACGGTCGCCGCGGTCTATACCCCGCAAGCCGCCAGCACGGTCGCGATGCTGGTGCCGGCGGGCGAGCGCTCGGGCTGCATCGCCTTCGTGTTCCTCGGCTGGTCGCTGGCGGTTGCCGGCGGCCTGCCGCTGATCACCTTCATCGCGGCCTATGGCGGATGGCGCGCGGCCTTTGCCGGCGCGGCGCTCACCGCTTTGGTGCCGTGCCTGCTGCTGGCCTTGACACTGCCCGGCGGTTTGCGCGGTCCGCCGCTGTCGCTGGCGAGTTTCGGCATCATCGCGCGGCATCGAAAAATTCTGCTTTTGTTGCTGATAACGCTTTTGCAGACGTCCGGGCAGTTCACGGTGTTCATCTATTTGTCGCCGCTGTTGCAAAAGCTGACCGGCGCCGGCCACGAGATGGTGGGGACGATGTTTGCGCTCTATGGCGTCGCCGGATTTGCCGGCAATGTCATTGCCACGCGCATCGTGTCGAAGCTGGGCGGCTGGATCACCTCGGTGATTTTTCTAGGCAGCACGTTCACGGGCATGCTGCTGTGGGCGCTCGGCGCCGGTTATTTGCCGGTGATGGGCATCGGCATCGGATTCTGGGGGCTCGGCTTTGCCGCCACCAATTCGATGCAGCAGGCGCGGCTGGTGGCGGCGGAACCGGACTTGTCCAGCACCTCGGTCGCGCTCAACACATCGGTGCTTTATACCGGGCAGGCGGCCGGCTCGGCGCTCGGCGGCCTTCTTTTTGCGTTAGGTTATGTGCACGCCATTGGCTTTGCCGGGGTCGCCTTCGTGGCGCTGGGCATCGCCGTATGGAGCATCACGCGCGACCGCACGGCGGTGGTTAAGTCATAGGAGTTACACGCATGGCCCACATTCGCTTCGATTTCGGCGTGCTGACGCTCGACGCCGAGCTGCTCGATACGCCGACCGCCAAGGCGATCGCGGCGGCGTTGCCGCTCTCATCCTCGGTGCTCACCTGGGGTGAGGAAGTCTATTTCGACGTGCCGGTGAACGTTAAGCGCGAGCCGGATGCGCGCACGGTGATCGTGCCAGGCGAGATCGCCTATTGGCCGGAAGGGCCGGCCATCGCCATCGGCTTCGGCCGCACGCCGATCTCCAAAGGCGACGAAACGCGGCTGGCGAGCCCGTGCAATGTCTTCGCCAAGGCGCTCGGCGATGTGAAGACTTTAAGCAAGGTGAAGGCCGGCAGCAAGGTTACGGTAAGTAATAGGATGAATTGCCGGCTGGCGCCGACGACATCATTTACGCTCGCGTTCGGTCTGATGGCGAACCATCGACAGCGTCAAATCCCATGCATTGCGGATGTTGACGATCAACAGCAGCAGCAGCGCGACCGCCAGCACGAGCAAGGCATCTTCGTGATGTGTCAGGATCATGCCGCTGCGACCAGCAGCGCGCCGTAAGAGATCACCGGCAGCAGGCCATAGGCCAGATGATCCTCGACGTATTTGGTCCAGCCGTGACGCAGAAGCGCGACGGTCGTGAAGATCGAAACCACCCCGCCGATTGCTGCGCAACAGCCGACCAGCGCCGCGAACAGGGCCGGCTCGTGCGCAGGGAACAGGCCGACCGCGGAGATAAAGAAACACGGCGGCGAAATGGACCACCACCGGACTGTAAAAAGCGCGGGTCGCTTCCGCGCTCGTCGGTGAGAAAGCCGGCGCCGAGCGAGACGGCGACAAACAGCAGCGCGACGCAGCGTCGCGCGCGGCAGTGCCGACGAGAACATAGAATTCGTGCCAATGTTCGAGCACGTCAGGCGCGCTCAGCCGCGCCCGACGAACGGCATCTTGTTCGCCATCACGGTCATGAACAGCACGTTGGCGTCGAGCGGCAGGCTCGCCATGTAGACCACGGCGCGTTGCCGACATGCTCGGCCGTCCATGCGCGGCTCGATCATCTTGCTGCCGTTGGGCTGCAGCACGCCGTCGCCGGTCGCCATGCGCTCGGTGAGCGGCGTGATCGCGTTGCCGATGTCGACCTGGCCGCAGCAGATGTCGTATTGCCGGCAGTCGAGCGAGGTCGATTTGGTCAGGCCGGTGACCGCGTGCTTGGTCGACGGTATAGGCGACCGAAAACGGCCGCGGCGCGTGCGCCGAAATCGAGCCGTTGTTGATGATGCGGCCGCCGCGCGGCTTCTGGTCCTTCATGATCTTGATGGCTTCCTGCGTGCACAGGAACATGCCGGTGAAATTGGTCGCCGACGACGTTCTGCCAGGTCTCGAAGGGCAGGTCCTCGAGCGGCACCGGGCGGCGCGCCGATGCCGGCATTGTTGAACAGGACGTCGAGCCGGCCGAAGCTCGATTTCACGGCGGCGAACAGCGCCAGGATCGACTTGCGTTTGGACACGTCGGTCGGCACGGCCAGCGCCTGCGCGCCGACCGCGTTGATCTCGGCCGACACCTTGTCGAGCATCTCCTTGCGCCGGCCGGCGAGCACCAGACTGTAGCCGGCTTTGGCCAAGGCAATGGCCACCGCCCGGCCGACCCCGGTTCCGGCGCCGGTCACCAGCGCGATTTTCGCGGACGCACTCATCGGATGTTCTCCCTGACGCCATATTGATCGCGACCGCCATAACATAAAAGCGCGCGCGCCAGCTATGGGCGCGGGCCGCGGCGGTTGCGCAGGGGGAGCGGCAGACTTAGCCGGCGAGGGCCTGCGGCATGTCGATCGGCTTGAAGGTGTCAGGCGATTGCAGCCGGGCGGTGATTTCGGCTGCGGTCACCGCCTTGCCGAACCGGTAGCCTTGCATGAAATGGACGCCGGCCGCGCGCAAGAACAGGTGCTGGTCGGCGGTTTCCACGCCTTCCGCCGTCACCTTCATGCCGAGGCCGCGCCCGAGGCTCACCACCGCGTGCACGATCGCCGCGGCGTCGGCGGCCTTTTCGATGCTCAACACGAAGCTGCGGTCGATCTTGAGCTTGTCGAACGGCAGGCGGCGCAGATAAAGCAGGCTCGAATAACCGGTGCCGAAATCGTCGAGCGCCAGCCGCACGCCGAGCGCGCGCAGGCGCAACATGCCGGCTTCCGCGGTGTCCACGTTGCCAAGCAGCACGCTTTCGGTGAGTTCGATCTCCAGCCGGGCGGGATCGAACGCGGTTTCGCTCAAGGTATTCTGCACGGTGTCGAAGAAATCGGCGCGGCGGAATTGCAGCGGCGACACGTTGACCGAGACGGTGAGGCCGGGCCAGTCCTTGCCGTCGAGACAAGCGCGGCGCATCACCCAGGCGCCGAGCTCGATGATCAATCCGCTGTGCTCGGCGACGGCGATGAATTCGGTCGGCGGAATTTCGCCCCGCGTCGGGTGCGTCCAGCGGCAGAGCGCTTCGACGCCGACCACGGTCTCGCCGCTCTTGTTGACGATCGGCTGATACAACAGCCTCAATTGATTGTTCTCGATCGCCTCCCGCAGGTCGCCTTCCAGGAGCTTGCGGTTGGAGAGATCCGCATCCATCGCGGCGTCGTAGATGCAGGCGCGGTTGCGGCCTTCGTTTTTGGCGCGGTAGAGCGCCATGTCGGCATAGCGCATGATATCGGCGGCGCCGCCGCTTTTGCGGTCGACAATGGCGATGCCGATGGAAGCGCCGATCACGATGTTCTGCCGGCTGATCACGTAGGGCGCGCAGATCGCGGCGATGATGCGCTGGGCGACCGCCGTCATCCTGGCGCTGTCGTCGCCGACCGAGGAAATCACCGCGAACTCGTCGCCGCCGAGCCGCGCCACCAGGTCGTCGCCGCGCAGCGCATGCGACAGCCGCAGTGTGACGTTGCGGATCAGCTCGTCGCCGACCGGATGGCCGAGCGTGTCATTGACGTCCTTGAAATGGTCGAGGTCGATATAGAACACCGCGGCCGGCGCCGAGCCGGCGCGCACCTCCTCGATCACCGCCTCCAGCCGTTCGCCGAAGAAGATGCGGTTGGGCAGGCCGCAGAGCGGATCGTGCATGGCGAGATGGCGCAGCCGCGATTCACCGGCGGCAATGGCCGCCGCGGTGCGACGCATGTAGCGCAACACGAAAGCGGCGAGCAGCGTAAAGCCGGCAAGCGCGACGGCGATGAAGGGGATGACGCTGCTGACGATCTCCGCGCCGGGCTGCTTCGGCGTCCAGGCGAAACGCGCGATTTGCTTGCCCTGCGGTCCGTCCAGGTCGTAAATCAGATCCGTGGGCGGCGGCGACTCGTCGCCAAGCCGGCGCAGATGGGCAAGATGCAATTGTGCGGCGATTCCCGCCAGCGCTTCGCTGCCGATGAACTTAACCGACATCACGATCGGCGCGGCCTCGATCGCGGCCGTTGCAGGCGCCGAGCCGGCCCGACCGCGACGGCGGCAATGACCGCCGGCCGTCCCGCCACGTCGCGGATCACAGAGATCTGCGGATGCGCGCCGGTTTCCGTCGGATCCGTGGGAGCAAGCGTAAGCGCGCCAGTCAATGCCAAATCGCGCCCGCGGCATATAGTCGAGCACCGACATCAGCTCGGGCATCGCGGTCGCGGTCCACGAAGGCTCCGCTGCGCCGATGCGGCCGAGCTGCGCGTAGACCGGATGGTCGCTGCCGTCGAAGACGAAAACATAATTATGAGCGAAATTTGTCTTCAGCCATTGTCCTACGCGCTGGCGTGCCCAGGCCGGATCATATGCAACGCGGCAGATTATCGACCGCCGGCTTGCGAGGCGGCGACACTCTTGACTTCGCGCAGCACGCGTTCGCCGTAATTGCTCAGCGCGCGGGAGAACAGTTGCTTTTCTTGCTGGATGGCGACTTCGTCGGCGCGCTGGGCGGAGGAGAGCACGGCGACGACGATGCAGACGATGGCCACGGCCACGATGACGCCAATCGGGACCACCACGCTCAAACGCGCGCGATCCCAACTCGTGTATTTTTCGTCGGATGCGCGCGGTCGAGCGACAGCCGGCAAGGAGAGCCTCTTAAAGTGTCCTACCGATTAGGTTTTTCGGGGTGGAGCCTACCCAGGAAAGCTTGCTTTTCGCTTTCGTTTTTGGCGTTTCGGCGGGCTGAAAGCCGTCGGATGCCGCAATTCGCGCGGTTCTGTTAACCGAAGGTAAAAAGCCGAAATGGGAACTTTCAGCCCGCGCTGCGGTAGGGCGGGCGCGGGATGGCGATATGGGCGGCGCGCAGCGCGGCGGACCAGCGTTCGCGCAGGTCCTGGAAATAGGGCTCGCCCGGCTCGATGCGGTAGTTCACTTCAGAGTTGCAGGTGTCACGGCGCGCCACCAGGATGTCGATCGGCAGCCCGACCCCGAGATTGGAGCGCATCGTGGAATCCATCGAGATCAATCCAATCTTGAGCGCATCGTAAAGATCGGTGTCAAAGCCGATGGCGCGGTCGAGTACCGGCTTGCCGTATTTGTGCTCGCCGATCTGCAAATAGGGCGTGTCGGTGGTGCATTCGATGAAATTGCCCGCCGAATAGATCATGTAGAGGCGCAGCGGCCCGCCCTTGATCTGGCCGCCGAATAAAAAAGCGACGTCGTGCTCGACCTCGGCCGCCTCCAGCGCCTTGCCCTCCATGGTCTGGATCGGCGCATGGCGCGGCCGATGCGCTGCGCGGCTTGGAACATGGTCGGCGAATTCATCAAGGTTTCGCGCTCGCCGGTTTCCGGATTATCGACGCCCTCGGTGAGGGTTGCCCGCACCGTCTGGCTCAATGACAGATTGCCGGAGGAGGCGATCGCCATGATGCGTTCGCCGGGCTCGGTATAGACGTGCAATTTGCGGAAGGTGGAGATGTTGTCGAGGCCGGCATTGGTGCGGGTGTCCGCGATCATCACCAAACCGTCACGCACCAGAATTCCGCAGCAATATGTCATGTGGTCCGATTTCTTTTTCCGCGACCCGGCCGCAGGGTTATAACTACGCGGACCCATGTCCGGCAATGTCATATCAATTCTGTGCTTGCTGGTGCGCCTGATCGACATGCACCGCCACTTTGAGGGTTTCGCCGCCGCCGCCGTAGCGCGTCCCGCGCACCGGGGCGGCGCCGAGGTAATCCAGACCGATCGCGACCCGCACATGAGCCTCGGTGATGCCGATCCCGTTGGTGGGATCGAAGCCGACCCAGCCGAGGTTCTCGACAAAGACTTCCGCCCAGGCGTGGCCGGCGTCCTGCGCGGTGACGCCGTCGATGCGGTAGAAGTGCCCGCCGACATAGCGCGCCGGGATGCCGAGTTGGCGCGCCGCCGCGATGAAGATGTGGGTAAGGTCCTGGCAGACGCCGCGGCGCAATGCGAAGGCTTCCGCCGCCGTGGTCGCGGCGTGCGTCGGGTCGGTGTCGAATTTCATCTCGCGATTGAGCGCCGTCATCAGGCCGTGCAGCAGCGTCAGCCGATCGCTGCCGGCGGCCGCGCGCGCGCCGTCGGCGAAGTCGATGATGGCGGCGTCGGGCTGCGTCAGCGCGGTTTCGCGCAGGAACAGGCTGGGCGGGAAACGCTCGACCGCGCCGCCGACCACGCTTTTGGTGTCGCTGGTATCGACTTCGCCTTCGACCGAGACCGACAATTCGCGAAACGGCCCCTCGGCGGTGAAGGAATGACTGATATTGCCGAAGGCATCCTCGTGCTGGTGCAGCAGACAATCCTCCGACAGATCGACGCGCCAGGCGACGACGTATTGTCCTTCGTGATTGCGCGGGGTGAGGCGCAGCATCTGGATCACGCCAGTGGGCGGCGTGTCGTAGCGGTAGACCGTCGCGTGGGAGATGCGAATGCGCATGAGTTTTTACGGAGCCGGCATTAACGGTGACGTTCTAGGGCGTGTACTCATAAAAATTCAATGAGGTCACGTCCGCTGCCCTCCCGAAAACAGACATCAAACGCCGCAATTCGCATGTCTGTTATGTGCCAATAGGCGACTTCAAACTTGCCATCGCACTATTAAAGCAATACCCGCCTTACACCCTAACGCTTGCAAGGAAACAATCGGCTAAGAGCCATTTGAATTCCGGCGTTCGTCGGTTTATCCGCGGCCTCGGCACGAGCAGTAAGCCACTGCAGCACTTTAGGCGGCACAGCATTCGCGACGTCTATTTCTTTTGGCATACACATTTCATGATTCATAGGACTGGAGACCATCAGCGCGAAATTTACTTCAAGAATCCTCTCGGCACAGCCCTTATTGTTGCTTTTGCAATAAGCGACAAACGCGGCAGTTTGCGTTGGTACAACATCTGCCGCGAGAGCAATCGAGGGCGGCACCGCTGCACCCAACACAAGCAGAATTATTATTCTAAGCAAGCCCGCCTCCCTTGATTTATATGTGCAAACTTTGTCGCGTTGCGGGTCCGCCGGAGCGTGTACACGCACTCTACAGACGTTTTCGCATCGAAGATACAGGCACGACGCGACCGATTTCGTTGCTTGCGAATTTGATTTATTTGGACGCGGCCTAGCATGGGCTCATATCAAAAATTGCTGGGTGATGGCGGCGCCCAGGTCATTATTTTCGGTGATGAATTCGCCGATAAACTCGTGCAGCCCGCGCTGGAAAATGCCGTCCATCTTGCTGTTTTGCAGCCGGGCGCGGATGCCGCGGGCCTGGCGCTGGGCCGGGCCCTGGCGGCCATAGGCGCCGGCGATGTTGTCGAGGTGCTCGACCAGACTGACGTAACAGCTCGCCAGCGAACGCGGCATCTGCTCGTTGAGGATCAGCAGATCGGCCACCAGCCAGGGCTTGAGGCTTTCGCGGTAGACCCAATGATAGGCGGTGAGCGCCGAGACCGAGCGCAGGATCGACGACCACTGGAAATAATCGAGCGGGCCGCCGACGCGCTCGTTGTCGGGCAGCAGCAGATGATATTTGACGTCGAGAATGCGCGCGGTGTTGTCGGCGCGCTCAAGGATACACGCCGAGGCGCGAAAACCAGTAGGCGTCGTTGCGCAACATGGTGCGGTAGGCCGAGCCGTCGTAACGCAGCGAGGATCTCCTGCACCCACCGCAGGAAGCGGGAGAATTCCTCGCGCGATGCCGGCCCGTTGCCGTAGCGCTTGAGCTCGAGCCAGGTGCCGTTGATGGCGTCCCACATTTCCGTGGTGAGCGCGGTGCGCACCGCGCGCGCGTTCTGCGCGCCTGCTCGAAGCAATTGCGGATTGACGAGGAATTGGCGGTGGAGAAGGCGAGAAAATCCGTGACGTTTTCCTCGTTGGCCTCGTCATATTGTTTGAAGAAGGCGGTGGCGCAGCCGGCGGTGGCGACCGCGGATTCCCATTCGTTGCTGGTGCCGACATAGGCGAGCGGCAACGCCGTCAACCGCTGGGTAGCGTCGAGAATGCGCGCGAGATACTCCGCGCGCTCGACATAGCGCGAAAGCCAATAAAGGTTATCGGCGGTGCGCGAGAGCATCTTGCTACTCCCTCCCGCTCGCGGGGGAGGGTTGGGGAGGGGACATGGTCTCGCGCGACCGTAGCGAAATTCCCCCTCCCGCCGGCCTTCGGTCGGCGACCTCCCCCGCAAGCGGGGGAGGTGAAGAGGAGTTCGCGGCGCATCATGAGCATCCCACTCATCCGTCCAGCACCCAGGTGTCTTTGGTGCCGCCGCCTTGGCTGGAATTGACCACCAGCGAGCCTTCCTTGAGCGCGACGCGCGTGAGGCCGCCGGGCACGATGCGGGTGCGGTCGCGGCCGGTGAGCACGAACGGCCGCAGATCGACGTGGCGCGGCGCCACGCCCTGCTGCACGCAGGTCGGGCAGGTGGAAAGCGCCAGCGTCGGCTGGGCGATGAAGTTTTTCGGCGTCGTCTTGAGCTTGGCGCGGAACTGCTCGATCGCGATCTTGCTGGCGGTCGGCCCGATCAGCATGCCGTAGCCGCCGGAGCCGTGCACTTCCTTGACCACCAGTTCGTGCAGATGCTCGAGCACGTAAGCGAGGTGCTCCGCCTCGCGGCAACGCCAGGTCGGCACGTTTTTCAGCAGCGGCTCCTCGCCGAGATAGAACTTCACGATCGCCGGCATGTAGCTGTAGACCGCCTTGTCGTCGGCGATGCCGGTGCCGACCGCATTGGCCAGCGTCACGTTGCCGGCCTGATAGGCCGACATCAGCCCGGCGACGCCGAGCGCCGCAGTCGGGGCGGAAGGTGAGCGGATCGATGAAGTCGTCGTCGATGCGCCGGTAGATCACGTCGACCCGGCTGCGGCCCTTGCGTGGTGCGCATGTAGACGATCTCGTCCTTGACGAACAGGTCGCGGCCTTCGACCAGCTCGACGCCGAGCTTGTCGGCCAGGAACGAATGCTCGTAATAGGCCGAGTTGTAGACGCCGGGCGTGAGCAGCACCACCGTCGGGTCGCGCGCGGCGGGCGACGGCGCCACCGATTTGAGCGTGGCGAGCAAGACGTCCGGATAATTCTCCACCGGCGCGATGCGGTGGCGCGCGAACAATTCCGGGAACAGCCGCATCATGATCTCGCGGTTCTCCAGCATGTAGGAGACGCCGGAAGGCGTGCGGGCGTTGTCCTCGAGCACGTAGAAGGTCGTCGGCGTCGACGCGCACGATGTCGATGCCGGCGACGTGGATGTAGATGTCGTGCGGCACGCGCTGGCCGCTCATCTCGGGACGGAATGCCGGATTGCGGAACACGAGGTCGTCCGGCACCACGCCGGCGCGCAAAATGTCGCGGGCGCCGTAGATGTCCTTGATGAACAGATTGAGCGCCTTGACGCGCTGGGTCAGGCCCTTTTCCAGAAGCCGCCATTCGGCGCCCGACATGATGCGCGGGATGACGTCGAAGGGAATCAGCCGCTCCTGCGCGTCGGCTTCGCCGTAGACTGCGAAGGTGATGCCGATGCGGCGGAACAGCAGCTCGGCCTCGCGCCGGCGATAGTCGAGCACGTTGGCCGGCACTTCCTCGAGCCAGCGCGACAATTCGCCATAGGCCGGGCGCACGCCCCGTCATGGCCCTTCATCTCATCGAAGGCGGCAACCATCTCGGACCCCCAGCGCGGCCACGCACGAGAAACGTGCGGAAGGGCAACTTATAGTGCCCTTTCCCTCTCGGGACGCGGGCGACCGTTCCCGGACCATTAAACTGCAAGCTTCAGGCCAAGAAAAACCCCGGAAAAGCGGGCCTTTGCGCTGGTCTAGACGGCGCGCTCCTGCCTAAATAATGGGCGAGCGCAGCGGGCGCGAGGGTCCCTGGCGGCGCAGGGGCAAGCCCCAACTTGAGCGGCTGGCGGGGCCACGCTAGGTCTTCGGCCGGGCTTAAAAGGAATCCTTGACCGCCATGAGCGCAAATCCCGAGATCGTGACCGCGGCGGTGCTTGTCATCGGCGACGAGATCCTGTCGGGCCGCACCAAGGACAAGAATATCGGCTTCATCGCCGACTATTTGACCGCCATCGGCATCGACCTCAAGGAAGTGCGCGTGATCTCCGACGACGAGGCCGCGATCGTCGAGGCGGTCAATGCGCTGCGCGCGCGCTACACCTATTTGTTCACCACCGGCGGCATCGGGCCGACCCACGACGACATCACCGCCGAATGCGTCGCCAAGGCGTTCGGTGTTTCGCATCGATTACCACCCGCAAGCGGTTGCGATCCTGAAAGAGCGCATGGCCAAGATCGGCGGCGAACTCAACGAGGCGCGCATGCGCATGGCGCGCATCCCGCAAGGCGCCGCGCTGGTGCAAACAAAGTCTCGGGCGCGCCCGGCTTCTGGATCGGCAATGTGATCGTGATGGCGGGCGTGCCGGCGATCATGCAGGCGATGGTGGACGAAGTGGCGCCGAAACTCAAAACCGGCGCCAAGCTGCTGTCGGAATCCATCCGCGCCGACGCCAAGGAAGGCGATGTCGGCACCGAACTGGGCGCCATCGCCAAGGCCAACCCCGACGCCATTATCGGCAGTTATCCGTTCTTCGACGAGAAGCTCGGCCCCAACACCAATATCGTGGTGCGCTCGCGCGACTCCGCGAAGCTGCGCGTCGGCAAAAGCCGCGGTCGAAGACATGCTGACGAAAGTAAATCGCAACTGCGGCCGGCAGCGCGCTGACGGATACCGCATGGCCGAAACCGCAACCCGACGGTCCGCCGCGCCCGGAAAAAATCTTTCCCGTCTCCTGGGACCAGTTCCACCGCGACTCGCGCGCGCTGGCCTGGCGGCTGCACGAGGCCGGCCCGTTCGAGGCCGTCGTCGCCATCACCCGCGGCGGGCTGGTGCCGGCGGCGATCGTGGCGCGCGAATTGAACGTGCGGATCATCGAGACCGTATGCGTGGTGAGCTACCAGAACTACCAGAATCAGGGCGAGCTGAAAGTGCTTAAAGGCGTCGCGCCCGAGGTGGCCGCGATGCGCGGGCAGGGCAAGGGCGTGCTGATCGTCGACGACCTCGTCGACACCGGCAACACCGCGCGCGTGGTGCGCGACCTGCTGCCGGGCGCGCATTTCGCAACCGTCTATGCCAAGCCGATGGGGCGGCCGCTGATCGACACCTTCATCACCGAAGTGTCGCAGGATACCTGGATTTATTTTCCCTGGGACACCGGGCTTGCCTTCTAGCCGCCGATCCGCGAGGGCGGCGACTGAGACAAAAAAGCTGGGAGGACGACATGCTGAGCCGACGCACATTCCTCGCCAGCGCGAGTGCTTCAGTCCTGGCCGGGCCGGCGCTGGCGCAGTCCTATCCGACTCAGACCATCCGCATCATCGCCGGCTTTCCGCCAGGCGGTGGCATCGACATCTCGGCGCGCCTCGTGTCCGAACCGCTCAAGGCCGCCCTCGGCCAGACGGTGATCGTCGAGAACCGCACGGGCGCGGCGGGCATGCTTGCCGCCAACACGGTCGCCAAGGCGACACCTGACGGCCATACGCTGCTGATGGCGACCTCGGGAGAGATCGCCATCAGCCCGCATCTGTACAAGGACAAGATGACCTACGATCCACGCCGCGAGCTCACGCCAATTGCGCTGATCGGTATCGTGCCCTGCGTCGTGGTCGTGGCCGAAGCGACGCCCGTGCACAATCCGAAGGAGTTGATCGCTTACGCCAAGGCGAATGCCGGCAAACTTTCGTTCTCCTCCTCCGGCGTCGGCAATCCACAACAGCTAGCCGGTGAGTTGATGAACATGATGGCCGGCACCAATGTGTTGCACGTGCCGTACCGCGGGGCGGCGCCGGCGGTGACGGACGTTGCGACCGGGGCCGTCACCATGAGCTTCACCAGCCTGGCGGCAGCTCTGCCGCTGATCAATTCCGGCAAGATCCGCGCGGTCGCCGTCACGTCGAAGGACCGTATGCCGCAATTGCCGGATGTCGCGCCGCTAAGCGAAGGCGCGCCAGGACTTGCCGGCTACGAACTGCTCAATTGGTTCGGCATGTTCGCGACCGGCGGCACGCCGCAGCTAATCGTCGACCGGCTCAATGGGATCGTGAACACCGCCCTCAAAGACCCCTCGATTTCCGGCAAGCTGATCCCGCAGGGGATCGTGCCGCGGCTGATGACGGCGGCCGAGTACAAGAATTTCGTGGCGTCGGAGACCAAGAAGTTCGGCATGATCGTGGAGAAGGCCAACATTAAATTGGCCAATTAGCGCACGCTCCCGAAAAGCATGTCCCGGACTTGAAGCAGGATGGGAACCGGTTTCCCGCCTTCGCGAAGCCCGCTGGCTATTCCGCCGAAGCAGCCGCTTCGGCTGCGAAGGCTGGATCGGCGGGCGAAGGAAGTCGGAAAAGATCATGCGCAGACAAAAAAGTCGTTTCGGTGTACCGTTGCTAACGATCACGCGGTAGGCCGGGAGAAAACCTATGAACGTCAAGCCGAATACCGAGGGCGCCAAGCCGGTTGATGATTTGCGCTCACATCATCTGCGCCCGCAGGACATGCCGTGGCAGAAGATGCGGTTCCCCGGCTGCGAAATGAAGACGCTGCTGTTCGATCCCAAGAGCGGGCTTGCGACCATGCTGATGCGGATGGAGCCGGGCGCGGTGCTGCCGGATCACGAGCACGTCTTGATCGAGCAGACTTACGTGCTGGAAGGCTCGCTGGTCGACAAGGAAGGCCCCGACGCCGGCATCGAAGTCGGCGCCGGCGAATTCGTCTGGCGGCCGGCCGGCAGCCGGCACACCGCCTGGAGCCCGAAGGGCGGCATGTTCATCGCCATGTTCCAGATCCCGAATAAGTTCTTCGAGCATGACGGCCGCGTGGTGGACGCCAGCGGCAAGGACTGGGATGCGGCCTGGAGCAAGTTATTAGCGCAGTAGCGTAACCGCCGACGCGTGGGCTCACCCGCCGCGCGCCGGCGGGATTAAGCCCACGCGCGGACGTGGCGGAATGGTAGACGCAAGGGACTTAAAATCCCTTGGGAGTAATCCCGTCCCGGTTCGAGTCCGGGCGTCCGCACCAGCTTTTTGCCGTTATTGTCGTGCTGAACATGTCGGCTATGCACAGGCGTTTGTCCGTTTCCTTATCCGGCTGCCTCGCGCTCGCCGCGGCCATGCTCGCCGGCTGCGCCATGTCGGACGACAGTCTTTCATCGTTCCTGGTCGCGCCGGGCAATTACGTGCTCTACAGCTGCGACGACATCGCGCGCACCGCGAAGGGTGTCGAGACGCGCCAAAAGGAACTGGAACAGCTGATGGCGAAAGCCGGCACCGGCGCCGGCGCGCAGATGATTGCCGACACCACCTACGGGACCGAATACGCCACCACGCGCGGGCAGATGCGGAACTTGCGGACCGCGGCCGCTGAAAAGAAATGCGGCTTCGTTCCCGGCGGCGACAATGCGGCCGGGCCGGCGAGCGCCGTTCGTTAGCACCGCCACCGCCACCGCCACCACCGCCAAGTGCGTGGAACTTTTCTCCGGGTCGAGCTATTATCGCGAGCCGCAGGCGCCACGCCGGCGGCATTAAAAGGGGGCGCAGATGAGCTTATTAATCAGCATTCTTGTTACGTTTCTTGTCGTTATCCTGGTGCTTTATTTGATCAACATGCTGCCGATCGATGGCCGGGCGAAGCAGATCGCGCGCATTATCGTCATCATTATCGGCGTCTTGTCGCTGCTGAAATATCTCGCGGTTTACTAGCGCTCGATCTCGTAAATTCTAATACTGCCGGATCACGACGAGCGATCCGTCCGCGAGGCCAACCGCGATGGCCGGCGGTCCGGCGGCTTGCGCGACCAGCCCTAGATTGGTGACGGCCTTGGCCGGCAGCGCCACGCTCGCGATCTCGCGTGGCCGCGGCGCGAAGCTGACGATGCGCAGGCGCGCGCGATCAAGCGAGGGCGCGGCGATATCGGCAACGCCGTCGCCGTCGAAATCGGCAGCGGCAGCCATGTCGATCGCACGCGTGCCGGCGATGTGATTGGCGATGTCGGGAAGCTCCGCGGCCTTGCGCAACGCGCCGCCGCGCCAACTCCACAATTCGAGCGAGCCGATTACGTGCGGCTGGCGCACCAGCGCGATCGATCGCTTGCCATCGCCGGTGAAATCGCCGGTCCCGGCCGGGTCGAGCCAGCGGTGGGGCGCCCCCAGCGGCGGCGTCTCGGCGACGATTTCGTATTTGCCGCGGCGCTCGGCGATCACCGCCAGGCTGGAGCCGCGCTTGAGATAGGATTTCACCACGATAATTTCGTCGTGCCCGTCGCCGTCGAGATCGGCGAGCCGCGGTTCGAGATCCTCGAACACGGCGTCTTGCTCGAGCCGCACGGTCTGGCGCTTGCCGCCGCGAGTTTCGATCACCAGGCCGCCAGCTTCGATCTTGTCGCCGAGAATGCCGTGGCCGTAGCGGCCGGTCGGCTCGGCGAGCCAGGCGCGCGCAATATCGCCTTTGCCGATAGCGACCTTACCGCCGGGCAGGGCGCCGTCCGGAAGCGCCGGTTTGCCCGGCTTTCGATGAAGGCGAGCGAAATTGTGTCGCCGGCGAGCATGATTTTGTACCAAAGCCCGCCGGCGTTGACCTGCGCTTGCCCCGCGACGGTTTCGATCGCGTTCACGCGGGCGGGGACGTTGACGCGTTGCACGCGCCATTCGGCGGCGTGGGCGATACCCGCCCAAGCGGCGAGACACGATGCGAAAAAGATGCGATGCAAGATGCGATGCAAGATGCGATGCAAGATGCATTCATGGGCCGGTCTACAATGCCGCCCGCCGCAGCCGCAAGGCGTTGCCGACCACGCTGACCGACGACAGCGCCATGGCCGCGGCGGCGATGACCGGCGACAGCAGCAGCCCGAAAGCGGGATAGAGCACGCCGGCCGCGATGGGGACGCCAACGGCATTGTAGATGAAGGCGAAAAACAAGTTCTGCCGGATGTTGCGCATGACCGCTTTCGACAGCGCGCGCGCCTTGACGATGCCGGTGAGGTCGCCCTTGAGCAGTGTGATGCCTGCGCTCTCGATCGCCACATCCGAGCCGGTGCCCATGGCAATGCCGACTCTGCGCGGCGGCCAGCGCCGGCGCGTCGTTGACGCCGTCGCCGGCCATGGCGACTACGCGGCCCTCGCGCGTCAACTTCTCGATCACGGCGCTCTTCTGCTCGGGCAGCACTTCGGCTTCGACCTCGGTGATGCCGAGACGCTTTGCGACGGCGAGCGCGGTGGTGCGGTTGTCGCCGGTCAGCATCACCACGCGGATGCCGCCGGCGGCGAGCGCCTTCAGAGCTTCCGGCGTGGTGGCCTTGATCGGGTCGGCGATGGCAATGATGCCGGCCAGTTTGCCGTCGATGCCGAGGAAGATCGCGGTGGCGCCGTCCCGGCGTAAACGCTCGGCTTCCTGGGCAAGCGGCGCAATATCGATGTTGAGTACTCTGCGAGAAATTTCGCGCTGCCAAGCGCGACGCGCTTGCTTTCGATCATGCCGATCGACGCCTTTGCCGGCCGGCGCGATCGAAACCGCGCACGGGACCGATCTCGATCTTGCGCTCGGCGGCGGCTTTCACAATCGCTGCGGCCAAAGGATGCTCGCTGCCGCGCTCGACGCTCGCCGCAAGGCGCAGCACCTGCGTCTCGTCGAAGCCGGGCACGGGCGACGACCGCCACCACTTTCGGCTTGCCTTCGGTCAGCGTGCCGGTCTTGTCCACCACCAGCGTGTCGACCTTTTCCATGCGCTCGATCGCTTCGGCGTTCTTGATCAGTACGCCGGCCTGCGCGCCGCGGCCGACGCCGACCATGATCGACATCGGCGTGGCGAGCCCGAGCGCGCAGGGGCAGGCGATGATCAGCACGCGCACCGCCGCGACCAGCCCGTAGGCGAAGCGCGGCTCGGGCCCGAAGGTCGCCCAGGCGGCGAAGGCCAAAAGCGCCACCGCGATCACCGCCGGCACGAACCAGGCGGCGACCTGGTCGGCGAGCCGCTGGATCGGCGCGCGGCTGCGCTGCGCCTCGCCACCATCTGCACGATTTGCGCCAGCAAGGTGTCGCGGCCGACTTTGTCGGCGCGCATGACGAAGCTGCCGCAGCCGTTGATGGTGCCGCCGATCACGCGCGCGTCTTTCTCTTTCGTCACCGGCATGGATTTGCCGGTCACCATGGATTTATCGAGCGAGGAGTGGCCCTCCAGCACGGTGCCGTCGACCGGCACCTTGTCGCCGGGATGCACGCGCAATCCGTCGCCGACGTTGACGGCTTCGAGCGAGACCTCTTCGTCGCCGCCGTCATCTTTGACGCGGCGCGCGGTCTTGGGCGCGAGATCGAGCAGCGCCCGGATCGCGCCCGAGGTGCTGCGCGCGCGCGCAATTCCAGCACCTGGCCGATCAGCACCAGCACGGTGATCATGCTGGCGGCTTCGAAATAGACCGCGACCGCGCCGTGCGTCCGGAACGCTTCGGGAAAATGCCGGGCGCGAACGTGGCGACCAGCGCTGTAGACGTAAGCGACGCCGATGCCCATCGCGATCAGCGTGAACATGTTGAGATTGCGGGTGACGAGCGATTGCGCGCCGCGCACGAAAAACGGCCAGCCCGCCCACAGCACGACCGGCGTGGCGAAGGCGAATTGAATCCAGTTCGACAGCGCCGGATCGACCAATCGTGCGGCCGGCGAAATGCCCGCCCATGTCGAGGGCGATGACCGGCAGCGCCAGCACAAAGCCGATCCAGAACCGGCGCGTCATGTCGGCGAGTTCGGGATTGGGGCCGGCGTCGGCCGCTGGCATCTCCGGCTCCAGCGCCATGCCGCAGATCGGGCAGGCGCCGGGGCCGATCTGCCGAATCTCGCGGATGCATCGGGCAGGTGTAGATCGCGCCCTCCGGTACCGGCTCGGCGGCTGCGCCTTGGCGCCGAGATATTTCTCGGGATCGGCGACGAACTTGGTGCGGCAGCCGGCGGAGCAGAAATGATAGGCTGGCCCCGGTGTTCGGCGCGATGCTTGGCCGTGTGCGGGATCGACCGTCATGCCGCAGACTGGATCGGCGGCGTTGTCATGGCGATGGGTGGGCTCGGCGCTGCTGCTCATGGTATTGCCCTTTATACCCCTAGGGGGTATATAGACGGCATGGCGAAGAACAGCAAGGCGTCGACGTTGCAAACGGCTCAATCGCATCGAGGGCCAGGTGCGCGGGCTCGCGCGCATGGTCGAGGACGAGCGCTACTGCATCGACATCGTGACGCAGATCGGCGCGGTGCGCGCCGCGCTGCGCCGGGTCGAGGAGGAAATCCTGCGCGATCACGTCGCGCATTGCGTCGCGCACGCGATCTCGAGCGGCGACAAGGCCGATCAGCGGCGCAAGGTCGCCGAGTTGATGGACGTGATGGGAAGGGCGGGGCGTTAACATACTGCTGTTCCCCCGGATGCGAGCGCAGCACGTAGCGCAGCGGAGTGCTGGGACTTTGTAACCCCGGTCGCAGCTTAGGATAACAACCGGGGTCCCGGTTCTGCAGCGCACCGTTTCCCGCTCGCTGCGCCCGGGACGACCAGCCGCTTAGCCGAATCTCTCCCTTGCCAGCTTCGCTCCCGCGCCCAAGGCCATCAGCTTGGCTTGCGCGATGTCACGCCGCATCGGCGCCATGCCGCAATTGGTGCAGGCGACGACGCGTTCCTTCGGCACGAATTTTAAAACATCGCCGATGACGCCCGCGACCTGCGCCGGCGTTTCGACTGTGTCGTTCGCCACGTCGATGACGCCGACCAGCACGTCCTTGCCGCCGAGCAGCGACAGCAGCTTCAGCGGCACGCGCGAATTGATGCATTCGAGCGACACCTGGTCGATGCGGCTTTTGGCCAGCGCGGGAAAAAACTTTTCGTATTGCGTCCACTCGCCGGGCAGAGAATTCTTCCAGTCGATATTGGCCTTGATGCCATAGCCATAGCAGATGTGCACGGCGGTGGTGCATTTGAGCCCGTCGATGGCGCGGTGCAGCGCGTCGACGCCCCAGCCAGGGACCTCGTCCATGAACACGTTGAAGGCCGGCTCGTCGAACTGGATGACGTCGACGCCGTCGGCTTCGAGCGCGCGCGACTCCTTGTTGAGCAGGTCGGCGAAGGCCATCGCCATCTTTATTTTGTTCCCGTAATGGGCGTCGGAGACGGTGTCGGATATCGTCATCGGGCCGGGCAGCGTGACCTTCAATTGCCGATTGGTGTGGGCGCGGGCGTGGCGCGTCTCCGCCCGATGCACGCGGCCCTTGAGTGTCAATTCGCCGCGTACCACCGGCACCATGGCTTTGTAGCGGTCGCCGCGGATGCCCATCTCGACCTTGTGGGCGAAATCGATACCGTCGACGAATTCCAGGAAACCGTGCACGAAATGCTGGCGCGACATTTCGCCGTCGCAGACAATGTCGATACCGGCGTCCTCCTGCCATTTCACCGCCAGCAGCGTGGCGTCGAGCTTGCCTTGCGCGAGATCGCTGCCTTGCAGCCGCCACTGCGGCCACAGCTTGTTGGGCTCGGCGAGCCAGGACGGCTTCGGCAGGCTGCCGGCGACAGTGGACGGAAACAACATCGGTCAGCTCGCAAAACGTTCGGGCGGTTGCCAAGTATAGAGCCAGTCGTAGCGGCTGAGCAGTTTTTCTCCGCCCATCGCACGCATGGCGAGATTGCGGACCAGCGCTTCCGGGCCGCTCAGCCCATAGAGGCGGCCCTGGCGCCGGGACCGGAGTTGGGCGAGGGCGGTGCGGTGCCAGCGGGCGCCCTCATAGGCGCGCAAGGCATCGGCCGGGTCATCCAGATATTTGCCGAGCATATCGGCCAGCACGGCGGCATCCTCGATTGCCATGCCGGCGCCCTGCGCGAGAAACGGCAGCATCGGGTGCGCGGCATCCCCGATCAATGTCACCGGGCCTACGCCGCGGCTAAACGGCGTCTTGCGGTCGTAGAGCGCCCACTTCTGCCACCGCGCGGGGATCGCGATCAGCGCGCGTGCTTTTTCGGTCCAGGCCCAGCGCGCGAAATGGCGCAGGATTTCCGCATGGTTGCCGGCGGCCGACCAGCCGGCCTCTTTCCATTCGTCGTGCACGATGGCGACGATGTTGATCTGGCGGCCAGATTTGACCGGATAATGCACAAGATGCGCGTCGAGGCCGACCCACAGATGCACCATCGGTTCGCGGAATTCCTCCGGCACCGCGTTGGCCGGCACCAGCGTGCGCCAGGCGGTGCGGTGGCGGAATTTCGGCGGGCCCAGGCCCGGCAGTTGCGCGCGCACATTGGACCACAGACCGTCGGCGCCGATCAGCGCGATCCCGCGTTCGTCGACCGACGTGCGGTCGCGGCGCGCCTGCACGGTGATGCCGTTGACATGGGTGGCGAAGGCCTCGACGCGGCTGTCGAGCTTGATCTCGACATCCTGCGTGGCGCGCGCGGCGGCTGCGAGCGCCGATTGCAAATCGCCGCGATGAATCGTCCAGTACGGTGCCCCGTATCGGCGCTCGGCGTTTTCGCCCAGTGGAATGCGCACGATCTCGCGCCCCGAGCCGCCTCCCATCACGCGGATCGCCCGCGGCGTCATTGCCGAGGCTTGCAGGCGCCCGCGTAAGCCGAGCGCGATCAGCACGCGGGTGGCGTTGGGCGACAATTGGATGCCGGCGCCGGTCTCTTCGAGCATCGCGGCTTGTTCGAGCACCGTGGTGCGCAACCCGGCGCGCGCCAGCGCCAGCGCCGCCGTCAGCCCCGCGATGCCGGCGCCGGCGACGATGACGTGACGCGCGGACGCCAAGGCTTATAGCTCCGGTGTGTTATGTGGCCGCGGTAAACGGCAAGGCGCATTCCGGCGGCCGCGCCGCATGCGGATCGAGCGCGGGTGCAAAACGATAGAGCGTCGAGCAATACGGGCAGATGATCTCGTCATTGTCGCCCATGTCGAGGAACACGTGTGGATGATCATGTGGCGGCAGGGCGCCGACGCACATGAATTCCTTGGCGCCGATCTCGATCACCGGCACGCCCGGGTCGTTGTGGAAATGCGGGACGACGTGCTCCGCCATGGGGACCTCGTGCTGCCGTGATGGGCTGCGATTTGCGCGCACCATAGCGAGGCGGCCAGCTTATGCCTAGTGCCGCCGATTTGAAGTTCCAGCATCACCTGCCGCAAGCGGGGCACTAGTGGCGCGTGGATTGCGATTGTTTAAGTCCGTTTCAAACTTTAGAACACCGCCATGGCAAGTTTCATGAACGGCGACGTCGAGATCGCCTATCTCGACGAAGGCGAGGGCGAGCCGATCGTCCTGGTGCACGGCTTTGCCTCCGACCAAGGAGGTGAACTGGGTCGCGCCCGGCTGGGTCGACGACGCTCACGCGGCGCCGGCCGGCGCGCGATCGCGCTCGACAACCGCGGCCATGGCGCCTCGACCAAGCTCTACGATCCGGCGCGCTACGACAGCGCGGTCATGGCCGAGGACGTGCGTGGCGCTGCTCGACCACCTCGGCCTCGCGCGCGCCGACGTGATGGGCTACTCGATGGGCGCGCGCATCGCGGCGTTCCTGGCGCTGGCGCATCCCACGCGCGTGCGCTCCGTGTCCTCGGCGGGCTCGGCATACGGCTGGTCGAGGGTGTGGGCTGCCCGAGTCGATCGCCGAGGCGCTGGAGGCGCGCTCGCTCGCCGACGTCAGCGACCCGCAGGGCCGCATGTTCCGCACCTTCGCCGAGCAGACCAAATCGGACCTCAAGGCGCTCGCCGCCTGCATCCGCGGCTCGCGCCAGACGCTGTCGCCGCGACGCAGGTCGGCCGTATCCGGCGTCCCGTGCTGGTTGCGGTCGGGACGAAGACACGGTTGCGGGCTCGCCGCAAGAATTAGCCGCGCTGATTCCGGGCGCGCGCGCGCTCGACATTCCCAAGCGCGACCACATGCTGGCGGTCGGCGACAAAGTGTTCAAAACGGCGGTGCTCGACTTCCTTAATCGACGCGCATGAGCCATGCGCGAGGGCTTTTTCGCCCCCCTCTTGGCCTCTCGAAAAATGTGATAAAAGACCCATGTAGAGTTCAAGAGGCGCTGGAGAACCTAATCATGGCTCAGTTTCAAACACGGCCCGCAAGGGCCCTCGACAAGGTCGACCCCGTGTGGACGCGCATCCGGCGCGAGGCGGAAGCGGTGGTACGCCAGGAGCCGGAGCTTTCCTCCTTCATCTATTCCTCGGTGCTGCACCACGATCGGCTCGAGCAGGTGGTTGTGCATCGCATCGCGGAGCGCCTCGACCATCCGAACGTCTCCGGCGAATTGATCCGCCAGGCCTATGCGGATGCGCTCGAGGACACGCCGGCGATCGGCGATATGTTCCGCGCCGACATCGTCGCGACCTATGACCGCGACCCGGCGACCAACCGCTTCGTCGAGCCGGTGCTCTATTACAAAGGCTTCCACGCCATCCAGACGCATCGCCTGGCGCATTGGCTGTGGGGCAAGGGCCGCAAGGATTTCGCGCTCTATCTGCAAAGCCGCTCCTCGTCGGTGTTCCAATGCGACATCCATCCGGCCGCGCGGATCGGGCGCGGCATCTTCCTCGACCATGCGACCGGCCTCGTCGCCGGCGAGACGGCGTGATCGAGGACGACGTCTCGATCCTGCACGACGTGACGCTCGGCGGTACCGGCAACGAGCATCGAGCGACCGCCACCCGAAAATCCGCCGCGGCGTGATGATCGGCGCGGGCGCCAAAATCCTCGGCAATATCGAGGTCGGCCATTGCGCGCGCATCGCCGCGGGATCGGTTGTCATCAAAGCCGGTGCCCAACAACAAGACGGTCGCCGGCATGCCGGCCAGAGTGGTCGGCGAAGCCGGCTGCCCCGAGCCTTCGCGCACGATGGATCAGATGCTTTATGGCATCATGCTCGACGGTTGATGGAGGCGCTTGCGCCGATTCGTTCAATCGGGCAACTAGGGTCCCGAACCCGAAGTTCGCAAACACTCGCGGCACACTCTTATGCGAACTTCGGAATCAAAGGGACACCAGCAACTCTATGATTTCTCAGTGCCCCGAACCCGAAGTTCGCAATCGGATTCGCGGCACGATTGTGCGAACTTCGGGTTCGGGGCACTAGTCGTCGCATGCAATAGGGAGCGGTCCGGTGGACGTATCGGAAGTCAGAAAACTCGACGCCTACCTCAAGAAGCTGTTCGGCAATGCGCTTATTCGCGTGGTGCCGAAGGCCGGCGATTTCGCCGAGGTTTTCGTCGGCGAGGACGATCTCGGCGAACTGACGCTCGATGACGAGGACGGTGACCGCTCGTATAATTTCCGCATGGTCATCCAGGTCGGCAACGATCCCAGCATCCAGCCCGTGCCGACGCTCAATGCCTATCTGCGGCGCAAGTTCGACAACGAAAATATCCGCGTCGTGGTGCGGCCGAAGAAGACGGATTCGCTGGAAGTCTATATCGGCGAGGAATTCCTTGGCGTGCTGTTTCTCGAAACTGAAAAAGGCCGCAAGTCCTATATTTTCGAACTGCCGATTTTGGACGTCGATCTGGTCGACTAGTTCGGATGTAGCCGCGTCATCAATTTGTCGATGCCGGCGGCGACGCTTTTCCAATCGCTCAGCCAGTCGCGCGGAAATCGCAGCGTGATGTCGGCATTGGCGATGCGCCGCTCGAGCAGGCACTCGCCGCTGTTGACCACGCCGAGCAGCGAGCAACGCGCCAGGAAATGCTCCGGCGCCTGCAACTCGAACACCAGCTCCTCGCCCTGGTAGGGCGTGCCGTCGCGGAAGCCGCGCAGCGTGAGGCCGTCGGGCCCGGCGGTCGGCTCGGCGACGAGGTAGCGCGGATAGATCGTCTGTACGCGCTCGATCAGCGGCAGCGTGCCATCGCCCGAAGCGATGGTGACGAACAGCCGCGCGTTGGGGTCGGCCGGCGCGCCCAAAGTCGGCCGGATCGCGGGATCGGGCGGCGTCAGCGACGGCCAGAGATAGGCGAGATCGACGCGCGCCTGCGTTCCCGGGCGGCGCTGCACCGGCATGCGGATCGCCGCCGGCTCGATGTTGAAGTAAACGCCGGCCACGGTGACGGGTATGAACGGTGCGTTGAGTGTTATGGGTGCGTCCGGCCACCGCGGCCACAGCACGTAGGCCACATAGGCGGCTGCAATCAACGCGGCGGCGGTGAACACCGCCAGCGGCGCGGCAAGCGGGCTGCGGCCAACGCGGCGCGGATGCCGCGGCTTTGCCGTTTTGGCGGACGCGTCGGAGAGGGTGGCCATTCCGCTTCCTGAATTCGAATCGCGCGAGATTATGCCACGGCGGCCAAGTCTGCTCGGATTCCCCGTTTACCATTTGTTAAGGATTGGCTGGCGCGGGCGTGCCGGCTTTGCGAAACAGGGCTTCCTGTATTGCGTTGAGGCCGAAATGACGCCGGAATCCGTGCAAAATGTGTTGGCCCTCGCGCTCGGTTTTGCCGCGGCCGGCTTGTGCAGTTCGGCCTACCAGCTCGTGACCAGCCGTCCGCCGAGCTTCGGCATGCTCAGCACCGGCCCCAGCCCGTCGGCCTTCGCGGCAGTGCCCGTTCTGATGCTGGCGGCGCCGTTTCTGATCATGCGCAACACGCTGCTCGGCTATCGACAGGAAGGCCGCCGCTTCGAATTCGTGTTCCTGGCCACGCTGATTGCCGGCTTCTGGAGCCTGATGTCGGGCTTGGTGCTGGTGACGACGTTGCAGGCCTGCGGTTTCCTGCACGCATAGCTTGCGCGTGATCTTTTCCGAAAACCGGTACCCACTTTTCGGGATCACGCACTGACAACTTCCAATTCTGCAAATTCATTGCGATGGTCGCCTTAATCAGGAGGCGCGGATGCCAATCTATGAGCTCGACGGACAGACGCCGGAATTTCCCGGCGAGGGCGAATATTGGGTCGCGGAGACCGCAACGCTGATCGGCCGCGTGCGGCTCAAACGCGCGGCAAGCGTCTGGTTCGGCGCCGTGCTGCGCGGTGACAATGAGTGGATCGAACTCGGCGAACGCTCGCAAATCCAGGACAATGCCACGCTGCATACCGATCCGGGATTTCCGCTCACGATCGGCAGCAATTGCGTGATCGGCCACAACGTCATCCTGCACGGCTGCATCGTTGGAGACGATAGCCTCATCGGAATGGGCGCGATCATGCTCAACGGCGTCAAGATCGGCAAGAATTCGCTGGTCGGCGCCGGCGCGGTGGTCACCGAAGGCAAAACCTTTCCCGACAATTCATTGATCGTCGGCGCGCCGGCGCGTGTGATCCGCACGCTCGACCAGAAGGCCGCGAAAATGATCCGCAATGGCGCCGACATCTACGTGCGGCGCTCGCAGCAATACGCCAAGGGCTTGAAGCGGATCGGATAAAGTCAGGCGGCTTTTTGGGCGGCTTCTACCTGCGGCGGCGCGCGGAAAGCGATCGCGATCCGGTTCCAGGTGTTGATGACCGTCACCGCTGCGGTGAGGTCGACGATTTCCTTCTCCGAAAATTGCCGCCGCACCATGTCGTAGACGTCGTCGGGTACGTGCGTTTGCGACACCAGCGTGAGCGCCTCGGTCCAGGCAAGCGCCGCGCGTTCCTTGTCGGTGTACACTGGCGCTTCCCGCCAGGCGTCGAGCAAATGCATGCGTTCGTCGGTCTCGCCGATTTTTCGGGCGTCGCGCGTGTGCATGGCGATGCAAAAGGCGCAGCCGTTGATCTGCGAAGCGCGGATCTTGATCAATTCCCGCAGCTTCGCATCGAGACCGGATTGATCGACGTAAGATTGCAGCGCGGCGACGGCCTTATAGGCGGCGGGACTTATCTTGGTGACGTCAATTCGCTGTTGCATCGGACACTCCCTCGCACGATGCGCCGCTCCCGGCGCCGATCAAGGCGTGCAAAAGCGTCGGCAGTCGGGCCACGCGTTGACATTCACGTGAAGTTCGAAGCGGTGGGAGTTCCGCGCCACCCCTACAGACAGGTGCGGCCGGCCCTTGGGGGAGGGCCGGCCGCTCGCGAACCCGGTCTGGGGACGGGGAGGGGTGGGGACGTGACCGGGAGCGCGAATTCCTCTTTGACCTTGTTTAACGAGCCGAGGCGGTGGCGGGCGCGCGCTGCGGTTCGCCGAGCGCAACCCAGACATTCGGATCGGATTGCGACTGCCGCTTCACGAAGCGGTAGCCGGTCTTGTCCCAGGAAAAAATCTGCGCTTCCTGGTTATCGAGAATGAACTCGCCGCGATCGGTCTTGACGGTAAGCACGGCATGGCCGTCGCCCCGTTTGTCGCGCACCACGGTGATCAGCAGCGCTTCGCGCGGCCAGCCGGCCTGCATCAGCATGCGTCGCTTGAGCAGCACATAGTCCTCGCAGTCGCCGTAGCCGTCGTCGGGATAATCCCATTGCTCAACCACGCCCCAATGCTCGAGGTCGGTGATCGGCTTGATGTTGTTGTTGGCCCAGGCGTTGACCTTGATCAGGTCGTTCCAAGCCTGGGACGTGAGCACTACGTCGCGTGCCGCCGACGACTTGGTCTGGCATTCGGGTTTGTAGCGGGCGCAAAAATCGACCCACCCGATCGGCGCGCGCGTGGCTTCGCCGACCGCCATATAAGCAGGGCGCTCGTGCGGATTGACGGGGCCGCCATAGGCCAGCCGTTCACCCGCGGCGGCACTGCCGATCGAGACGAGCAATGCCGACACGCCCGCAATGACCAGCAAGCCGCCGGTCGAAACTCGTTTGAAACGCCCGCCCATCGTTGTGGCCCCTTGCCGTCTTGTTGGGACCACAATTCGCATAGAATTTTTGCATCGCCGCTAAGTACAGCAAGGCATTTTGAAGATAACAAAACTAAAGAAAGAGGCGAATACTGTAAAACTTAGAATAGTGTTTGATTAAAATCTTATCGAATACCATTTATCTAAAATTGTATACATTCACCGCCGAAACGCAGCAAAACCGCGCCGGCGCGGGTTTCCGCGCGCGGCGTTTACCGTTCCAGGCTCTGAGAAATCGGTGGGAGAGTGCCCGCGCCGGGCCCGCGTTGGCGCAAAACCACGGCCCTCGATGCGCGCAATTTTACGCGCGGCGTTTACCGGCGGCTGACGTTATCCGCCGGTGACGTTTTCTTCGATGAAGTCGGCATGTTGTAGGCGGGTGAATTCGATGGCAAATCCGTCCTCGATATGACGGACCACCCGGCCCGATGCCTTTCCGACGGTAACCATGCTGCCGACGACCGGCCGCAGTTCCGGCGAAAGGGCGATCGCGGCGCCCGACTCCGATAGGTCGATGACGCGGCAGGTGACGTTGCTGCCGTTCGGCAGGATCAGCCGCGCCATTGCCTTGCGCGGGATAAAGCGGCCGTGGCGGCGGTCTTCCGGCAGATTGAGGATATGCCGGTTGGCGAGCCAGGTAAGCTGGGCGGCGAGTTTGTCGCGCTTGCGCAAGGTCGCCTCGATCGTCATGGCGAAACCACTATCGAGCATGCGCGCGATCTTGCCCTCGAGCCGGCCGAGATGGTCGACATAGGCAATTACCCGTTCGCCGGGATTGCCGGCGACTGGCGCGACAATGGCGATGCCGCCCGGCGACATGTTGACCACTTGGCACGGAAACTCGCGCCGGTCGGCGAGCATGTAGCGTCCAAGCAAATTGACCTTGACGCGCTGATGGCGTCGGCGCTCCTGCGACAGCGGCAGCGATCTCGGTTTAGACAGCGGCAGGGCCATGATCGGTCTGGTTTTGGGGAATGTTCCCCCAAACCATGACCCTAAAGTCTATCGTTAACGGGGCGTTAGCCGGCCCGTTCGCCGGGCGGAGCTGCGCGCCCACCATTGTAGACCACAAAGCCGTGCTGGACCCGGCTGCCGGCCGCGGCAGGGACGAGTCGCGGCGCAAGGGCCAGGTCGGCATTCGCCCCGGTATGGCGCAGCGTGCCGAGTGTCAGCTCGGTCACCGGCTTGGCTCCCAGCCAATAGGGCGGGATTGCCGGCGCCAGCACGCCGATAGCGCGGATGCGGGCCTGCCCGACTTGGCCGAGCGGCAGCAGGAGAAGCTCGAGATCGGCCTCGTCGCCATCCTCGGTGCGTGCGGTGAGCCCGGCAACCGCACCGGTTGCCTCATCGGTGACGATGGTGAGCAGTTCGTCAATCGACCGGCGGCTGGTCTCGCTCCACAGTTCCGTAAACGCCTCGCCTTTGATTTCGCGGCCGAACAGTGCGCAGACGCGCGTGCCGGCGAGCCGGAACCGGAGCTGATCGGCAAAATCCGCCGCCAGCATGAAGGTGTCGCTGAGCGCATGGCGGATATCAGTCGGGTCGATATCGTCGCGCGCAGGGGCGAGCCGGGTTCCGCGTTTCTTGTTCCAATAATCAAACACCGTCCGGGTGGATTGATGTTTCATGACGTCACCTGTTCCGTCGCGAGACGCCGCCGACGCGCGTTGTCCCCCGCTGGGACATTCGCGCCGGCTTTTCGCTGCGACGTCGCTGATGCAGCAGGCACCGTGCCGCGGACATGTCCGCCGGCCGGCCCTTGCGAATTAGTGTTAAGACCTAAAACGAATAGGCAGCTTGCTGATGTTCGCTTATGGTCGCGGCGATCGAAACACGTGCGCCGGCTTCGATGAGCTCCAGCGTCCGGCACACCGACTGAAAAAGCCTCGGGAGGCGAGGGGATGTGACAAGCGCCTTGAAAGGCGCGACGACCCCGCAAAGCGCGGCTTACAGGAGGGCGAAAGCCCTCCTTTTTTATTGCGCTCCATGCTTGCGGTCAGCCGGTCAAGCAGCGTAACCCAGGGGCCCCGGCAGCCTTTGGGTCCTTGTGAAGCGCGAACCTCCCTTCAACATTCCTCCGGTCATCGTCGCGGTGCTTGCCGTGCTGGCGCTCGTTCACGCCGTGCGCACCTACGTGCTCACAAGCGAGCAGGACGTGGAATTTCTGCTCACCTTCGCGTTCATTCCCTCGCGCTATGACACTTCGATCGTGCTTGGCGGCGTGCTGCCTGGCGGCTTCGGAGCGGAACTGTGGACCTTCGTGACCTATGCGCTGATCCACGCTGACTGGACGCATTTCGGCGTCAATGCGGTGTGGCTGCTGCCGTTTGGCAGCGCGGTGGCGCGGCGGCTCGGCCCGCTGCGGTTTCTTGCATTCTTCGCGGCGACTGCTGCGGCTGGCGCGGCCATGCATCTGGCCACCCATGCCGGTGAGCAGGTACCGGTGATCGGCGCATCGGCGGCGATTTCCGGCACCATGGCCGGGGCGATGCGGTTTGCATTCCAGCGCGGCGGCCCGCTCAGCTTTCGCCGCGATGGTAGCGCCACCGATTACCGCGTACCGGCGATCCCGCTCGGCGGCGTGCTGCGCGATGCGCGCGTGCTCGCTTTTCTCGTGGTGTGGTTCGGAATCAATATTCTGTTCGGGCTGGGCCCGCTGCCGATTTCCGGTATTGGATCGGGCCAGGTGGTCGCTTGGCAGGCGCATATCGGCGGCTTTCTCGCCGGGTTGCTTTTATTTTCCTGGTTCGATCCCGCACCGGAAGAGCCGAATACCAACGACATTGGTGCAATGCCGCAATAAGGATTGCAGTTCGGCGTTAAGCAATGTGATCGCGCGGCATCAGCCACGCCGAGATTGTTGTTGACGGAACAAGCATAGCGGCAGGATCGTTTGGTAGAACCCGGGACTCAAACGAGCGGGTGTCAAATCCGCAACCCGGTCCAAGGAGGCTGCCATGAACGTCAAAGCAATCTTGGCCGCCAAAGTTTCGGGAGCTTTGGGCGGCGACATTATCGGCATCGAGCCGACGGCGGATCTCGAAGCGGCGGCGCGCCTGCTCGGCGCACATCGCATCGGTGCGGTCGTAATCCGCGGCGCAGGAGGGCGCCTCGCCGGCATATTGTCGGAGCGCGACATCGTGCGCGCCATCTCCGAACAGGGTGCCGCCGCGCTCACGCTGCCGGTCGGCCAGGTGATGACGCGCGGCGTCGCCACCTGCGGCGAGGACGACAGCATCGCCACCATCATGGAGCGGATGACGGAAGGAAAATTCCGTCACATGCCGGTGTTGGCGAAGGGCGAGCTGATCGGTCTGGTGTCGATCGGTGACGTGGTCAAGCAGCGCGTCGGAGAGATCGAGCAGGAGTCCGAGGCGATGCGGGATTATATCCGGACGGCATAAGCCCGGCTATTTGGCCGCTCCATTGGCGCCGTAGGGCTGCGACAGCGCGGTGACCGCTTCGGTCACCGCGTCGATGGCCTTTTCGGCTGCCTCGGCGCCGATGGTGATTGCTTCGGCCGCGCGATGAAAATCGAACCAGCCGAGCGCACCTAGCCGTGGGCTGATCAGCACGTCGGGAGGATCGCCGGCAAGCCGCGCGCGCGTGATGCGGTCCTGCATTACGTTGAACGCTTCGACCATCACGGTCGGAATGCCCGGGCGGCCGCGCCGCCCGAGGAATTGCCGGCGCAGCAGCCGATCGCCGCTGAAGATGCCGCGCAAGCCGTTCGGCTTAGCCGCGCCGTTGGCCTCGTCGTCGCTGGCATCGGAGCCGTGATCGGCAATGATGGTGCCGCGCCCGAACAGATCGGAATTGAGATTGACTGCGATCACCATCCGGGCGCCGAGCGCGCGCGCCGCCGACACCGGCACCGGATTAACCAGGGCGCCGTCCACCAGCCAGCGCCCGCCGATCAGCACCGGCGGAAAAATTCCAGGCAGGGCGTAAGAAGCGCGCAAAGCCTCCGCGAGGCGGCCGCGCGTGAGCCAGATTTCGTGGCCGGTATTGAATTCGGTGGCAATCGCGGCAAAGCGGATCGGCAGGTCGTCGATGCGATGGTCGGTTAGCGCTTCTTCCAACTGCTTGGCGAGATGGTTGCCGCGAATCAGTCCGGAGCCCGACAGGCTGATATCGAGATAGCTGAGCACGCTGCGGACGTTGAGGCTGCGCGCCCATTCTTCCAGCCCGTCCATCTGGCGGGCGGCGTAGCAGCCGCCGACCACCGCGCCGATCGAGGTGCCGACAATGACATCGGGCACGATGCCGTGCGCGGCGAGCGTGCGCACCACGCCGATATGGGCGAAACCGCGGGCCGCACCGCCGCCGAGCGCGAGGCCGATGGTGGGACGCGTAACGGCCGGTTCTATAGGCGCCGCTGTGGCTTCCGCCGAGCGGTCCGCGCTGCGTACGCGCGCAAATAGGCCGTCAAACACCAAACTATTCTCCCGGCCCCTGATATTCGGATCGGGCCAGTCAACGGACAAGCGGTTCACCCCAACACGGTGAAAACTGCTGGCGGAATCTTGTGACCGAAACGTGACAAGGAGCGTGCGCCTACGTGATTACATAAAGGTTAAATGCCGCAGGAGCCGTTTAGTTGCGCGTGATCTTGTCCGACCTTGCTTCGCACGCCGAAGTGGCTTCGCGAAGGCGGGAAACCGGTCTCCATTCCCGACCAAGTCAAGGACAAGCTTCTCGGGATCATGTGCTGCGCAAGGATGCGCTTACCGTGCCTGTCAGGCTCGTAGAACGTCACTTCCTCGGGGCCGAATAGCGGGTGACGATGGCTTCTAGCGGCGGCCGCTCGCGATCCTCGGGCGGCTTGGCCGCGCAGCCGATGTGCACGAAACCGGCGACACGCTCATCAGGCGCGACGCCGAGTTTGTCGAGCACGCGCCGGTCATAGGCGTACCACTCGGTGATCCAGCTCGCCGCATAGCCCATCGCATGCGCGGCGATGACCAGGCTCATAGCGGAAGCGCCAGCCGACAGCTGCTGCTCCCATTCCGGAATCTTGACGTGCGGCCCGGCGCGGCTGACCACCGCGATTACCAGCGGCGCGCGCGCCAGCCGCTGGCGCTCGAACGCGATCTGCTCGGGCGTGGCGTCGGCGCGATCGGCGGTAAAGGCTGCGGCGATCGCCTCGCCGGCCGCGCTGCGGGCGTCGCCTTCGAACACGATGAAGCGCCAGGGTGCGAGCTTGCCGTGGTCGGGCACGCGCGAGGCGATGCCGAGCAGGGTATCGATTTCCGGCTTGCTCGGGCCGGGACCGGTCAATTCCATCGGCTTGACCGAGCGGCGGGTTTTGAGCAGGTGCAAGGCGTCGGGCATGTCGTTCCCTTGAAAATAGTCGCTGCGCCTAGCATAGGGCTACCGGGGTGACAAACCGCCCTATCGGCTTGAATTCGCCGCGATTTGGGCCGAAAACAGCCCGTTATGACCGCTTCACCTGCATTCGCCGCTCGCAGCCGGCTGTGGCCGACGCTTGCGATCGTCCTGCCATTGCTCTTACCGCAAACAGCGTGGGCGCAAGCGGCCGGGCAGAATTCATTGCTTTCGCCTTCGACCGGACTGCTGACGCCGGGACCGGCCACTCGCGGCGAGCCGTTCGGGCCTGGCGGCGTACTGGCGCCGCAACTGGAATGGCCGCTGAACGCGCCGCATGCGAGCACGCCGACCGCGGTGCCTGTCGTGCCTCCCGGGCAGGTAGCGCTCGCACTCTCGGCGCACTTCGGCAAGCAACTACCGCCCATCGGTGGCGGACTGACTTGGCGGGTCTATTCCGCCAAGCGCGACCCCGCCGGGACTTACCGCCTGATCAAGGAAGACAAGTCGTCGGCGCCGACATTTGTGCTGCCGCCCGGCGCCTATATCGTGCATGTCGGCTTCGGGCTCGCCACTGCGGTCAAGCCGGTGACCTTGAACGGTCCGACCGTGCGCGAGGACTTCGATCTTCCGGCTGGCGCGCTGCGCCTGGAAGGCCGCGTCGGCGACGTGCGCATTCCAGCCGGACAGGTTTCGTTCGACGTTTACAAAGGCAGCCAGTTCGAGCCGGGCGACCGCCGGCCGATCGCCGAACACGTGACGACTGGCGGCGTGGTGGTGGTGCCCGAAGGCACCTATTACATCGTGTCGAATTACGGCGACGCCAATTCGGTGGTGCGCTCCGACATCCGCGTGCAGGCTGGCAAGCTCACCGACATCACCGTCACTCATCGTGCCGCCGCGATCACGCTCAAGCTGGTGAGCGAAAAGGGCGGCGAAGCGCTCGCCAACACCGCATGGTCGGTGCTCACCCCTGGCGGCGACGTGATCAAGGAATCGATCGGCGCCTTTCCGCGCGTAATCCTGGCCGAGGGCGAATATCGCGCCATCGCACGCAACGAGGGCAAAGTTTATGAGCGGGAATTCAAGGTCGTCACCGGCGTGGACGGCGACGTCGAAGTGCTGGCGCGGTAACGCATTCCTCCGCGAGGAGGCAACCCGCAATTCCAGTCGTTGGAATGGATTATCGTGACGCAACCGATTGCAAGCGACGCAGCTCCAGATATTTTCGCGGAACTCGATGCGAAATCGATCGCGTTGTTCCTCGATGTGGACGGCACGTTGATCGACCTCGGTCCGTCGCCGCAAGAAGTGCATGTTTCCGACGAATTGCGCGACTCGCTCGCGCGCCTGTCGCGGGCAACCGGCGGTGCGGTCGCCTTGGTGAGCGGCCGCCCGATCGCCGATCTCGACGCGCTGTTCGCGCCGCTCAAGCTGCCGGCAGTTGGCGGCCATGGCGCCGAGCTGCGTGTGCGCGATGCCGTGAGCGCCGTGGAGCCACTGCCGCCGGCATTGCGGAAACACCTCGCCGCGGCGGCGACGCCCGGCTCCGGCATCATTGTCGAGGACAAGGGCTATTCGCTCGCATTGCATTACCGCAAGGCGCCGCAACACGAGGACCGCCTGCGCTCGCATATCGCCGCGGGCCGCGCGGCGTTTCCCGCCGAGGCGACGGAAGTTTTGCCGGGCAAGGCGATGTTCGAGGTGAAGCGGTCGCATGTCAGCAAGGGCGACGGCGTGAGCGCGCTGATGGGTCATGCGCCATTCGCCGGCCGCATGCCGGTGTTCATCGGCGACGACGTCACCGATGAGTCGGTTTTCGCGGTGCTGCCGAAACTCCGCGGCAAAGGATTTTCGGTCGGCCGGCATTTCGAAGGACTTGCCGGGACTTTCAATTCGCCGGAGGACGTGCGCCGGGCGTTGCTCCGGTTGGCCTCCGGCACTCGGGCGCGCGCATCATGAGCGAGTCCAATCTCGATCTCGCGGTCATCGGCAACGGCCGCACCGCGGCGCTGGTCGAGCCCACCGGGCGCATCGTGTGGTGGTGCCTGCCGCGCTACGACGGCGATCCGGTGTTTTGCCGGCTGCTGGCAGGCGACGAGGAAAAAGGCTTCACCGACGTGGCGCTCGACGGCCAGATCGAGAACCGCTCGGCCTATATGCGCAACACCGCGCTCGTGGTGACCGAGCTTACCGACGGCAAGGGCGGCGTCGTGCGCATCACCGATTTTGCGCCGCGCTTTCAGAATTACGGACGCACTTTCCGCCCGCCGCAGCTCGTGCGCATCGTCGAGCCGATCGCGGGTATGCCGCGCATCACCATCCGCTTCCGCACCGCGCACCGCTATGGCGTGCCGGTGACGACGCGCACCTCCGGCAGCAACCACATCCGCTATTGGCGCGACGAAGTGCCGGTGCGGCTGACCACCGATGCGCCGCTCTCCCACGTGGAGAACGAAGCCTCGTTCGTGCTCACGCGCCCCGTGCACATGGTGATGGGCGCGGACGAGCCGTTCGAAGGTGCGCTCGAAAGCACTTGCCGGGAATTCCGCGAACGCACCGGCGACTATTGGGTGGAATGGGTGCGCCGGCTCGCCTTTTCCAATGACTGGCAGGACGAGATCATCCGCGCCGGGATCACGCTCAAGCTGTGTAATTTCGAGGAGACCGGCGCGATCGTGGCGGCGCTCACCACCTCGATCCCGGAGGGGCCGGGCTCCGGGCGCACCTGGGACTACCGCTATTGCTGGATGCGCGACGCCTTCTTCGTGGTGCGCGCGCTCAACCGCATCGGCGCGACGCGTACGATGGAGGAGTTCATCTCCTATATCCTGGGCGTCGCGGCGGGCCACGCCGACCGTCTCAAGCCGCTCTACGGCATTGTGCACACCGATACGCTCGAGGAACGCAGGGCCGAAGCGCTCGCCGGTTACAACGGCGATGGGCCGGTGCGCATCGGCAATGCCGCGGTCGATCAGGATCAGCACGACGTCTATGGCAGTATCATTATGGCGGCGACGCCGATGTTCTTCGACCGGCGGCTGCCGAAACCGGGCGATGCCGCGCTGTTCAAGGTGATCGAGCCGCTTGGCGAACAGGCGGCGCAGCTCGCGCTCCAGCCCGACGCCGGCATTTGGGAATACCGCGGCCGCAAGCGCGTGCACACTTATTCGGCGGCGATGTGCTGGGCCGGCTGTCAGCGGCTGGAGGCGATCGCGGCCCATCTCGGTCTCGCGGAGCGCGGAGCCTATTGGGGCGCCATTTCCCACCGGATCGGCGAGCAGGTCTTGCAACAGGCCTGGAATCCCAAACGCAAGGCGTTTTCTGCGGCATTTGGCAGCGATGACCTCGACGCCAGCTGCCTGCTGCTGGCGGAAATAGGGTTGATCGCGCCCGACGATCCGCGTTTCGTGTCTACGGTCAATGAGATAGCGCGTGAACTAAGGCGCGAGTTCCACGTTATGAGGTACGTGGCAGCCGACGATTTTGGCCTGCCGGAGACCGCCTTTTTGATTTGCCGCTTCTGGCTGATCGACGCACTGTGGGAGACGGGGCGCCGGGATGAAGCAAAGGAAATGTTCGTCGACGCTCTCAAATTACGCAATCACTACGGGCTGCTGTCGGAAGACGTGCATCCGGTGACAGGAAAATTGTGGGGTAATTTTCCGCAGACTTATTCGATGTCAGGATTAATATTGACCGCGATCAAGCTGTCGCGGAGCTGGGGAGACCGATATTGGCGCGGCTCGTCGTAGTATCGAACCGGGTTGGTGTGCCCGATCGCAGCGCGCGGGCGGGCGGGCTCGAGGTCGCCATACGGCCGACGTTGCGTCGGCGCGGCGGTCTATGGTTCGGCTGGAGCGGGCGCGTCGCGGACAACGATCCGGGCCCCGTCAGGATGGTCGAGCACGACAACGTTACATACGCCACCATCGATCTGCGCAAGGACGACTATCAGGAATTCTACAACGGTTTTGCGAACCGGGTGCTGTGGCCGATTCTGCATTACCGCCTCGACCTCGCCGAATTCACGCGGCGCGACCTTGGCGGCTATGTCCGTGTGAACGAATTCTTCGCAAGGAATCTTTGAAAAGCTGCTTCGGCCCGACGACGTAATCTGGGTGCATGATTATCATCTGATGCCGCTCGCCAAGGCGCTGCGTGACCGCGGCCACGTCAACAAAATCGGATTTTTCATCCACATTCCGTTTCCGCCGCCGGAAATCATCACCGCGCTGCCGAACCATGACCAGCTGATTCCGGCTTTGTGTCACTACGACCTTGTCGGATTTTCAGACCGAGGTCGACGCCGCCAATTTCTCCCGTTACATCGCCAACGAATGCGGCCTGTCCTGGGCGGGCGGCAACGCCTTTCACTTCGGCAACCGCGTCGTAGGGATCGGCACGTTTCCGGTTGGCGTCGAGACCGAAGCTTTCGCGCGGCTGGCGCGCCGCGCCATCGAGACGGCCTTCGTGCGCGAGGTTCTGGAGAGTCTGTCCGGCCGCGCCATGATCATCGGCGTCGACCGGCTCGATTATTCCAAAGGCATCCCCGAGCGGATGAGCGCGTTTGAGCGCTTCCTCGCAAACTTCCCGGATTGGCGCGGCAAGGTCACCTATTTGCAGATCACCCCGCGTAGCCGTACCGGCATTCCGGAATACAACGATATCGGTCGGCTGGTCGGCGAGGCGGTCGGCCGCATCAACGGCACCTACGGCGAGGCGTCGTGGACCCCGTTACGCTACATCAACAAAGCGCACAGCCGAACGGCGTTGGCCGGCCTTTACCGGGCCGCACGCGCCGGTCTGGTCACGCCGCTGCGCGACGGCATGAACCTGGTAGCCAAGGAATATGTCGCCGCGCAAAACGAGGAGAATCCCGGTGTGCTGATCCTGTCGCGCTTTGCCGGCGCCGCGCATGAATGCGCCGCGGCGCTGCTGGTGAACCCCTACGATCAGGAGGGCGTTGCGATCGCCATCAACCGCGCGCTGGCGATGCCGCTGGAGGAAAGACGCCAGCGCCAGGCGGCCAATTACAAGGTGCTGGTGGCGAACGATCTTTCGCGTTGGGCGGAACGCTTTATGGCGTCACTCGAACGGCCGCCGCATTCCGGCAATGACTGGACGCCGGTCCGCGCTGCGGCCGGTCGCTGAGGTTGATGTAGGTCCCACCGGCGTTAGCGTGCACCGCACAAACGGGGCCGCTGCTCATGCGTCGCGTAATTTCAAGGACTGTCGCTGCTCGTTGCCGTCGCGGCGTTGCCACAAGCGGCGGACGCCGCCGATGCCGCAAATGGCGAAAGACTAGCCAATCGCCGGTGCGCGGCCTGTATTATGAGCCAGAGGCGTTAATCGGATGCCGCTTTCTGCGTTCCAGCCGCGGCGTTGACGGAGATCGATGCGCGCGCTCAGGCTGGCCACGGAAGAGGTCCGTTAAGCGGCCGGTGTCCACGTTCTGCGCACGTCCGGGGCCACCGCTTCCGCGGCGAGCGCTTTGAGCGCCGCATCGAGCGGCATCACCTCCTGCTTTTCCTGGCCGAGGCGGCGGATCGAGACGCTGCGCTCGGCGGCTTCCTTCTTGCCGACCACCAACAGAGCGGGGACCTTGGCGAGCGAGTGTTCGCGCACTTTGTAATTGATCTTCTCGTTGCGCAGGTCGCCCGCGACCCGCAGGCCGAGCTTGCGCGCGCGCGGCAATCGCCTCGCGCGCATAATCGTCAGCGTCCGATGGTGATGGTCGCGACGACCGCCTGCACCGGCGACAGCCAGAGCGGCAGGTGGCCGGCGTAATGCTCGATCATGATGCCGGTAAAACGTTCGAGCGAGCCGAACATGGCGCGATGGAGCATCACCGGCGTCACCTTGTTGGAATGCTCGTCGATAAAGAAGGCGCCGAGCCGCCCCGGCATGTTGAGGTCGACCTGAACGGTGCCGCATTGCCAGTCGCGGCCGATGGCGTCGCGCAGCACGTATTCGAGCTTCGGCCCGTAGAAGGCGCCTTCGCCTTTGTTGAGCGTCCACGGCCGGCCGGAGGCCTTGAGCGCCGCCATCAAGGCGGCCTCCGACTTGTCCCATACCGCGTCCTCGCCGATGCGCTTTTCCGGACGATCGGAGAACTTGATGGTCACGTCGTAAAAGCCGAAGTCCTCGTAGATCGACAGGATCTGGTCGTTGAGCTTGAGGACCTCCTCGGCGATCTGCTCCTCGGTGACGAAGATGTGCGCGTCGTCCTGAGTGAAGGCGCGCACGCGCATCAGTCCGTGCAGCGCGCCCGAGGGTTCGAAGCGATGCACCTTGCCGAACTCGGCGAGCTTGAAGGGCAGATCGCGGTAGGACTTCAGGCCGTTCTTGAAAATCTGGATGTGGCCCGGGCAATTCATCGGCTTGACCACGAACACACGCTCGTCGTCCTCGCGCGGCTGCGTCAGGAACATGTTCTCGCGAAACGTCGCCATGTGGCCGGAGGCGACCCAGAGCGAGGAGTCCATGAGCTGCGGGGCTTCACTTCCGAATAGCCGAACTCGATCTGCCGGCGGCGAATGTAAGTTTCAGCTGCTGGAACAGCGTCCAACCGTTCGGATGCCAGAACACCGACCCGGGCGCTTCTTCCTGGAAGTGGAACAGATCCATCTCGCGCCCGAGCCGGCGATGGTCGCGCTTTTCGGCCTCCTCGATCTGCTTGAGATAAGCGTCGAGCTCTTCCTGCTTGGCGAAGGCGGTGCCGTAGATGCGCGTAAGCATCGGGTTGCTGCTGTCGCCGCGCCAATAGGCGCCCGCGACCTTCATCAATTTGAATGCGTTGCCGACCTTGCCAGTCGAGGTCATGTGCGGGCCGCGGCAAAGATCGAACCAGTCGCCTTGCTTGTAGATCTTGATCTGCTGGTCTTCCGGAATGGCGTCGATCAGCTCGACCTTGAAGTTCTCGCCCATATCGCGGAAGGTTTTCTTGGCTTGCTCGCGCGGCCACACTTCTTTCGTAAACGGTTTATCGCGCGCGATGATCTCCTTCATCTTCTTCTCGATCACCGGCAGATCTTCCGGCGTGAACGGCTGATTGCGGAAGAAGTCGTAGTAGAAGCCATTCTCGATCACCGGACCGATGGTTACCTGCGTGCCCGGCCACAGCGACTGCACCGCTTCGGCAAGCACGTGCGCGGTGTCATGCCGGATCAGCTCCAGCGCGCGCGGGTCGTCGCGATTGACGAATTCGATCTTGGCGTCGCGCGCGATCGGGTCGGCAAGATCGGCCACCGTGCCGTCTAGCACCATCGCGACGGAGCGTTTGGCCAGCGAGGGCGAAATGCCCTTGGCGACATCTAATCCAGTGGTGCCTTGGGGATAATCCCGACGCGCGCCGTCGGGAAAGGTCAGCGCGACCATGTCTCGTCTCCTATGCTCACTCGCTGCCTACGAATGCAGGTAAGCGTTATTTGAGAGGGATATAGCAGGCAATTTCGTTGACGCAACTACCGCGCCGGCACCTCGTTCGTCGCCCGCCAGCGCCCATACCGCCAGGGCAAATACCAGCGAGCGCCGCTCGGCAATTCGGCTGGCACGAAATCGAGCCCGTGCGTGCCCCACGGGTGGCAGCGCGAAAGACGTGCGAGCGCCATCCAGCCGCCGGCCCAAAGCCCGAAGCGCAAAATCGCCTGATCGGCATAGTCGGAGCATCCCGGCAGATGCCGGCAGCGCGGGCCGATCAGCGGTGCCAGCGTATAGCGATACAGCATCACTATGCCACGGCCGGCGAGGCGCGGCAGATGGGTAAAGCCGGAAAATGGTCCGTGTTGTTTGTTCATTCTCGACATAAAGTTCCGGAAAAGGTTAAGTCTAAAGTTCCATCGCCCGAAAACCACGGGTTTTGATCCAAGACTAATGTCGATAGCGACTTTTTTACACTAGACCCGAATCCATCGGCTCTTTAAAAAAGACCTAGACCGGGGGTCTCAATAGCCGCCGACGCCCAATGAGAACGCGGAACAACCGCGCTGACCGAGGGCTCGACGGCGAGAAGGGGAATGATGATTCGCTCCCTTGCGATCGTTTTTGCGCTTGCTTCAGCGGCGCTGGTTTTGTTGTTGCCGGCCTCCGCCGAGGTCGTCGATCGCACGCTGCCGATGCGCTTCGATCTGCGCCTGCAAGGCCCTGCCGATAGCTGCAGCGTTAAGTGCAAACTTTGGATCTCGGCGAGTGGCGCCATCACGGCGGAAACGCCACGCGACTTCGAATTGTTCGCGAAGGGTCGCGATCTCACCGGCGCCACGGTCGCGCTCGATTCCGATGGCGGCTCGGTGCTCGGCGCGATTGCACTCGGACGCGACATCCGCCGCTTCGGTCTTGACACCACGGTCGGCCGCGTCGTCGATCTCGATGGCGCGGAACAGGACACACCGCGTGCTAAATTTTCGTCGCGCGCCGATTGCGAATCCATGTGTGGCTTCGTGCTGCTCGGCGGCGTGCACCGTACTGTGCTGGGCGAAGCGCGCGTGATGGTGCATCAGATTTGGCTCGGCGATCGCCGCGACGATCCAACCGCGGCGAACTACACCGCCGAAGACCTCGTGTTGGTCCAGCGCGATATAGGGCGGCTGGCGCAATACACCATCGACATGGGTGGCTCGATCGAGTTGCTCAATCTCGCGCTGCGCATACCACCCTGGGAACCGATGCATGCTTTGACCGCGGACGAGACGCGCCGCACGCGGCTCGCGACCGACGAACCGGCCACGCCGGTGGCGGCGGCTACGGTTGCGTCGTCTCCCGTGCCGGCGGCGACGTCGCCTATTCCGCGCGTGACCGATGGCGCCCGCGCGGCCAAAATCAGCGAGCGGCGCTGGTCGGTGGTCGATCGGGCCGGCGTCGCGTCCCTGGCGCGCCGCCAGCCGCTCACCATCGAAGGCGAGGACATCGGCAGCTTTGATCTCATGCTCGCCTGCGGCACTCACGGCGACAACTATGACGTGAGCTATATCGAGCGGCGCCATGACGGCGACCGCATCCATGTGCCGGCCGAGCTTGGTGGGGTGACCATGACGGTTGGCCGCCTGTCGGCCTCGCTCAAGGTGGTGTCCTCGGAGCGTCGCGCACAATCCGACGAACTCGTCACTTACGCCGCCGGCACGGTGCCGGCCGCGTTGATCGGCGCCTTCGCCGCCGCCGGCAACCACTCGATGCTGATCGAGACTAAGAGCGCTGGCATGATCACCGGCATTCGTCTCGGCAATACCGGGGCGCAACAAAACCTGCCGCAACTGGCGGCAGGATGCACGAAGGCGATCGGCGACCGCGCCGACCTGTCGACGCCCAAGACCGGCGGCATCGCTTCGGCGAAGTAATCTATTCTGCGGCTTGCGCCGGCTTCTTTGTTTGTTTGGCCTCGATCTGATCGAGCGCCGACACCACTGCGTCAAATGTGAGCATGGTCGAGGCGTGGCGTGCCTTGTAGTCGCGCACCGGCTCGAGCGCGGCGATGTCGGCCCATTTGCCGGCGGGCGGCGGGCCGTTTTCCTTCAGCATCTTGCGCACGGTCTCGCGTAATTCGCGCAATTCCGCCGGTTTGGCGCCGACCACATGGCGGGCCATGATCGAGGACGAGGCTTGGCCGAGCGCGCAGGCCTTCACGTCATGGGCGAAATCGCCGACCACTGGGCCGTTCATTTTGAGGTCGACGGTGACCGTGGAACCGCACAGCTTGGAATGGGCGGTGGCGCTGGCATCGGGCGCATCGAGACGTCCCAGACGGGGAATATTGCCCGCCAGGTCCAGGATTTGTCCGTTGTAAACCTCGTTAAGCATTAGACTTTTCCCGTTTTTCGGGAACCTAACATTGCCCCGCGCATCAAATCGAATATATAGGTCCTGACTCGATGGCGCGAGAAGGGGTTCTCGGCGCAAGGCGCGGCTCAGTAGCCGTGCCGAATGGGAGCGGCGTCATACCGACGCGGCCACCCCGGTGACACTCCCGGTGCAGCCCTTAGGGGTGAGTGCCGGTCGAACGGAGAGACCGTCATGGACGCCAAGACGACGATCACCAATACCGTCATAAAGCCGTGGCCGAAGCAGGGCCTGTCCGAGCATGTGCGGACCCCGCCGACGCCGGTCGAGCCGCGCCCCTCGCGCGAGCAGGCGGAAGCCGCGGTGCGCACGCTGATCGCCTATGCCGGCGACGATCCCGGCCGTGAAGGCCTGCTGGAGACGCCCAAGCGCGTGATCGGTGCTTATGAGGAAATCTACCAAGGCTACCGCGAATGTCCGGTGGAGGTGCTCGACCGCACCTTCAGCGAGACCGGCGGCTATGATGACTTCGTGCTGGTCAAGGACATCGCGTTCAATTCCCATTGCGAGCACCACATGATGCCGTTTTACGGCAAGGCGCATGTCGCCTATATGCCGGTGGAGCGCGTGGTGGGTCTGTCGAAGCTCGCGCGTCTAGTCGACGTCTACGCGCGACGTTTGCAGACGCAGGAGCATCTCACCTCGCAGGTGGCGACCGCGATCGACGAAATCTTGAAGCCGCGCGGCGTCGCGGTGATGATCGAGGCCGAGCATATGTGCATGTCGCTACGCGGGGTGGAGAAGCCCGGCGCGTTGACGGTAACGACACACTTCACCGGCGCATTCCGCGAAGACGCGAACGAGCAAGTTCGTTTCATGTCCATGCTGCGTGGGGCGCAACGTTAAGAATTTTTCCCGTCATCCTGAGGTGTGAGGCGCGTAGCGCCGAACCTCGAAGGATGACAGCCCGGGCCGTCGCCCACCAAACTCGGGTTTACCCGAGTTTGGATTGTTAAGTGCGCAAGTCGGCTATAGCCGACTTGCGATGGTTCGCTTCACTCGCACCTCAGGGTGACGGCGATAGTTTGGAACGCGGTTTGACGAAATCATCATCCGAGATTGAGGAAGGCCTGGCCTTCGCGCCACAATTCGGCGCGGATGGGCTGGTCACCGCGGTCGTCACCGATGTCAAATCCGGCGACGTGCTGATGGTTGCCCACATGAACGCGGAAGCGGTCGCCAAGACGATGGAGACCGGCGAGGCCTGGTATTATAGCCGCTCGCGCAAACGCCTTTGGAAAAAGGGCGAGAGCTCCGGCTATATCCAGCGCGTGGTCGAGCTGCGGGTCGATTGCGATCAGGACGCGCTCTGGCTCAAAGTCGAGCAGATGGGCGAGGGCGCCTGCCACACCGGGCGGCGCTCATGCTTTTACCGCGCGGTTCCGCTGGGCAAGACGAGCAGCGTAACGCTGGAATTCCGCGACGCCGACAAGGCGTTCGATCCGAAGGCCGTGTACGGCAAGTCATGAGCGGCGCGCGCGTGACCGTGCGACTGGATGCGCGCACAGGCGGGACGGTCGCCTATCTCACCGTCGATAACCGGGCCAAGCTCAACACGCTCGACCGCGCGCTCATGACCGAATTCATCGCCGAGGTCGATGCGCTCGCCGCCCGCGACGACTTGCGCGCCCTGGTGCTCGCGGGCGCCGGCGACAAGGCCTTTATCGGCGGCGCCAGCATTCCTGAAATGGCGGCGCTCGACCGTCATAGCGCCGCGGATTTCATCACGCTTGTGCACCGAACCTGCGATTGTATGCGCCGCCTGCCGGCGCCAGTGATCGCGCGCATCGACGGCTACGCGCTTGGGGCCGGCCTGGAGATGGCTGTGTCTTGCGACCTGAGGGTCGCTTCGAACCGGTCGAAATTCGGCATGCCGGAGGTGAAGGTCGGTATCCCGTCGGTGGTGGAGGCGGCGCTCATTCCGCATTTGATCGGGCATGGCCGCGCGCGTGAACTTTTGATGCTGGGCGAAATGATCGACGCCGACACGGCCCTGCGCTGGGGGTTGGTGGAGCGCGTGATGGCGCCGGAGGCGCTCGATGGCGAGGTCGAAAAGATCATTGCGGCGCTGCTTTCCGCCGGACCGCAGGCGGTGCGCCGACAGAAGGCCCTGATGCAAGCGTGGGAAAAGCTCCCGGCCAACGCCGCTATCGCGGCCGGCATCGACGCTTTCGTACACGCGTTCGAAACCGACGAACCGAAGCGAATGCTGACTGCCTTCGCCAAGCGCAAGCGCGACTAACTTTTCACGCGCGCCAGCAAGGATTGCGCGCGCTTGAGATGCGGCTGGTCGTACATCTTGCCGTCAATGCCGACGGTGCCGGCGCCGGGCTTTGCCGCGAAAGCTGCAACGATCGCATTCGCCTTATCGATCTGCGCGACCGTAGGCGTGAACACTTCGTTGATGACCGCCACCTGTGCCGGATGAATGGCGAGCCGCCCGGTGAACCCGTCGCGGCGCGCGAGTTCGGTATCGCGGCGCAGGACGTTCGGATCGCGGAAATTGACGTGGATGGTTTCGATCGCCGGCACTTTCGCCGCCGCCGCGCCGAACAGGCAGTACGAACGCGCCAGCCGGTAGGGCTCGGTGAGCGCGCCGTCCGCCTCGCGGTTGGCCTCAGCGCCAAGTTCGGCCGATAAATCCTCCGGGCCCCAAGTCAGCCCAATCAATCGCGGGCTCGAATTGCGAAAGGTTCCGGAGAGAAAAAACCCGGCGGCCGATTCCACCGACTGTGCGAGAATTCTTGATGCCACCCTCCGGCAAGCCCGCGATTGCCTCGCGCGCGGTGAGCTTGGCGTCGAGATGGGTGACGCTCGCGCCGCCTTCCGCCTTGGGAAACAGAATGGCGTCGGGGATACCCGGCACCACGGCATCGAGATCGGCATCGGTCAAGCCGGTGTCGAGACCGTTGATGCGCACCAGCAGGCGAGGGCGCTCTTTTTTGGCGTGCGCGCTTTTGAGGAAATCGAGCGCAAATTTTCGCGCCTGATCCTTGCGTTCGGGTGCGATCGAAATCCTCAAGGTCGACAATCACGGCATCGGCGCCGCTCGCCATCGCCTTGTCGAGCTTAGGGCCGCCGTCGGCGGGAACGAACAACAGCGACCGCATTATTTTGGCCGCATGTTGATGAAAGCATTGCGGTGGCATTCAGCCACCATGGTGCCGTCCTGTTTGAACGCCTTATGATGGAATTCGACGATGCCGGCCCCCTTGCGCGACTTCGACTCGCGCTTTGACACTACCTGCGTCGTGCAATGCACGGTGTCGCCTTCGAATAGGGGCGCCGGAAACTTGACGTCGGTCATCCCGAGATTGGCGATTGTTGTACCGACTGTCATGTCCGAGACCTGGATGCCGCACATCAGGCCGAGCGTGAACAGCGAATTCATCAGCGGCTGGCCCCACTCGGTCTCGGTCTCGCAAAAATGGCGGTCGATATGCAACGGTTGCGGGTTGAGCGTCATGTTGGAAAACAACATGTTGTCCATCTGGGTGACGGTGCGTCGGAGTGGATGCTCGTACAGCTTGCCGACCTCGAAATCCTCGAAATACAGCCCGCCACGCTTGTGCCGCTGGATCGTGTCCATCATCGCTGTCCTCCGCATCGTGACCGGGGTCGCTGGACGCCGTTAATCATTCATTTACCATAATTACCCAGGATCGACAGAGTTCGCGCTTGTCGGTGTCCGGTTTGGCCAGAGGTTTGGCCCGCGACCTTAAGGCCCTTCTTTTTAAGGCCAGACATGGCGATCGATTCCATCATAGCGAGTGCGTCGACGCGCGTCGCGAACGCGATCCGCGACGCCGCGCACTCGACCGGCGCCAGCTTCGAATATCTGCTCACCGCCGCGCGGATGGAATCCAACCTCAATCCGGCCGCACAGGCAACGACCTCGTCGGCGCGGGGCCTCTACCAGTTCATCGACCAGACCTGGCTTGCGACCCTCAAGAATGCCGGTCCCGCGCACGGTTACGGGCAATACGCGGACGCCATTACGCTGAATGTGGACGGCCGCTTCGAGGTGCCGGACCCGAACCAGCGCGCGGCGATCATGCGGCTGCGCAACGATCCGGGGGCCAGCGCGACCATGGCGGGCGCCTTCACCCAGACCAATGCCGCACAGCTCGCAGCCGCGCTCGGTCGCCAGCCGTCCGAAGGCGAGCTCTACATTGCACATTTCCTCGGTCCCGATGGGGCCGCAAAGCTGATCAAGGTCGCGACGAGCCAGCCGCAGGCCAATGCGGCGGCGCTGTTTCCGCAAGCGGCGGCGGCAAACCCGAGCATCTTCGTGAGCAAATCCGGCCAACCGCGGAGCGCCAGCGAAGTCTATTCGACGCTGACCGGCCGCTTCGAGATGGCGCGCGCGATCGCCTTTGCGCCGGGCCTGCGCGGTGGCGACGCTGCGCTGGCCGCTTCCCCTGACACGGCCGGCGTCACGCAGGCCTACGCGCAAGCCAGCGTCTTGCCGTCTCCGAACCCGGTGCCGGTCCCGACGGTACCGCCGGAGGCGAGGCCGCTTTTCCAGAGCATGTTCAGCGATCGCGGCAATCGAGCGGTGACGCAAACCGTGAGCAATCTTTGGGCCCCGGCCGGCTCCGATGCTTCGGCGGCGACCGAGCGCACGCTCATGCACAATTTGTTCAGCGACCCGCCGACCGCCAGCCGCAAGCCTTCCGGCGGCAAGACCTGAGGCAGCGCGCGGGCTTACTGCATCGTTAACGGCATCATAATTTCTATGGTGAACGCTTTGTTAAGCGTCGTCGGTTAGGTTTAGCCGTGCCGTCGATGTGCATGATGGCTGTTGGTCGCGTCAGGTAGTGCAAATGATTGTCCGCCAGTTTTTGCAGTGGATTCGCCACGCTCCGCCCGGCGACAGAGCCGAGGCCACATCCGCGCTGGCACGCGCCTATCTCTACTCCGATCTGTCGCCCGACGATCTCGCCGCTGCCGAAGGCGCGATGATCATGATGCTCGACGATCCTTCGCCGCTGGTGCGGCGCGCCCTCGCGGACGTGTTCGCCACCTCGCAGAAGGCGCCGCGGGTGGTAGTCCATGCGCTCGCCAACGATCAGCCGGAAATCGCGATGTCTATCCTCGCGCTTTCGCCGTTGTTAGAGGAAGCCGATCTGGTCGATCTTGTGGCGACGGCGCAGCCGGCGGCCCAGGCCGCCATCGCCAGCCGCGCGATGCTGCCGCGTTCGCTCGCCGCGGCGATCGCCGAAGTAGGGTCGGCGCAGGCTTGCCTTGCGCTGTTGGAAAACCGCGACGCCGAAATCGCCTCGTTTTCCGTCGACCGTATCGTCGAACGCTTCGGCCATCTGGCAGCGATTCGCGAACCGGTGATGAAGCGCCCCGACCTGCCGATGGCAACGCGCCAGGCGCTGCTCAGCAAGCTGTCGCAGACGCTCGCCGGCTTCGTCGCGGGACGGCTATGGCTAGGCTCCGAGCATGTGGAATACGCCGCGCGCGAGGCGTGCGAAAAAGCCACCGTCGCGCTCGCGGCCGACACGCCTTACGAGCAGGTCGGCCATCTGGTGCAGCATTTGCGCGAGAGCGGCCAGCTTACCGCCGGCATGCTCTTGCGCGCATTGCTCTCCGGCAACGTAGTGCTATTCGAGGAGGCGCTGGCGGAACTGTCCGGCATGCCGATTGACCGCGTCATCAGCTATATTCACGACCGGAATATTTCCGGCCTCAGGGCGCTCTACCGCAAGGCCGGGCTGCCCGATCAGGCTTATCCGGCCTTCCGCGAAGCGATCGCGGCGATGCGCGAGGGCGTACTGATCGGCGAACGGGGCGGGGCGGCGCGGCTCAAGCGCCGCATGGTCGAGCGCGTGCTGGAAGCTTGCAAGGCCGAGCGCGGCCGCGATCTGGCATCATTGCTGGCGCTACTGCGGCGGTTCGCGGTCGAAGCCGCGCGCGATGAGGCGCGCATGTTCTGCGACGACTTGGTCGCCAACGACCATTCAATCGACGTCCTCAGGCTTATCGACGACGCACGGCTCGTGGCGTAAACGGTTCGGTCGCCGTCATCCGCGAAAGCGGACGATCCAGCAATCCCAGCCTTCAGAGATTTCTGCCGGCATCGCAAATACTGGATGCCACGCTTTCACGGGGCATGAACTGCGGCTCACTTCGGTACGATCGACGGGCCCATGATCTGTTCAAGCACATCGGGCCGGTCGCGGTTCTCGTGCACGAGAAACTCGTCGGTCACCGCGCGCAACCGCTCGGTCAATGTGGTGGCGAGTTCCTTGGCGTCGGATCGCGAATATTCGCGGTGGATCGCGCGCACCGCATCGACGTGCTGATCCACGAGCTTGACCGGAATGCGGGACACGTCGGGCGTATGCTCGATCAACCGGCATAGGCTGTCGGCGGCCAGCGCCACCAGCGGAAATCCGAAGGTTGCGGCTTCGCCCTTGATGTCGTGGGCGGCGTGAAAGACGGCGTCCTTGTTTGCCGCGGTGAAGCCGCCGGTAGCGATACTGCGGCGAGCCTGATCCAGCCGTTCGCATTCGGCGATCATCCAGGACGAGAATTCCGTCGACAAGCCGGCCAACGCTTTCTCCGCGCGCGCAACCGGATCGTCGTCATCAGGATGTGCTTCCGCGACGGTGACGACCTTGCGCAGCTTGTTTTCCGGCGTAATGACCTCGTGGTCGCCGAAGGTGGCGACGGCCGTTGAGCTTCGTTTGCGGGGAGCCATTGTGCGTTGCCTTGTCAGCCTGACGAGCGGACTTTTTCGAACAAGGGGGCCTGCTTGATAATGTCGGCCTTGCCGCCCTTGCGACGCTCGGTGCCGACATAGTTGGGATTGACGTTGCGGCGGCGGTCGGGGCCGAAATAGGTCTTGGTCTTGATGAATGGGCGCGGATTGGCGACCACGTTGACGATGCGCTGATAGAGGCCCTTGGCCGAGATCGGCTTGGCGAGGAATTCGGTCACCCCGGCATCGCGCGCGGAGACCACGCGCTTCTTCTCCGAATGTCCGGTGAGCATGATGATCGCCACGTAAGGGTTGGAATTGGCGCCTGGCTGGCGAATCATCTGGGTGAGCTCGATCCCGTCGAAGATCGGCATCGCCCAGTCGGTGATGACGATATCCGGGGTATGGTGGGTGAAGGCTTCCAGGCCGGCCGCGCCGTCTTCCGCCTCGTGCACCTCGCGCGCGCCGAAGCCGTGCAACAGCGTGCGCAACATCCGGCGCATATGGGCGTTGTCGTCGATGACGAGGAAACGCAGGCGGTTGAATTCAATGCGGACCATAGCTGCCCCGGGCCTCGGGACTTGAGCCCGATACCGTCCGGAAAAGCTACTGGGGCGCCGTTAAGGAAGGGTTTAGGATAAGGGCACGGCGCCCTTGGCGCCAAAACCATCGTTCCGCCCCGACCCTAAGAGACCGGTATTCTGGGGGCAGGGCGCTGCCCACAGACGGCCACGACATGAAGACAATCTTGATCCCCACCGAAGACCACGACGCCATGGCGGCGGTTCTGGAAGCAGCTCGCCAGGTGGCCCACAAATTCGGCAGCTACATGGAAGGCTTCGCGGTCCGCCCCTCGGCGGGCACCTACGTGACCGTCGAGCCGGTCAGCAGTCTGGCGATTTCGGGCGCCTTTGAAGGTGATATCGCCAATCAGGCGCGCGCGGAATTCGAATCCTTCATGCAGAGCCACGGGGTGCCGCAGGCCGATCAGGAGCCGGCCGCCTATTCCTACGGGTGGCCGCGGGTGGAGGCGGCGGAGGACGCCTTCATCGGGAATTACGGTCGTAGTTTCGATCTGATTGTGCTGGGACGGCCGGGGCCCGAGCCGGAAAATCCCCGGATGCCGCCGTTGGAAACCGCGCTGTTCGACAGCGGCCGTCCCGTGTTGGTCGTCCCATCGACCGCGCCGCAAACCCTGGCCCGCAACGTCCTCGTCGCCTGGAACCGTAGCACGCAGCAAGCACGCACCAATGTCTTCGCGCTGCCGTTGCTGCGGCTTGCCGACAAGGTGACGGTGCTGACGGTCGAGGGCGGCACGGTGGCCGGGCCTCCGGGCGAAGACGCGGCGCGTCATTTGCGCCGGAACGGGATTAAAGCGTCGACATTGACCGTCAAACCCGGCGCGCGCACAACCGGTGAAATCATTCTCGACCACGCGGCATCGCTGGGCTGCGATCTACTGGTCAAGTCCGCTTACACCCAAAGCCGGTTGCGCCAAATGATCTTTGGCGGGGCGACGCGCCACATTCTCGCCAATGCGACCTTGCCGGTCTTAATGGCGCACTGATAAGCCAACTGGCCGTACGAGAGTAGGACATCATACACTTGTCGAACGGGCCCGACCAAAGCAAAAGCCCCGCCGGGCCCGCGGTAGCAAAGTATCCGGCATTCCTGACCGTATTCCCCTCGATCATGCTGCCGATGTTTCTGGCGGTGGTGGACCAGACCATCGTTGCCACGGCCTTGCCGGCGATCGCGGCCTCGACCGGCCAATTCGAGCGCGTATCGTGGATCGTCGTCGCGTATTTGATTGCATCGACGATAGCGGCGCCGATCTACGGGCGGCTGGGCGATGCGTTCGGCCGCCGCCGCCTGATGTTTGCCGCGCTCGCCGTGTTCATCATCGCATCGCTGCTGTGCGCGGCTTCGCCCAGCATCGAAACGCTGACGCTTGCCCGCGCGTTGCAGGGGCTGGGCGGCGGCGGGCTGATGACGCTGTCGCAGGCGCTGGTGGGCGAAGCGATTCCGCCGCGCGAGCGCGCGCGCTACCAAGGCTACCTCGCGGCGGTCGCGGTTTGCGCCAATACGTTCGGGCCGGTCGCCGGCGGCTATCTGACCGAGCATTTCGGCTGGCAATGGATCTTCCTGATCAACGCGCCGATCGGGTTCGGCGCGGTTGCGCTGACCATGCGGCTGCCGGTCCGCGCGCCCGGCGGCCACAAGTGGCAGGCCGACCCGGGCGGGTTCGCGTTGTTCGCGGTGTTCGTGGTGACGACGCTTCTCGCTCTGGAGCAGGCCCAGCATGTCAATCTCAGCGTATTGCCTCTGGCCGGCGGTCTGTTCGCTGCCGGGATGGTCGCGCTTGTGCTTTTGGTGCGGCACGAAAACCGCGCGCCGTCGCCGCTCATCCCGCTCGGGCTGCTGCGCCAGTCGGCGATCTGGCACAGCGACGCCATGGCCGCCTGCCACGGCGCCGCCCTGGTATCGTTGATCACCTTCCTGCCGGTCTATCTGGAAGTTGTGAGAGGCGAGACCCCGTCGGGCACCGGCCTGCTACTGGTGCCGCTGACTGTCGGGATCGGCGCCGGCTCGCTGATCACCGGCCGGCTGATGCACAAGACCGGACTGACCACGGCGTTTCCCGTCGTCGGCCTTGCGCTGGTCACCGCCAATCTGCTCGTTCTCGCCCTATGGGCGCCGAATTTCGGCAATGCCGTCTTTGCCGGCTTGTTGCTTTGGAACGGATTGTTCATGGGCACGATCATGGGCGTCGTGCAGGTGACCGTACAGAACGCGTCCGGCCCGCGCCGGTTGGGGGAGGCGGCCGCTTCGGTCCAGTTTTCCCGTTCGATCGGTGCGGCCTTCGGCACCGCGCTGGTGGCGGCGTTGCTGTTTGCCGTGCTGTCACTGAAGAATCCCGAAGCCGCCAGAGTGTTCGCCAGCATGGTGGAGGGCGGGACCAATGCCGATGCAGGCTTACCAGCGGCGAAGCGCGCGGTCATTCAGGTCGATATCACGGAAGCTTTTCGCGCCGCGTTTCTGCTGATCGCGGGATTTACCACCGCCGGCTTCTTTCTCGCGCTCACCCACCCCATGCGGCGGATTTGAGCGCGGCGACGGCTTAGTCCCGGCGGTGCGTATGGTATCGGTTGGGCGGCCGCCAATCGCAGTCAAAGGCGATGTAATAGCCATATTGATGAATATTGCTGGTGATCTGCGCGAATTTGCCGTAGCGCGCGCAATGCTCCGCCGCCCAGTCCGGCGCAGCGCGCTGATTTTCCGGCGACCACGGGATGATGCCGCCGGTGTCGTTGCCGGTAATGCCGCCCCACCACGGCGAGGCGGAGGCCGTCAGGCTCCAGCCAACTGCCAGAACGAGCGTCGCTGCTTTGATCCGATTCATGAGTGGGTCTCTCCTGCGTCGGTCGATCTTACACCGGAAGCGTGAGCGCGCAATGCGCCTCTAAATATCCGAGCAAAGGATGAAATCAAAATCCAAACTGCTCGCGCAAAATGCGTTCGTCGAGACTGTGGCCGGGGTCGAACAGCATGTTGAGCGACACCGTATGGTCCATTTCGATGTCGACCCTGTGCACCGAGCGCACCTCGTCGTGATCGGCGACGGCGGCGACGGGCCGCTTATCGGCCTCCTGGACCTCGATGGTGACCTTAGCCTTGTCCGGCAGCAGCGCGCCGCGCCAGCGCCGAGGCCTAAATGGACTGATCGGCGTGAGCGCGAGCAGCGGCGCATTGATCGGGATAATCGGCCCCTGTACCGACAGGTTATAGGCGGTGGAGCCAGCAGGCGTTGCCACCAGCACGCCGTCGGCGATGAGTTCGGCGAGCCGCTCCTGCCCGTCGATCAGGATGCGCAGATGCGCGGCCTGCGCGCTCTGGCGGAACAGCGACACCTCGTTGATCGCGCGATGCTCATGCGTGCGCCCGGCGGAAGCGCGCGCACGCATCACCAGCGGATGGATGACCGTAATATGTGCGGCGGCGAGCCGCTCGGAGAGGCTTTCCATGGAGAATTCGTTCATCAGGAAGCCGACGGTGCCGCGGTGCATGCCGTAGATCGGCTTGCCGGAATTCATGAACTTGTGCAGGGTTTGCAGCATCAAGCCGTCGCCGCCGAGCGCCACGATCACGTCGGCGTCGTTCGGCTCGACATTGCCGTAGCGCTCTCGCAGCCGCTCATAGGCGTCGCGCGCCTCCGGCGTCGTCGCGGCGACGAAGGCGATATGCTTGAAACGCTTGGGCGGGCAGCTCATGGACGCTCTGGGGACCTGACAATGGAACGCGCGGTGCTCGTCTATACGACTTGGCCCTCGATTGTCGAGGCGGAGGCGGCCGGGCGCAAAATCGTCGAGCGGCGGCTGGCGGCTTGCGTCAATATCCTGCCCGGGATGATTTCGCATTACTGGTGGGAGGGCAAAATCGAGCGGGCCGATGAGGTCGTTGCGCTCTTTAAGACCCGCGCGTCATTGGCGGAAGCCGTCGGCGCAATGGTGAAGGAATTGCATGGCTATACGACGCCGGCGGTGATGGTATTGCCGGTGGAAAGCCTCGCTGCGGCCTACCACCAATGGATCGTCGCGGAAACATCCACGTGACAAAAGCGAAATCGCCGGGCAGAACCCGGCGATGACGCATTTTTAGTCAGCGAAACGATCGCTCAATAGCTCGCGGTGCCGTCGATCACGGCCTTGAGCTCGATATATTCCTTGCAGTCGGTGCTGCCGCACAGCAGCTTCACCTTCTGCAAATCGTCCTCGGCCTTCAGGCGATTGCCCTGTTCCATCTGCCACATGCCGTAATAGGACCAGGTGCGGGTGTGGTTGGGGTCGGCCTTGAGCGCGGCCTCGTACCAAATTTTGGATTGCTGGTAATTGCCCATTTTGCGGTTTGCGTAGCCGATATAATTGGCGACGTCGGGGTGGTCGTCGCGTCCGAGCGCGTGCATGGCGGCGATGCCTGCCTCGTAATGGCCAGCCAGGATCAACTCGCGGGCGGCGCGATAGTCGCGCAGGAATTTCGCATCCGCCTGTTGTTGCCGCTGCTGTTCGATGGCGCTGCCGTCATTCTTCTTTTTCTTTTTGCTGCCGTCGTCGGTCGGCGGGTTGTCGGTGCCCATGGCGTAAACCGTCACCGGCTTGATGCTCACGGCGGTCATAAGCAGGCCGGCGGCGGCGAAGATGCCGATGGTGCGAAGCGCTTTGGTCGGGGTCATAGGGAATCTCTCCTCATAAGGGATCGAGCATCAGACTAGTGCGAATTGTTCCGTTACCGAAAAAACAATCCGTGATCGGGCCCTAGTCCCGCCTTCCATCAAAGATTTCTCCCAAGGCATCCCGGCTCCGATGCCGGCAGCGCTTGACTTGCCGGCGGGTTGGAGGGAACATTTTAACGTGCTGGTTCCCCGGGGTGAATCTGGGGACGAAAGAGGGAACACGGAAGCTGCCGGTTCGTCCTTTGCGAATTTGCAGAAATCCGTGGCTGCCCCCGCAACTGTCAGCGGCGAGCCCGCGTCCACGTGGCCACTGGGAAACCGGGAAGGCCGGACGCAACTGAGCGACGACCCGCGAGCCAGGAGACCTGCCAGCGCGGTCACCCAACCGGTGGACGGGGCGTCCATACGGAGCGGTCTTTCGCAGCGGTGACGACAATGCCGGTGCGAAGCCGTGAGAGAAGCTCTCCCACGACATTGCACACCTGAGCATCGCGCATGTCTTATGCGTGCCGCTTAGCGTGTCCTTCGCACCGGGTTTGGTCTCACCCTATGCGCCGCCATTAGCGCGCGCGCAAACGAAGGAACGTTGCGACATGGGAAGGAAACTAAGGCTCGGCGGCCGCGCTTTGGCGCTGGCATTGCTGGTGGCGAGCGCCGCGCAGGCGCAAAACAATACGCAAATTCTGCCGCCGATCGACGTATGGGCGAGCCGCATCGGCGAGCCGGGAATTATTGGCGCATCGAGCAGCGTCATTACCGCGGAAGATATCGCGCGCTCGCCCGGCACCACACTGCAGGACGTGTTGTCGCGCGAGGTGGGCATCCAAACCACCAGCACGAGTGGCGGGCAGAACGGCGCCGGCACTATTGTCGATATGCGCGGTTTCGGTGCGACGGCGGTTTCCAATACCCTCGTCCTGCTCAACGGTCGACGGCTGACCGACATCGATCTGTCCGGCATCGATTTCAGCGCGATCCCGCGTGACAGTATCGAACGCATCGAGATCACCCGCGGCAATAGCGGCGCGGTGCTTTACGGCGACGGCGCGGTCGGTGGCGTCATCAACATCGTTACCAAGACGGGCGTTGCGCTGCCGCCAACTGCACGGGTCGAAGCCGGCTTCGGCTCGTTCAATCAGCGCGAGCTCAATGCGTCCGCTGCAGCCTCGCGCGGTCCGTTTTCAGTGTCGATTTTCGGCAACGGGGTCAATTCGGACGGTTATCGCGTCAACGACTACGTGCGTCAGCGCAACGCGGTTGCCGACCTGCGCTATACCGGTGACCAAGGCAATGTTTGGGCCAACATTTCTGGTGACGATCAGCATCTTGGCTTGCCGGGTGCGCGTTTGGTGGACGCGTCTGCCGGCATCAACGAACTTGAGACGGATCGGCGCGGGGCGACGACACCGAACGCCTTTTCGAGCAAGAACGGCGGAAGTTTGACTTTAGGCATGTCGCGGATGCTTGGGTCGAACGTCGAAATAATCCTGGACGGCAATCTGCGCCGCAAGGATCAGACGGCTTTCTCGACGTTGTTCGGCTTCGACGCGTCGGACATCCGCACTCTGACCACGGGCGCGGTAACGCCGCGCGCGAACATCAACATCGATTTGTTCGGCTTGCCGGCTAAGATTACGACCGGCGTCGATTATTACAATTCGAGTCTCGACGCCAAGCGGAGCGTCGCGCTCACCGATCCGCCGTATCACACCTACGATCTCAACCAGCAATCGGCGGCGATCTACTGGCAGCAGACCGTCGGCATTCTGCCCACGACCGACATTTCCTTTGGCGCACGCCTGCAGCAAACGCGTCTGTCGGCGCGCGACCGTTTCGATCCGACCGCGCCGGGCGCGTTCGACGCTCAGGCGACGCCGCTCGATAGCAATGAGTGGCAACACGCCTTGCATATTGGATTCGAGCATCGTTTTTCTCCAATGCTGGCGGTGTTCGGACGGGCGGCGCGGAGCTTCCGCACGCCGAACGTTGACGAGCGCATTGGCGTCAATGCCTTTCCGGTGGATTTCAACCTGAAAACCCAGACCTCGCGCGATATCGAGGGCGGGCTTCGCGGACACATCGGACCGCTTGAATGGCAATCGAGCGTCTATCAGATGTGGCTCAACAACGAGATTTTGTTCATTCCGTTTCCGCCCATCGGCGCCGACATCAACCTCGACCCAACCCGGCGTTTCGGCGTCGAAAACAGCGCCACGCTGCGCTTGTCGGACAGCCTGCGCCTGAAAGGTGGCATGGCCTATACCCGCGCAACCTTCCGCGAGGGAATTTACGCGGGGAATGATATTCCGCTGGTGTCGCACTGGACGGGAAACGTAGGCGCAACGTGGAACGCCTACCAAAAGCTTGTCGTGTTCGACGCGGTGCTGCGTTACGTCGGAGCGCGCCGCATGGATAACGACCAGGCCAATTTCCAGCCGCTTATTCCGGCGCACACCACCGCGGACGTTCGTGTCGGCGGCGAGTTCAAGAACTTCTTCTGGTCATTTGCCGTGCAGAACTTGTTCAATGTCCTGTACTTCGACTATGCGGTGGCAAGCTCGGCAACGTTCGACCGCTACAATGCCTATCCCTTGCCGGGCCGAACCTTCATGGCCAAAGCCGGCGTCACATTTTGACGTGAGGTCGTGGCCGGTTTCCTGCCGGCCGCGACTCGCCTGCCCAGTTTTGCTAATTTGCCGCCGGATTTGAATCCGGAGGGCGACATCATGACGTTACTGCGAACTATCTTTGGCGCGATTTTACTCATGACGGCGGCGCCCGCCGCTTTTGGCGCCGACGACGTCCTCGATGCCATCGAGGCGGCGCGTAACGCCTATCAGACGGGCGACATGGCGGGCGCCAAGCAGTCTCTCGATCTCGCCTCGCAACTGGTTGGGCAGAAGACCGCCGAGAGTTTTGCGGCACTGTTGCCGGAGGCGTTGCCGGGCTGGAAAGCCGAAAAGGCCGAGACCACGTCGGTCGGTGTTACCGTGTTCGGCGTCACCTCGGCGAGCCGCCGCTATACCGGCCCCGACGGCCACGATGTGCAGGTGCGTATTACAGGCGATTCGACGCTGGTCGTGCAGTTCGCCCAGTTCCTGATCAATCCGGCGATCGCCGGCGCCATGGGCAAGCTCATCGGCGTCGGCGATCAGCGCGCGTTGCAGACCAATGAAGGCTCGATCAATATGGTGGTTTCCAACAAATTCCTGGTCACCGTGGAGGGCTCGGCCGACGTGGAATCCAAGCTTGCCTATGCGCGAGCCGTAGACGTCGCCAAGCTGTCGAAGATGTAAACTGCTTTTTAGGCGCGCACGATCTTGCCCCGAAAACTGCGCCCGCTTTTCGGGACCATGCGTTAAAGCGGCCGCCACATGGTTGGGACAAGATCGTAGCCGCCGCCGCTCTTGACGATGTGGCCGCAGGCCGGGAAGGGGAAGTGATAGGCCTCGACCAACATGCGGTCGGCCGCCGCGAGGTCGAGCATCACGGTGCGCGTCTTGGCGGCGAGCAGCCCATCCATGTCGTAGCTGGGCTGCCATTGCGGATGGCGCACGAACAGCCACGGCTCGCGCGCGGTGTCGCTCATCGCCAGCATCGATTGATTGGCGGAATAGATACCGAAAGCGGTGTGACCGGGCGTGTGGCCGTAAGCCGGGATCGACACGATACCGGGAGCCACTTCCTCGCCCGGTTTGAACCGCTGCACTTCCGTGGCGATGTCCTTGAAGATACGGCGCGCATTGAGGAAGTAACGGTGCACAGTGCCGGTCGCCCGGCCCATGTTGCCGTCGTCCATCCAGAATTTCCATTCCGGCTCCGGGACCAGGATTTCGGCGTTGGCGAACACCTTGTCGCCGTCTTTGGTCTTGATGCCGTCGATATGGTCGGGGTGGAAATGCGAAATGACGACGGCGTCGATCAAGCCGGGCGTGATTCCGGCGGCGGCCAGATTGGCGTTCATGAATCCGGCGCTATCGGCGACCTGCCCGGCGGTGCCGGTGTCGATCAGCACAAGCTTCGAGCCGGTATTCACCAGCAGCGCAGTGAACGAAACCGGCAGCACGCTCGGCGGCAGGAAAGCGGCGGCGAGAGCCTCGTTCACCTCCGCCCCGCCGGCATTACGCACGAACTTGTCGTCGATCGGCAGATACCAGATGCCGTCGTAGAGCGCGGTAAGCTGATAGTCGCCGAGCTTATACCGGTAGACGCCGGGGCCTTGCGTCTTGGCTGCGGGCGCGGCGGCGCGTCCTGGCGCCGCGAGCGCGGCGCAGCCTGCGGCGAGCAGGGGGCCGGTCAGGAACGAGCGGCGTGAGAATGATGGCATGGAATCCCGTCTGGCACGCGAGCAAGGCATTTCTTCGGCGCGACTATACTCTGCAACACCGCGCTCCCGCGTCTATTTCCCGCCCTCGCCCTGGCCGATGCGACGCGAACCGCTATGATCACGCCGGAGGGCGCAACACCGGGAATTCGGAGGCGAGGGATGCGGTGGCTGGCGTTGGTAGCGGTGCTCGTGGTCGGCGGCTGTGCGACCGAGGTCGGCCCAAGCCCGGCCGAACTGAAGGCGCAATGGGAGGCGCAAAACGTCTTTCCGCAGAATTACAAGGCCGACCTGATGGCATTTATGCGCACGTATCTCAACGATCCAACCCACGTTCGCGGTGCAGGTGTGTCGCAGCCGGAGCTCAAGACCGTCGGGCCGGGCGAGCGATACGTCGCCTGCGTGCGCTACAACGCGCGCCTCGGCGGCAAATATGCCGGCGCCAAGGACGGCGCCGCGGTCTATGTGTCAGGCAAACTCGATCGCTTCCTCGACGGGCCGAAAGACGTGCGGGAGTTTTGCAAGGACGTGGCCTATGCGCCGTTTCCCGAGCTGGAAACGCTCACGCGCTGACGCAACAAAATACGCACGCCAAGAAGGCGCGCGACAACCGCCGGGCTTCATCAACTCGGCGGCACGGGGTTCAGACAGAAAGGCCGAAAGTAGCCTCGGGCGACGAGGTCACTTAACCTTGAGGTTCTCCGCGGATGTCTTTCCGCGATTTTCGACGAGTTCGAACTGAACGGTCTGGCCTTCGTTCAGTGTGCTTAGTCCGGCGCGTTCAACCGCCGAAATATGCACGAACACATCCTTGCCGCCTTCTTGCGGCTGGATGAAGCCATAGCCCTTCGTCGGATTGAACCACTTTACGGTGCCCTGAGGCATGCTAGATCTCCGAGGTATTTCGAGTAACGGGTATAGTTTGGCACAGTCGGCAACCACCGAACAAGGTCCCGGGCGGGCCGTCGCGCACCCGGGTTGAACTATTTTTGTGAGGTCCCGATCGCTCGTTTTTGGTGCCGGGTGAGAGAATTGAACTCCCGACCAACGGTTTACAAAACCGCTGCTCTACCGCTGAGCTAACCCGGCTCGACCTGAGAGCTACCAGCCTCGCGCCGCCGCCACAAGCTGACCCGGCGTACCCCGCCGCGCGGGTATCGGCCACAAAAAACGCCCCGCACCGGAGGGTGCGGGGCGCCAGAATGAAGGGGGACGGTCGCCAGCCGCCCCAGCCTTGTTAGATCTGGGTAATGTCGCGATCCTTGGTCTCGGGCAGGAAGATCAGCGCCACGACGAAGCTCATCGCCGCCACGCAAATCGGATACCAGAGGCCTGAGTAGATGTTGCCGGTCGCCGCCACGATGGCGAACACGGTCGCCGGCAGGAAGCCGCCGAACCAACCGTTGCCGATGTGATAAGGCAGCGACAACCCGGAGTAACGGATCCGGGTCGGGAATAATTCCACCAACCATGCGGCGATCGGTCCGTACACCATGGTCACGTAGATGACCAAGATGGTGAGCAGCACCACCGTCATGACGTAGTTGATCTCAGCCGGATCGGCGCCGGCCGGGTAGCCGTGCGCTTTCACCGCCGCAGTGATGGCGGCCGGGGTCGCCGCAGCGCCGGCGAGCTGTTGCTCGCCGATCTTCACGCTGGCGGGCGTCCCCTTTGGAACTGCGACGTTCTCGTAGTTGACCGACAGGCCTACCAGCGCGGCTTTGATCGTGTCGCAGCCGGTGGTGTACTTCTCGGTTCCCGTCGCCTTGAACTGGAACGAGCACTCGGACGGATCGGCGGTGACGACCACCGGCGAGGCGGCGAGTGCATGCTCCAGCTTCGGATTGGCGAAGTGGGTGATGCCCTGGAAGATCGGGAAGTAGGTGATCACCGCCAGGGCAAAGCCCGCGAGCATGATCGGCTTGCGGCCAATCTTGTCCGACAGCCAGCCGAACAGGATGAAGCCGCCGGTGCCGAGCGCGAGCGAGATCGCGATCATAACCGACGCCGTCACGGCCGGTACCTTGATGGTCTGGGTCAGGAAGAACAGCGCGTAGAATTGTCCACCGTACCATACCACTGCTTCGCCGGCGGTGGCGCCGAGCAACGCCAGGATGGCGATTTTTGCGTTGCTCCACTGGCCGAAAGCTTCCGACAGCGGACGCTTCGATTGCTTGCCTTCATCGACCATTTTCTTGAACAGTGGCGACTTATTCAGCTTCAACCGGATCCAGATCGACACCGCGAGCAGGATGGCCGAGAGCAAAAACGGGATGCGCCAGCCCCAATCACCGAAGGCGGCTTCGCCCATCCAAGTGCGGATGCCGAGCACCAACAGCAACGCCATGAACAGACCGAGTGTCGCGGTGGTCTGAATCCAAGACGTGTAGAAGCCGCGCTTGTTCTTGGGCGCGTGCTCCGCGACGTAGATCGCCGCGCCGCCATATTCGCCGCCGAGCGCCAGGCCCTGCACGAGACGGAGCGCGATCAGCACGATCGGCGCCGCGATGCCCCACGTGGCAAAGCCCGGCAGCACGCCGATAAAGAACGTGCCGACGCCCATCAGGCTCATGGTGACGAGGAAGGTATATTTGCGGCCGATCGTGTCGCCGAGCCGGCCGAAAATCAGCGCGCCGAATGGCCGCACCGCGAAACCGGCGGCAAACGCCAGCAACGCGAAAATGAAGCCGACATTGGGCGGCACGTTGGAGAAAAAGTATTTCGCCAGAAAGACGCCGAGCGTCCCGTAGATGTAGAAGTCGTACCACTCGAAAACGGTGCCGAGCGAAGAAGCGAAAATGACCATCCTTTGCTCTGAGGTCATTCCGACTTCGCGGTACGCGTTGGCTGTAGTTGCTGTCATTGGCGTTGCCCCCAGTTACCGGCTGTTTGATTTCTTGTTTGGGACAGCCTCCCGCATGTTCGCCAAAAGGTCGTCCCCGGTCGCAAGTATGCCGTGCACGGCGGCATAGTCTGTGCCCCTCAGGTCTTACGCCTAAAGTTGTAACCGCTGAAATACCGCGAATCGGGCGGCTGCCGCTGGAAAGGCGGCTTGGACCGGCCGATTAGGTGATAGCGATGAGCCTTTCCAACACGTCGATCAGCCAGGCGGCGGCCTGCAAGACCGCCAGCCGCTGCGTCAGCTTCGCGCGTCGGAATGTGGCGTTGAGCAGCGTCATCGCGCGCCGGTAGGCAGGATGCCGCTGCCCGGCTTCGCCGAGCGAGGTCAGCCGCGCGACCAGCGCCGCACGACGGGCTTCGATCTCGTCGTAACGCGCGCCAAAGCCCACACGCGTCGGCGTTGAAGGTTTGTCAGAAGAGGCGGGGCGGCGGCGTGTCACGGGGTGATTAACTTTAATGGCTGCGAGGTTGAACCGCTCGGCGGACATCGCGTTCTCCATGGTGCCGGGAATTCCGGCATGTTCAAGGCGCGCGCCGATTAATGTTACCCTGCGATTGCGGGCCGAAGCATAAAGTCTTCGTGTAAAAGGTATTCAGATTTGTTCGAGATAGATCGAATGCGCGTTCTGCTCTCCATTGCGCTGTTGGGCTTCGTTGTCGCCGCCGGCAGCGCCGCGCGCGCGGCCGATCTTCCGCTCGGCTATTCGGGGACCTATTTCGAATACGCCCGGCGCAGCGAGATGCTGTGGCTCTACGACGATCAGGCGGGCGTCGTCGTGCGCGCCTATTGGAGCGCGCCGTGGCACTATCACCATTATTTCCCGGCCACCGGCGTCGCGCCGCGCATCGGCCGCTATGAAAATCTGTCGGCGATCAGCCGCCCGCCGAAGCCGGCGACGACCTTTCGCCGTTCATGGTCGAACGACTGGGCGGTCCAGCATCTCTATGCGACCAGCGCGCAACCGCTCGCGACCGAGGGCGATGGCCAGGCCGACGACCAGGCGGACAAGCAACGCGACACTCGGCATCACATGCGGCATGGGCCGCATATGCATCACATGCGGCATGGGCCGCATATGCACGGCGCGCACAGAACGCACATTCATTGAAAACCCTGAATGCATGTCCAATCGGATGAACGCCATGATCGATCGCCCGCGTAAGCTTCTTCTGCTCGCCGTCATCGCCGCCGGCCTGCTGCCGGCCGCCGCGCAGGCGCATTGGGATTGCAGCCCATGCGCTCGGCCGGCGCCGCTTTATCCTTACGCGGCGCAAGAGGAGCCCTACGCCGTCGAGCTCGCGCCGAGCACTTTTGCAATTCCCTACCGCCTGCGCGCCTATCCCTATGCCCACTGTCTCTGCGGCCGCCGGGTGCAGTGGCAGCGGCGCGGCTATGGCGACGAAACGCCGATCACCATCGAGACCGAGGGCGCAGTTGAGGGCGATGGCGCGCGCCGGGAAAGCGGAAAGCAACGTGTGATCCGCGCAGAGGCCGAAGTCACCATCCTCGGACCGGACCGCATGAATATCCGGCTGTTCCGCAAGGGGCGCGGGACGACCGTCATCAAGCGCGGCGATTGATCGCTCGCAGAGATCGTGGGACGCGTGCGGCGGGCCGGGGGCCCGCCGTTCGCATTTTATTTATAATCCGCCCACCAAACGCCGGCTCACGACATAAAGCCCGAGCGCCGCAGCGTTCGACACGTTCAGGCTCTTGATCTCGCCTGGCAGGTCGATGCGCGCGACGTGATCGCAGGTTTCCTTGGTGAGTTGGCGCAGCCCTTTGCCCTCAGCGCCGAGCACCAATGCGAGCGGCGCGCGCAAGGGCAGGACGGCGAGATCGACTTCTCCGCTCGAGTTGAGGCCGACCACGAGAAAGCCGCTCTGCTTGAGCGCGGCCAGTCCGCGCGCAAGATTCTGCACGCTGACCAGCGGTACGTATTCGAGCGCGCCGGATGCGGCCTTGGCCAGCGCGCCGGTGGCGTCCGGGCTGTGGCGTTGCGTGGTCACGATGGCCGAGGCCGCGAAGGCCGCGGCCGACCGGAGGATCGCGCCAACATTGTGCGGGTCGGTGATCTGGTCAAGCACCAGCACCACGCCTTGCGCCGGCAGCGCCTCGACCGCGGGCGAGGGCAGCAGGTCGGTTTCGAGATAGAGGCCTTGGTGCACCGCGTCGGGCGTCAGCCGTTCCGCGATCGCCGAGGGCCGCACCAGTTCCGGCGCGATGGGAGATTTGATCCCCTCGTCGGCCAAACGCCGCGCGGCGTTCTCAGTGGCGAGCAGCTTGCGCAAGCGCCGCGCCGGGTTTCGCAGCGCCGCGGTCACCGTGTGCCAGCCATACATGACGACAGGTCCGTCGCCGGTGGGCCGGAGGCTGTCGCGGCGGGCGCGTTCGAAGCGCTCGCGCCGCTCGATCTGCTCGCGGGTGGCGCCCGGTTTGACGCCGGAGCGGGGGCTGCTGCTGGGAGGTCGTATTGCCATCGCGGTGCCTTAACCGATCGGTACAAGGCAGAACAGCCTCCATTGACTTAATCCAGGTGCCTGCCCATAAAACGCGCAAATCCGGCCGGCCGGAGCGGGCCGATTTTTCTTCTCGGATCAATACGGTGCGACGGCTTCCAAGGGAGAGTGTCCCGAGCGGCAAAGGGGGCGGACTGTAAATCCGCTGGCTATGCCTTCGTAGGTTCGAGTCCTACCTCTCCCACCATCCTGCTTCGCGCCCGATGGCGTTTCGCTCGGCGGGTCACCCGGGGGCCTTCCAGCCGGACCGCAGGATTTCCATATGGATCTCATCGGCGCGGCCGCCAGGCTCGTAGCGCGACAGCGCGTAGCGCCCGCACTCCTTGAAACCGCATTTGATCAGCATGCCGATCGAAGGCTTGTTCGCTGCCGACAGCGCGGCGTGCACCGAGAACAGGTCGAGATAGTCGAAGGCCCATTCCAGCGCCATCTGCGTGGCGCGATGGCCGTGGCCCTTGCCGCGATAAGCGGCTTCGGCGATGGCCACGCGAAAAATGCCGACGCGATGGCGGGGTTGCAGGTGCAGACCGGTATAGCCGATGGGGCGCAGCTTACCCTCGCTCAGGCCACAGACGAGCCACGTGGTCTTGCGGATCCGCTGCACATAGTCGGCCGGGGTCTGGCCGTAATGCGGAAGCGGGTAGAACTCCCAATCGCCCATGACCGCGGCCAGCGATTGATCGCTGAACCAGCGCTCAAAAAGCAGCGGAGTGTCGTCGGTGAACGGGCAGAGCGCCGTCGTTCCTTTGGTAAAACTCGGATGCAAAGAGCGGTCCATGATCGCAACGCCACGATGCGAGAGCGTCAGTGTTTCGGTAGGATCGCGGCCCGCGCCCGGCTCGACAAAGCGCGCGTCCACGAAAGCCATTTCGACGTCAGCCGAGCCGCGAGCGGCCTCAGCGTATGCGTGACGCGCGGCAGGGGAGCGCTCCTGTTCTGGAGCTCGATCTGCTGGAACGCCGCGGCCTGAAGCCACAACGCGTCGGCCTCCTGCGATAGCCGCTCGAGGTAGCGGCTGAACTCTGCCCGGCGCTCGTAGGGCGTCTCGGCGAAGCGGGAAATGGCATTTTTGTAGACGTTCTCCAGCGCGGTCACCGCGGTGTCGAGGCCGTGCTCGCGGCGCACCTTTGCGCTCACCGCGAGAATTTCGTTCGGGTCGTAATGTTTCAGCTCCGCCTCGAGCCATGCGGTGCTGATCCGCTTGGCGGAAGTGAAGTACCGCGGACTGAAATTGGAATGCGCCCATTGCGCAAAATTGCCGCTGTCGATCATGCTTCCCGCCAGCCCGGGCAGGATCGGTATGACGGCGCAGCCGCAGGCCATCGCCTCGATCGCCGATCGGCCGATGGCGAAGACGAGGTCGTATTCGGGCAGAAAGACTTCCGGCCGGGTCTGCGGATTGCCGAAGGCGCCGCCGATCTTGTCGAGCGAGAGGCCGGCGTCCCCGCAGGCGCGCTCGAGCATTTGCAGCTCTGCATCCGGCAAGCCGGCGCCGTGAAACAAGAGGGCGCGGCGGGATTGGGCGGACGGCGTTCGCGTTTCCGAGAAGCGGGCGAGGTTCACGAAATTCGGGATCACCTCGATCCGATTTCTTTCGATTCCGAATTCGGCTTCGACGCGCAGCGCCATCCAAACGCAGTTGACGAGATAGCGCTGCATGCGTGGATGCAGCGGAGCATTCTCCACCCAGGGCTTGGCGCCGTGGCAGAAGTAGACCCCGGGCGCATTGTCGAAATAGGCCATGGCGGCCATCGCCTGCAGGTGATGCTGGCCGTGGATGATCTCGGGCTCCCAGGGAAGGTCCTCGATCCTGCTCTTCACCTTTACGCCCGCCCCGTAGACTAGCCTGGCGACGTCGCCGATGCGGGGCGAATAGATGGCAACCTGGTGACCGCGCTTGCTCAACTCGTTCGAAACCTCGACAGCAAACAGCTCCGAGCCCGTGTGCTGGATCAGCTCGCGTTGCGTGATGAGAATGCGCATCGAACGATCCGGTTTCACCCAGATGGATCAGCTTACTGCGCCGGCCGTCGCCAGCATCAGACTGGCGCGCACGGCTTGATGGAAATAACCGAAGCCGAAATCCAGCGCTGGCGCCGATTCCGCGGTGGCAAAGGCGCGCGCAAGCTCCGGCTGCTCGTAACGGTGGAAGAGGGGCAAGACGTTGGTGTAGCTCCCGTACAGGCTCAAATTGAATTCCTCACCGCTAAAATCCCGGAACGGGATGCCGCTCGGATCCTGCACGATCGTCGAGCAACGCCGCAGGATGAAGTCGCGGACGTTGGAAAAATTGGGCTCGTGCAGCAGATAGCTTGCGCTCTTGATCAGCGCGCCAAACCTGCCGAAGCCGGCAACGAAACGGGAAAAGGCGCCGTCGCCGGAAAAGTAGCCGTCGCGAAGATCCTGCTGGAAATAAAATATGCGCCGTGTTCTGCCGCCGCCTTCGACGGTCATGCCAATTCCCGGAGCGGCTCCCGCGCCCGATCCCATCCAGAGGAATTCGATCGAGGACGGATGCAGGCCGAGCCGCACAGTCAGCGTCAACAGCGCGAGCACCACGCCCGGCATATAAAGATCATGAAACTGCTCGCGCATCTCCTTGGCGGTGAAAAACGAGTACGCAAAGAAATGTCCGACCGTCGCGCGCAAGCCTGCGAGCGCCTTCGCAATCGAGGCCTTGCTCGGCGGCGGGGCGTCGGGGCGCGGCATGCACGGCTCGAGGCCGCACAGGATATAGGTGTCGGCGTCTGGATAGAGCAGGCGGGCGAAAGCGATATCCGGGCCGCCTAACGGGTAGAAAACCGTCCGCAGGGACCGGTTGACGTCCATGTTCGAACGCACCCAACTGGAAAATGGCTCGGCGAACCGGCTCTGGAATGAGTGAAAGCCTTCGTCCAATTCGGCCGCGTGGTCCTGCCAGATCTTGAGCCGCCTGAACGTGACGAGGGGATTTTCGTCGGTGGCGTCCGGCATCCCGGCGATCATCCGCGCGAATTCGGCCAGGCTCGGGCGGCTATCGCGCGCCGATCCCCACGATGCAACCACACCAGGCATTCGATCTGTTCCCCGCCCCCGACCGTCCAACGTAAGCAACCTTGGGGGAGTTCGCCCAGACACCGGCCCCTGTGCTGCCGAGAATGACGGCTAAACCCTATTGCCCTTTCGCGCCCTGCTCAAGGCGAGAGAGCGGCAGGTCGAGTTCATGCTGCCGGTACCGGTAAATCGTGCGAGGCCGGTTCCGGCTGCCGGAGTGGCGAAAGCCGGCGGAATCCTCTACATCGGCCTCGCCGGCGCGGGTGTAGCTCAATGGTAGAGCAACAGCCTTCCAAGCTGATGACGAGGGTTCGATTCCCTTCACCCGCTCCAGCCTTCGCTGCTCCGCAGCTTCGACTGGCAAGCCAACCCTAAAGCAGCGAAGACTGCCCGTCGAAGTCCGCTGGGGCGAAGAGGGGCTGGTTCGTTCAAACCGCCGCCTGCGCCAGGTTCTCGCGCACGAAAGCCGGATCGAAGATCCGGTCGGCCAGCACATCCAGCGCTTGATCAGGCTGATCTCGTCCGGCCGATAATCCGGAATGACATTGTGCAGCGTGCCGATGTGCGCGCTTCGCGCAGAAATGTCAGTCGGGCGGGGATATTATGAAACGTCCTCAGATTGTACAGGCGGACCGCCGATTTGCGTAGCTTCGGCCCGGAAAGCGCCCTAAACCCGGCTTTTTCACCCTTGCAAAGCCGCCCTGTATAATGCATGACATCGCGGCGGCGGACCCTTAGGGTCCGCCGCATCCGCTTCCGGAGGAGTGTAGCTCAATTGGTAGAGCACCGGTCTCCAAAACCGGGGGTTGCAGGTTCGAGTCCTGCCACTCCTGCCAGGCGGAGACATGGGCAAAATTCGCCGCGCGTGATTAGGTAGCAAAGAAACCGGTAATTTGGCTCTGGGAATCGGGATCGAATTGAATGGCGACGTCTCCGTTCAAGTTTCTGCAAGAGGTGCGCGAGGAGACCCGCAAGGTCACCTGGCCCTCGCGCAAGGAAACCATGATCACCACCGCCATGGTGTTCGTTATGGTGGCGATCGCCTCGGTTTTTTTCCTGCTCGCGGATCAATTCATCCGCATCGCCGTTACCTTCGTGCTCGGCATTGGCACCTGAAAGCTAAAGAGCGATGAGCGACACCGCCACCACAACATCGACCCGGCCCAAGCGCTGGTACATCGTCCACGCCTATTCGAATTTCGAGAAAAAAGTCGCGGAGTTGATCCGCGAGCAGGCCAAGCAGCGCAATCTCACCGATCACTTCGAGGAAATCATGGTGCCGACCGAAACCGTGGTCGAAGTGCGCCGTGGCCGCAAGGTGAACGCCGAGCGCAAGTTCTTCCCCGGCTACGTACTGGTGAAGATGGACCTGACCGATGAGGTCTATCATCTGATCAAGAACACGCCGAAGGTCACCGGCTTCCTCGGCACCGACAAGAAGCCGATGCCGATCTCGGAAGTCGAAGCCAATCGCATCCTGCATCAGGTGCAGGAAGGCATAGAGCGGCCGAAGCCCTCGGTTTCGTTCGAGGTCGGCGAGCAGGTGCGCGTGTCGGACGGACCGTTCGCCTCGTTCAACGGCACGGTCGAGGAAGTCGACGAGGCGCGCTCGCGCGTGAAGGTCGCGGTGTCGATCTTCGGCCGCGCCACGCCGGTTGAGCTGGAATTCGGGCAGGTGGAGAAGCTTTAACAAGTCGAAAAACATCTAAGATGCTCGAAATAGCGAGAGCGCGCATAGCCGGGGCCTATGCGCTGCAGCGCCTGGCGGGTCTGCTGGACAGGATAGCAAGGGCCCACTACACGTAGCGCACATAGCAGACGTGGGAGGTGAGGCGGTCGCCAGCCGTCAAAATCCGCACCACTACAGGAGTAGGAATGGCCAAGAAAGTCACTGGGTTCCTCAAATTGCAGGTGCCGGCCGGCGCCGCCAACCCGTCGCCCCCGATCGGGCCGGCGCTCGGTCAGCGCGGCCTGAACATCATGGAGTTCTGCAAGGCGTTCAACGCGCAGACCCAGAAGATCGAGAAGAACACGCCGATCCCGGTGATCATCACCACCTATCAGGATCGCTCGTTCACCTTCGAGATGAAGACGCCGCCGGTGTCTTATTTCCTCAAGAAGGCGGCCAAGCTCGACAGCGGCTCGAAGACGCCGGGCCGCGAAATGGTCGGCGAGGTCACCAAGAAGCAGCTGCGCGAGATCGCCGAGCAGAAGATGAAGGATTTGAACTGCGACACGATCGAAGCGGCGATGAAGATGATCGAAGGTTCCGCCCGCTCGATGGGCCTCACGGTGGCGGAGTAACGGTCATGGCACTCGGAAAACGCACGACGGCCGCTCGCGACGGCATCAATCGCGACAAGTCCTATCCGATCACGGAAGCGGTCAAGCTGGTGAAAGAACGCGCCAAGGCGAAATTCGACGAGACCATCGAAATCGCGATGAACCTCGGCGTCGATCCGACGCACGCGGACCAGATGGTGCGCGGCGTCGTCATGCTGCCGAACGGCTCCGGCCGCACGCTGCGTGTCGGCGTGTTCGCCCGCGGCGCCAAGGCGGAGGAGGCCAAGGCCGCCGGCGCCGACGTGGTCGGTGCCGAGGATCTGGTCGAGAAGGTCAACAAAGGCGAAATCAATTTCGACCGCTGCATCGCCACGCCGGACATGATGCCGCTGGTCGGCCGCCTGGGTAAGGTGCTGGGTCCGCGCGGCATCATGCCGAACCCGAAGGTGGCACTGTTACCATGGACGTGACCAACGCGGTGAAGGCATCCAAAGGCGGCTCGGTCGAGTTCCGCGTGGAGAAGGCCGGCATCGTCCAGGCCGGGGTCGGCAAGGCCTCGTTCACGGAAGACAAGCTGGTCGAGAACATCAAGGCATTCGCCGACGCCGTGCAGAAGGCAAAGCCCCCCGGAGCCAAGGGCCATTACATCAACCGGGTGGCGATCTCCTCGACCATGGGCCCCGGCGTCAAAGTGGATGCATCGACGCTGTTTGCACCGAAAGCGTAAGCGATCGTATCAAATAAGTTCTTTTTGTTTGTCACGATCGGCTAGCCAAAAGTCTTATCGAAGTTCTTTCCATCGCCGCCTTGCCGGTTCCGTACCTGCTCCCCAAATCCATGCCGTGCGCCTTTGACGAAAGGCGCACGGGCTGGGCACTTGGGCATGAGGTGCGGCGGTGGCGACATATCGACTTAAAGTCAACGGACAGTCGCATGAAGTCGAAGCGCTGCCCGATTCGCCTTTATTATGGGTCCTGCGCGACAGTCTGAAATTGACGGGCACGAAATTCGGCTGCGGCATCGCGCAATGCGGCGCGTGCACGGTTTACATGGACGGCAGCGCGCTGCGTTCATGCTCGATGCCGGTGTCCGGCGTGGAAGACAGCGAAATCACCACCATCGAAGGATTGTCCGGCCGCGAGGCCGAAGCCGTGCAAAAGGCCTGGATTGCGCACGATGTGCCGCAGTGCGGCTACTGCCAGTCCGGTCAGATCATGAGCGCGATCGCGCTCTTGCAGCAGATCAAAAGCCCTACCGACCACGACATCGATCTTGCCATGAACGGCAATATCTGCCGTTGCGCGACTTATGTCCGTATCCGCGCCGCCATTCACGATGCCGCAAAATCGCTGGAGGGCTAAGCAATGGCCATTCGCGAGATGAATGTTTCGCGCCGTTCGATTCTCAAAGGCGGCGCCGGTCTGATGATCGGATTTTATCTGCCGCGGTTTGCGAAGGCGCAGTCGGGCGCCGCGAGCGTTCTCAAAGGCGATGCGCCGCCTGCGGTTTTCGCGCCGAATGCGTTCATTCGCATCGGCAACGACAACATCGTAACGGTCTTGTCCAAGCACATCGAAATGGGGCAGGGGCCTTATACCGGCCTCACCACTATTGTTGCGGAAGAACTCGACGCCGATTGGCCGCAGATGCGGGTCGAGAGCGCGCCGTCAAATCCGAAGCTCTACAACAACCTTGCCTTTGGTCAGCTACAGGGAACCGGTGGATCGACGGCCATCGCCAATTCCTACGAGCAATTGCGCAAAGCTGGCGCTACCGCGCGCGCCATGCTGGTGCAGGCTGCGGCGGCCGAATGGAAGGTGCCGGCCGGGGAGATTACGGTCGAGCGCGGTGTCATCAGGCATTCAGCCTCGAAGCAGGAAGCGGGCTTCGGCAAATTCGCCGAAGCTGCCGCGAGATTGCCGGTCCCGGATAACGTGCCGTTGAAAGATCCGGCGCAGTTTCGGCTCATCGGCAAAGAAGGAGTCGTCAAGAAGCTCGACGTGCCGTCGAAGACCAATGGCACGGCAAAATTTACCATCGATATGTACGAGTCCGGCATGCTGACCGTCGTTGTCGCGCATCCGCCGCGCTTCGGCGCCAAGGTAGCGCAGGTCGATGACAATGCGGCACGCAAGATCGCCGGCGTGATCGACGTGAGAACATTGCCTTCCGGGGTCGCGGTCTATGCCGAAGGGATGTGGCCGGCGATTAAGGGCCGCGACGCACTGCGCATCAGCTGGGACGAGAGTGGCGCGGAAAAGCGCGGCACCGCCGAATTGGTCGAGCATTATCGCGCGCTGGCAAAGCAGAAGGGAGCGGTTGCCGGTTCGGCCGGTGACGCCGAAGGCGCGTTGTCGAAAGCCGGAAAAGTCATCGAGGCCGAATTCGTATTTCCTTATCTCGCGCACGCGCCGATGGAGCCGCTCGACGGCTTCCTCTCGTGGGATGGCGAGCAGGCTTTCGCGCATTTCGGCAGCCAGATCCAGACACTCGATCAGAACACCATTGCCGCCGTGCTCGGCATCAAGCCCGAAAAGGTGCAGATCGAAACCATGCTGGCCGGCGGCAGTTTCGGCCGTCGCGCGCAGCCGAGCGCGCATCTCGCCGCTGAACTCGCGCAAGCGGCGAAGGCGATCGGTCCGAACAAGCCGGTCAAGCTGGTCTGGACGCGCGAAGACGATATTCGCGGCGGCTATTACCGGCCGATGTTCGTGCACCGCATGCGCGGCGCCGTCGACAACGGCAAGATCGTTTCCTGGAGCGACACTCTGGTCGGCCAGTCCTTCCTGAAGGGATCGCCGTTCGAAGGGTTGATCAAGAACGGCATCGATCCAACCATGGTCGGAGGGGCGAGCGAGATCTTCTACGACGTCACCAATTTCAATTGCGATGTGCACGTTGCCGATGTTGGCGTGCCGACATTGTGGTGGCGCTCGGTCGAACATACCCACACCGGCTACGCGGTGGAGTGTTTCATTGACGAACTGCTGCAGCAGGCCGGCAAGGACCCGGTCGCCGGCCGGCTTGAACTGATGAGCAAGAAACCGCGCGCGGCGGAGGTTCTCAAAGCCGTGGCGGAATTGGCGAAATGGTCAGGCCCCGGTCCGTCGAACGGTCGCGCCCGCGGCGTCGCGGTGGTGGAGAGCTTCGACAGCTTCATTGCGCAGATCGTGGAAATTTCGGCCGGCGATCGCGATGGGCCGCGCGTCCATAAAGTCTGGTGCGCGGTCGATTGTGGCGTCGCCGTCAACCCCGACATCGTCCGCGCGCAGATGGAGGGCGGCATCGGTTACGGACTTGGGCACATTCTGTTTGCCGAAGTGCCGCTCGATGCGGGTCACGTGGTGCCAAAGAATTTTGACACGTATCGCTCGCTGCGCATCAACGAGATGCCACAGGTCGAAGTAACCATCGTCAAGTCGAGTGAAAAACCAAGCGGTGTCGGCGAGCCGGGCGTGCCGCCAATTGGACCGGCAGTTGCCAACGCGATGGCGCGGCTCGGGCTTGAGCGACCGCGACGCTTGCCGATGGTGCGGGGGACAGCCTGATGCGTTTAAATGTTGCGCTTGCGGTACTCATGGCCGTCGGCTTAGCGGCCGGAGCACCGTTGCTTGTGGTAGCCCAATCGGTTGGCAAGCCGCCGACGGCCTCGCAACCGGGTGAACTGCGTCCGGTGTCGAGTTTCGACCACCTCAAGAACAGGAGGGAGCGATCAGTTGCGCTGTTTCGCGAGGCCGGCAAAGTTATCATGAGTCCGCGCTGCATGAACTGCCATCCGGCGTCCGAGCGGCCGACGCAGACCGACTCCATGCGCCCGCATATTCCTTGGGTGGTGCGCGGCCCGGATGGCTTTGGCGCCGAGGGTGGCCTGCGTTGCGGCACCTGCCATCATGCCCGGAATTTCGATCCAGCCGGTGTGCCCGGTCACCCGGAATGGCACCTCGCGCCGGCCGAAATGGCCTGGCAGGGCAAGTCGCTTGGCCAGATTTGCGCGCAGATCAAGGATCCCAAGCGCAACGGCGGCAAGGCCATGGCGGCCCTGGTCGACCATATGGCGAAGGACAGCCTGGTCGGCTGGGCGTGGCACCCCGGCGGCAGCCGAACGCCGGCACCGGGAACCCAGGACGAATTCGGCAAATTGATCAAGGCTTGGGCCGCGACGGGCGCCGCTTGTCCGGACTGATCCGCGCAGGGGTCGGCGTAAGACGGGCGGGAAGCGGTTTTTGCTTTCGAATCCTCTTGGCAAAGCCGCTGCGAGGGTCTAAATACACGCCATCGGGCGTGCCGGCCCTGTTTGTCGGCACGCCTTTGCGCGTCTTTACAATTCAACGGTGATCGGAACGAATTCCTTTTGGATATCCCGGCGGGAACTCTGAAAGGAAGAAGCCGAAATCGTTGCGATGGAATGATGCGCAAGGCCGCTTCCGCTAATGGAAACGGCCGACCTGTCCAAGACTGCCGGCGCGGGGTCACAGCCGCTTAATCCCGCAAGGGGCCAGCACAGATGGGGAAGAGACCCGAGTTTGCGCACCTCACGGTGCGCCGGTTTGGTTCGAACCTCGGAAACCCGATGGCCAGCTTCGGCCGGCATCGGAGGGCAGGCTTTCTCGAATGTCGTCCTGCCCGGTTCGCTGCGCGTGAACTTAAATGCGGGACGGCTGGTCTCAACCCGGCGACTCCCGCGACCTGCGGCGAGCCGTCATAACCAGAAAGAGATGCAGTGGATCGAGCGGCAAAAGCTGAGTCCATCACCGAACTAAGCGGAGTCTTCAAGACCGCAAACGTCGTGGTGGTGGCTCACTATAACGGCCTCTCCGTCGCCCGGATGCAGACTCTGCGCAAGCAGATGAAGCTGGCGGGCGGCCATGTGAAGGTCGCGAAAAACCGTCTCGCCAAGATTGCGCTCAAGGACACCGATGCTGCCACCATCTCGCCCCTGCTGAAGGGACCAACGGTGCTCGCCTACTCAGGTGATCCCGTGGCGGCGCCAAAGGTGGCCGTCGATTTCGCCAAGGCGAACGAGCAGTTCGTCATTCTCGGTGGATCGATGGGCAAGACCGCTCTGGACCTCAACGGCGTCAAGGCGCTCGCCTCGCTGCCGTCTCTGGATGAATTGCGCGGCAAGATCGTCGGCCTGCTGATGGCGCCGCCGACCAAGATCGCTCAACTCGCCAACGCTCCCGCGGCCAAGGTCGCGCGCGTGGTCCAGGCTTACGCTTCCAAGAGTGCGGCTGCGTGACGGCTCACAAGCATTCTCTGGTTCGAACCGACAGGAACTGAACAATGGCTGACCTGCAAAAGATCGTCGATGAATTGTCGAAGCTGACCGTCTTGGAAGCGGCAGATCTGGCGAAGTTATTGGAAGAGAAGTGGGGCGTTTCCGCCGCGGCCGCTGTCGCGGTGGCGGCCGGTCCCGCTGGCGGCGGCGCTGCCGCTGCCGAAGAGAAGACCGAATTCACCGTGGTTCTCGCCGCTGCCGGCGAGAAGAAGATCGAGGTGATCAAGGAAGTGCGTGCGCTTACCGGGCTCGGCCTCAAGGAGGCTAAAGACTTGGTCGAGGGCGCGCCCAAGCCGGTCAAAGAAGGCGTGAACAAGGAAGAAGCCGACAAGATCAAGGCCACCCTTGAGAAGGTCGGAGCAAAGGTTGAGCTCAAGTAAGCGGATGCTTATTTGACCGATATCCCCGGGCCCAGCCCCCGGGGGTTTCGAACAAAGAATTAGGCGGCCGGGATACCGGTCGCTGAGAAGGCGCCGTGAACGGGTGCGGGCCGTTTCGCGGGAGAATGTGAAGTATGCGGCGGTTCGGGCGAGGCCCGAATCACATAGAAACGGGTAGCCCCGACGCCTGTCCTGATGGTCGCGATGGATTGCGACCGTTCGGAGAGGCGCCCGCGCTGGCCGCCAAAATCGAATCGAGAGAAAGAGACGATGGCGCAGACATTTACCGGTCGCAAGCGCGTAAGGAAGTTTTTCGGGACAATCAAAGAAGTAGCGGAGATGCCGAACCTCATCGAGGTTCAAAAGGCATCTTATGACCAGTTCCTGCTGGTCAAAGAACCCCTGGGCGGGCGTCCCGACGAGGGTCTGCAAGCGGTGTTCAAATCGGTATTCCCGATTTCCGACTTCTCCAATTCCTCGCAACTTGAGTTCGTCAAATACGAATTCGAGCCGCCGAAATACGACGTCGACGAGTGCCGCCAGCGCGGCATGACCTATGCCGCGCCGCTCAAGGTGACGCTGCGGCTGATCGTGTTCGATATCGACGAGGAGACCGCCGCGCGGTCGGTCAAGGACATCAAGGAGCAGGATGTCTACATGGGCGACATTCCGCTCATGACCAACAACGGCACCTTCATCGTCAACGGCACCGAGCGCGTCATCGTTTCACAGATGCACCGTTCGCCCGGCGTGTTCTTCGATCACGACAAGGGCAAGACGCACTCCTCGGGCAAGCTGCTTTTCGCGGCTCGCATTATTCCCTATCGCGGTTCCTGGCTCGACATCGAGTTCGACGCCAAAGACATCGTCTATGCGCGCATCGACCGCCGCCGCAAGATTCCGGTGACGTCGCTGCTCTATGCGCTCGGCCTCGACGGTGAGGAAATCCTGCGCACCTTCTACAAGCACGTCACGTACAAGCGTGCCAAGGAAGGCTGGCGCGTGCCGTTCGATGCCAACCGGTTGAAGGGCTACAAGGCGGTCAGCGATCTGGTCGACGCCGACACCGGCCGCGTGGTGGTGGAAGCGGGCAAGAAGCTCAGCGTGCGTCAGGCCCGCCAGCTCTCCGAGAAAGGCCTCAAGCACCTTCGCATGACCGATGACGAGTTGATCGGCCATTACGTCGCCGAGGATCTCGCCAGCGGCAAGACCGGCGAGATCTATATGGAGGCGGGCGAGGAAATTAACGAAAAGAATCTGAAGGTTCTGATCGAGGCCGGCTACAAGGAACTGCCGCTGCTCGACATAGATCACGTCAACGTCGGCGCCTATATCCGCAACACGCTTACTGTGGACAAGAACATGACGCGCGAAGACGCGCTGTTCGACATCTATCGCGTGATGCGCCCGGGCGAGCCGCCGACCGTGGACACTGCGGAGGCGATGTTCCGTTCGCTGTTCTTCGACAGCGAGCGCTACGACCTGTCCGCCGTCGGCCGCGTGAAGATGAACATGCGCCTCGACCTCGACGCGCCCGACACCATGCGCGTGCTGCGCAAGGAAGACGTCGTCGCGGTCATCCGCACGCTGGTCGATCTGCGCGACGGCAAGGGCGAAATCGACGACATCGACCATCTTGGCAATCGCCGGGTACGCTCGGTCGGTGAGCTGATGGAAAACCAGTACCGCATCGGCCTCCTGCGCATGGAGCGCGCGATCAAGGAGCGCATGTCGTCGGTCGATATCGACACCGTCATGCCGCAGGACCTGATCAACGCCAAGCCGGCGGCCGCGGCAGTGCGCGAATTCTTCGGCTCCTCGCAGCTCTCGCAGTTCATGGACCAGACCAACCCGCTGTCCGAGATCACGCACAAGCGGCGTCTCTCGGCGCTCGGGCCGGGCGGTCTGACGCGCGAACGCGCCGGCTTCGAGGTGCGCGACGTGCACCCGACGCATTACGGCCGCATCTGTCCGATCGAGACGCCGGAAGGCCCGAACATCGGCCTGATCAATTCGCTCGCGACCTATGCGCGGGTGAACAAATACGGCTTCGTCGAGACGCCGTACCGCAAGGTCAAGGACGGCCGCGTCACCGACGAGGTGATTTACCTCTCGGCGATGGAAGAGGGCCGCTACACGGTCGCGCAGGCCAATGCGCAGATCGACAACCGGGGCCGCTTCACCGAGGACCTGATCGTGTGCCGCCATGCCGGCGACGTGCATCTGGTTCCGCGCGACAAGGTCGACTTCATGGACGTGTCGCCGAAGCAGCTCGTTTCGGTGGCCGCGGCGCTCATCCCGTTCCTGGAGAACGACGACGCCAACCGCGCGCTGATGGGCTCGAACATGCAGCGCCAGGCGGTGCCATTGGTTCGCTCGGAAGCGCCGTTCGTCGGCACCGGCATGGAAGGCGTGGTCGCGCGCGACTTCAGGCGCATCGATCTCAGCCCGCCGCACCGGCGTCGTCGACCAGGTGGACGCCACGCGCATCGTCGTGCGCGCGACCGGCGAGACCGACCCGACCAAGCCCGGCGTCGATATCTACCGGCTGATGAAATATCAACGCTCGAACCAGAACACCTGCATCAATCAGCGTCCGCTGGTGAAGGTGGGCGATCACGTCGAGAAGGCAGACATCATCGCCGACGGTCCCTCGACCGATCTCGGCGAGCTCGCGCTCGGCCGCAACGTGCTGGTCGCGTTCATGCCGTGGAACGGCTACAATTTCGAGGACTAAATCCTGCTCTCCGAGCGGATCGTGAAAGACGACGTGTTCACGTCCATCCACATCGAGGAATTCGAGGTGATGGCGCGCGACACCAAGCTCGGCCCCGAGGAAATCACCCGCGACATCCCGAACGTCTCGGAAGAGGCGCTCAAGAATCTCGACGAAGCGGGCATCGTCTATATCGGCGCCGAGGTGCACGCCGGCGACATTCTGGTCGGCAAGATCACCCCAAAGGGCGAAAGCCCGATGACGCCGGAAGAAAAGCTTCTGCGCGCCATCTTCGGCGAAAAGGCCTCCGACGTGCGCGACACCTCGTTGCGCGTGCCGCCGGGCGTTCAGGGCACCGTCGTCGAGGTACGCGTGTTCAACCGGCACGGCGTCGAGAAGGACGAGCGCGCGCTCGCCATCGAGCGTGAAGAGATCGAGCGGCTCGCCAAGGACCGCGACGACGAACAGGCGATCCTTGACCGCAACGTCTACGGCCGTCTGGCGGAATTGCTGGAAGGCCGGCAGGGCATTGCCGGTCCGAAGGGCTTCAAGAAGGACTCGAAAATCACCAAGGCGATCCTGGACGAATATCCGCGCTCGCAGTGGTGGCAGTTTGCGTCGCCCAACGACAAGCTGATGGCCGAGATCGAGGCCATTCGTAAGCAGTACGACGAGTCGAAGAAGCTGCTCGAGCAGCGCTTCCTCGACAAGGTCGAGAAGCTGCAACGCGGTGACGAGCTTCCGCCCGGCGTGATGAAGATGGTCAAGGTCTTCGTCGCGGTGAAGCGCAAGATTCAGCCCGGCGACAAGATGGCCGGCCGCCACGGCAACAAGGGCGTCGTGTCGAAGATCGTGCCAGCGGAGGACATGCCGTTCCTCGCCGACGGCCAGCCGGTGGACATCGTGCTCAACCCGCTCGGCGTGCCAAGCCGCATGAATGTCGGCCAGATTCTGGAGACGCATCTCGGCTGGGCTTGCGCCGGCCTGGGGCTCAAGATCGGGCAGGCGGTCGACGCCTATAACCTCAAGCACGACGCGCGTCCGCTCAAGGATATGCTGAAAAAGGTCTATGGCGACGAAGAGACCATCAAGTCTTTGAACGAAGGCGAGCTGGTCGAGCTCGGCGGCAACCTGCGTCACGGCGTGCCGATTGCGACGCCGGTGTTCGACGGCGCCAAGGAGAAGGACATCGAGCAGATGCTCGATCTTGCCGGCCTCGATCACTCGGGGCAGTCGGCGGTCTATGACGGCCGCACCGGCGAGAAGTTCGATCGCCAGGTGACCGTAGGCTACATCTATATGCTCAAGCTGCACCACCTGGTGGACGACAAGATCCACGCCCGCTCGATCGGCCCGTACTCGCTGGTTACCCAACAGCCGCTCGGCGGTAAGGCGCAGTTCGGCGGCCAGCGCTTCGGCGAAATGGAAGTGTGGGCACTGGAAGCCTATGGCGCGGCTTACACCTTGCAGGAAATGCTCACCGTGAAGTCGGACGACGTCGCCGGGCGTACCAAGGTGTATGAGGCGATCGTGCGCGGCGACGACACGTTCGAGGCGGGCATTCCGGAAAGCTTCAACGTGCTGGTCAAGGAAATGCGCTCGCTCGGCCTTAATGTCGATCTGCACAATTCCAAGCAGCAGCGGCAGGGTCCGGGCGGCGAGACGGCAGAAGCCGCCGAATGACAAATGGCGCGGCCGGACGATGTACGACCCGGCCGTCCACGCGGTGTGACGAATTATAGCGAATGCAGCCGGCGGCGGCCGGCGTAGCGGAGATGGCAATGAATCAAGAGATGATGAATCTTTTCAGCCCGCAGGTTCCGGCTCAGGTTTTCGACCAGATCCGGATTTCCATCGCGAGCCCGGAAAAGATCCTCTCATGGTCCTACGGCGAGATCAAGAAGCCGGAGACGATCAACTACCGTACCTTTAAGCCCGAGCGCGACGGCCTGTTCTGCGCGCGCATCTTCGGGCCGATCAAGGATTACGAGTGCTTGTGCGGCAAATACAAGCGCATGAAGTACAAGGGCATCATCTGCGAGAAATGCTCGGTCGAGGTCACGCTGTCGCGCGTGCGGCGCGAGCGCATGGGCCATATCGAACTTGCCGCGCCGGTCGCGCATATCTGGTTCCTGAAGTCGCTGCCGAGCCGCATCGGGCTGCTGCTCGACATGACGCTGAAGGACCTCGAGCGCATCCTCTATTTCGAATACTACGTCGTGCTTGAGCCGGGTCTCACCCCGCTCAAGGACCGTCAGTTGCTGTCGGAGGACGAATACCTCAAGGCGCAGGAGGAATTCGGCGCCGACAGCTTCACCGCGACCATCGGCGCGGAAGCGATCCGCGAGATGCTCAAGGCGCTCGACCTCGACAAGATGCAGGCGGAACTGCGCGCCGGCATCCTGGAGACCGACAGCGACATCAAGAAGAAGAAGATCGCCAAGCGGCTGAAGCTGATCGAGGCCTTCATCGCCTCCGGCAACAAGCCGGAGTGGATGATCCTCACGGTCGTGCCGGTGATTCCGCCCGATCTGCGGCCGCTGGTGCCGCTCGACGGCGGCCGCTTCGCCACGTCCGATCTCAACGATCTCTATCGCCGCGTCATCAACCGCAACAACCGCCTGAAGCGGCTGATCGAGCTGCGCGCGCCCGACATCATCATTCGCAATGAAAAGCGCATGTTGCAGGAAGCGGTCGATGCGCTGTTCGACAACGGCCGCCGCGGCCGCGTCATCACCGGCGCCAACAAGCGTCCGCTGAAATCGCTCGCCGACATGCTCAAGGGCAAGCAGGGCCGCTTCCGGCAGAACCTGCTCGGCAAGCGCGTCGATTATTCGGGCCGCTCGGTGATCGTGGTCGGTCCCGAACTCAAGCTGCATCAGTGCGGCTTGCCGAAGAAGATGGCGCTCGAACTGTTCAAGCCGTTCATCTATTCACGGCTCGACGCCAAGGGCCTGTCCACCACCGTGAAGCAGGCGAAGAAGCTGGTCGAGAAGGAGAAGCCGGAGGTTTGGGACATCCTCGACGAGGTGATCCGCGAGCATCCGGTGCTGCTCAACCGCGCGCCGACGCTCCATCGCTTCGGCATTCAGGCGTTCGAGCCGGTGCTGATCGAGGGCAAGGCGATTCAGTTGCATCCGCTGGTCTGCGCCGCGTTCAACGCCGACTTCGATGGCGATCAGATGGCCGTGCACGTTCCGCTGTCACTGGAAGCGCAGCTGGAAGCGCGCGTACTGATGATGTCGACCAACAACATCCTGCACCCGGCGAACGGCCAGCCGATCATCGTGCCGTCGCAGGACATCGTACTCGGCCTCTATTACCTCACGCTGATGCGCGAGGGCGAGCCGGGCGAGTGGAAGCTCGACTCCATTCCCAAGCGGCGTTAAAAAAGGACGCGAAGCTCAAGAACACGGTCAAGGGCTACTACACGAGCATGGCCGAGATCGACCATGCGCTGCAGGAGAAGATCATCGGCCTGCACACCAAGATCAAGTACCGCTGGGAAGGCATCGACGAGAAGGGCAAGACGTATCTGAAATGGTACGAGACCACGCCCGGCCGCGTCGTGCTCGGCAGCGTGCTCCCGCGCAGCGTGAAGGCGCCGTTCGATATCGTCAACAAGCTGATGACGAAGCGCGAAATCTCGGCGATGATCGATCAGGTCTATCGCCACTGCGGGCAGAAGGAGACGGTTATCTTCTGCGACCGCATTATGGCGCTCGGCTTCTATCACGCCTTCAAGGCCGGCATTTCGTTCGGCAAGGACGACATGGTGGTGCCGGGCTCGAAGTGGAAGACCGTCGAAGAGACGCGCGAACTCGCCAAAGAGTTCGAGCAGCAATACAACGACGGCCTCATTACCCAGGGCGAGAAGTACAACAAGGTGGTGGACGCCTGGTCGAAGTGCACCGAGGCGATCGCCGAAGCGATGATGAAGGAGATTTCTTCCGTCAAGAAGGACGCGAAGGGACGCGACGAGCAAGTCAACTCGATCTACATGATGGCGCATTCCGGCGCGCGCGGTTCGCCCGCCCAGATGCGTCAGCTCGCCGGCATGCGCGGTCTGATGGCCAAGCCCTCGGGCGAGATCATCGAGAGCCCGATCATCTCGAACTTCAAGGAAGGCCTGTCGGTGCTCGAGTATTTCAACTCGACGCACGGCGCCCGCAAGGGCCTCGCCGACACGGCCTTGAAGACGGCGAACTCCGGCTACCTGACGCGGCGTCTGGTCGACGTGGCTCAGGATTGCATCATCACGAGCGAAGACTGCGGCACCAAGGGCGGCATCAAGGTGCGCGCCATCATCGATGCCGGCACCGTGGTCGCGTCGCTGGCAATCCGCATCCTTGGCCGCACCACGGCGGAGGACGTCAAAAATCCGGCCAGCAACAAGGTCGTGGTCAAGCGCGGCACCTTGCTGACCGAACCGGAAGTCGAGGCGATCACCAATGCGGGCGTGCAGGAGCTCAAGATCCGCTCCGTGCTCACTTGCGAGTCAAAGAACGGCGTGTGCGGCGCATGCTACGGGCGCGATCTCGCCCGCGGCACCCCGGTCAACATGGGCGAGGCGGTCGGCGTCATCGCCGCGCAGTCGATCGGCGAGCCGGGCACCCAGCTCACCATGCGTACGTTCCACATCGGCGGCGCGGCGCAGATCTCCGAGCAGTCGTTCATCGAGTCGAACTTCGACGGCAAGATCAAGATCAAGGGCAAGAACATCGCCAAGAATTCCGACGGCGACGTGGTGGCGATGGTACGCAACATGGTGGTGGCGGTGGTGGACCCCGACGGCACCGAGCGCGCGCATCACCGCATCCCCTATGGCGCGCGCATGCGCGTCGAAGACGGCGACAAAATCAAGCGCGGCCAGCGCATCGCCGAGTGGGATCCCTACACGCGGCCGATCCTGACCGAGGTCGAAGGCTCGATCGCCTTCGAGGACCTGGTTGACGGTCTGTCGATGTCGGAAGCGCTCGACGAATTGACCGGCATCGCCAAGCGCGTCGTGGTCGACTGGCGCACGGGGTCGTCCCGCAACCAGCAGGACCTGCGGCCGGCGATCGTGATCAAGTCGGGCAACAAGCTGCTCAAGCTCGCGCGCGGCGGCGATGCCCGCTACGTGCTGGCGGTGGACGCGATCATCTCGGTCGATCCCGGCGCCCACGTGAAAGCGGGCGACGTGATCGCGCGTATTCCGACGGAAAGCGCCAAGACCCGCGACATCACCGGCGGTTTGCCGCGTGTGGCGGAACTGTTCGAGGCGCGCAAGCCGAAGGACGCGGCGATCATCGCCGAGATCGGCGGCACGGTGCGCTTCGGCAAAGACTACAAGAACAAGCGCCGCCTGACGCTCGAGCCCACGGCCAAGGGCGAGGAGCCGAAGGAATACCTGATCCCGAAGGGCAAGCACATCCATTTACAGGATGGCGACGTCATCGAGAAAGGCGACTACATCGTCGAGGGCAATCCCGCCCCGCACGACATTCTCGCCATCAAGGGTGTCGAGGAATTGGCCGCCTACCTGGTCAACGAGATCCAGGAGGTCTACCGGTTGCAGGGCGTCAACATCAACGACAAGCACATCGAGGTGATCGTTCGCCAGATGCTGCAGAAGGTGGAGATCGACGAACCCGGTGAAACCGAACTGCTCCAGAGCGAGCAGGTCGACAAGACCGAGCTCGACGAAATCAATGCGCGCGCCATAGCCGAAGGCAAGAAGCCGGCCAGCGGTCATCCCGTGCTGCTCGGCATCACCAAGGCGAGTCGCTGCAAACCCGCTCGTTCATCTCGGCGGCGTCGTTCCAGGAGACCACGCGCGTGCTCACCGAAGCCGCCGTCAATGGCAAAGCGGACACGCTCGACGGGCTCAAGGAGAACGTCATCGTAGGCCGGCTGATCCCGGCCGGCACCGGCGCGATGATGGACGAGTTGCGCGAAGTCGCGGTCAAACGCGACGCGCTCATCCTCGAGGAGCGCGAGAAGGACGCCGCCAAGGCTGCGGCCAAGGCGGAAGCCGAGGCAGCCCCGGCGCTGCCGGCGGCGGAGTAACGAGATAATCCCTCCCCGCTTGCGGGGGAGGGCGGACACCGCGCAGCGGTGGCCGGCTGGGGGTGTTTTCGAGCCTACCCGCCGTGCGTATCTCACTTCGTTCGACGCTCACCGACTCTCCCCTTGCAGGGGAGGGATAAGAAAAGGGCCGCTCGCAAAGGCGGCCCTTTTGCTTTTGCCTTACCTTGTGTGCTTCTCGCCCCAGGCACGCAACATTTTCATGACCGGACCGAGTTCGCGGCCCTTGGGCGTCAGTAAATACTCGGCGCGCGGCGGGTGCTCCTCGTAAAATCGCCGGCTGATAATGCCGGCCTCTTCGAGGCGTTTGAGACGCGCCGACAGCGTGTTCGGGCTGATGCCCGCGAGGGAACTTTCAAAATCCTGGAACTTGCGCGGACCCTGCAGGAACAGATCACGCAGGATCAGAATGGCCCAGCGTTCGCCGATGACGTCCAGCGTGCGAGCGACCGGGCAGTTCAGACCATAACCGTCGGCCATCTTGGGTTCCGTCCTTCGATCCAATTGGGTTCCTAACGTCGCGGATACAAAATAGCCATAGACTATTATTACGATAGTGACTATGATAAAAGAAGTCACTAATAGGAGGCTTCCATGAGTGAAGGTCTGACGACGTATCTTTCGTTCTATAGTGATTTGATCGCAGTGGTGCGCCCGACGATCGTCGCCGCGGTCTTGTGGGGCCTCTGGATCGCCTTGCGCCGAACGCGACTGGATGCGGCCTTGCGGATAGGGACGTGGCTGGCGGTCGCTGTCTCGTTGTGCCTCTGGCTCTTTGCCGTTTGGAGGTTCGCGGCGGTCGACGGATTTGAGCCGAAGCCCGGCGGGCTTCCGCTCCTTCCGCTTGCGGTCGTGCTTCCGGTTTTGGTCGGACTCATTGCACTGACGCGCTCGCAAGCGATTTCAGCAGCGATCAAGACGGTGTCGCCAAGCTAGCTGATCGGGCTGCAGATGTACCGCGTCATCGGCGGCAACTTTATCGTGCTGTGGGCGTTCGGAGCCATACCGGGCGAGTTCGCGTTGCCGGCCGGCATTGGAGACGTGATCGTCGGCGTGCTGGCACTGCCGGCGGCGTTGTATTTTGCCTCGGGCAGGCCCGGAGCCTACGTCGTTGCCATTGGTTGGAATCTGCTCGGCGTCGCCGACCTCGTCAACGCGCTGACTCTCGGCTTTCTGAGTTCGCCCGGACCGCTGCAACAGTTCGGGTTTGATCATCCGAATTTTATCACCGGGGCCTATCCAACGGTGATGACGCCGGCCTTTGCCGTGCCGCTGTCGCTGATCCTGCACGGCGTGTTGCTGTGGCAATTGCGCCGGCATGCGGCGCGGGCAAGCTTGGTCGTTGCCCGTGCGGGCTAATTCGTTCCGCCCAAGGCTCCGATGAAGGGCCGCCGCAAGGCGGCCCTTTTCGCTTCAGGATCGGGCGCGGGTAACGATAGGGGGATGGAACGGGCGCGAGGGCCCGAAAGCTTCGATTTTCCAGCCCTTTCGCCTTGACTTGGGCAAGTCCGGCCGATACATACGCGACACTTTTCGGCAGGCGGTGAGCTTCGCTTGCTCGGAACGGCCGCCCGACTAACCCTTTGAGAATATGATATAATTTCTCAAAGCTTGGTCGGCGCATCGCCTCGACGGATGAAGCTCAAACGCTGCCACTGACAGCCACTGTCAGACTTGAGGATGAACGTCCGCGGCGCTTTACGCGTCGTGGTCGTCTGAAAACGAAAGAGCGCCCCCGCGTTTCATGCGGCTGGCGCGATTTCGTTTTGCGCGTGGGAATGCCGGGGCGAAAGCTCAAAACGAATCCGGGCCGATCCGGCCCAAACGAGAGTAGTGATGCCGACGATCAACCAGTTGATTGCCAAGCCGCGCAAACCCCTGAGGGTGCGCGTCACGGCGCCCGCGCTTGAGTCATCGCCGCAGAAGCGCGGCGTCTGCACGCGCGTCTACACCACGACGCCGAAGAAGCCGAATTCGGCGCTGCGCAAGGTGGCCAAGGTGCGCTTGACCAACGGCTTCGAAGTGATCGGCTACATCCCGGGCGAGGGGCACAATCTCCAGGAACATTCGGTGGTGATGATCCGCGGCGGCCGCGTCAAGGACCTGCCGGGCGTGCGCTACCACATTCTGCGCGGCGTGCTTGACACCCAGGGCGTCAAGAACCGCAAGCAACGCCGTTCGAAGTACGGCGCCAAGCGCCCCAAATAATCGGAATCGGAACATGTCCCGCCGCCACGCCGCAGAAAAGCGCGAAGTCATCCCGGACCCGAAGTTCGGCAACGTCGTTGTCAGCAAATTCATGAACGCCGTCATGTACGCCGGCAAAAAGTCGGTGGCTGAGGGCATCGTCTACGGCGCGCTTGAAATGATCGAGAGCAAGACCAAGCAGAGCCCGCTCACGGTATTCCAGCAGGCGCTCGACAACGTGATGCCGTCGATCGAAGTGCGCTCGCGCCGCGTCGGCGGCGCCACCTATCAGGTGCCGGTGGAAGTGCGCACGTCGCGCCGCCAGGCGCTGGGTATTCGCTGGATCATTATCGCCGCGCGCGAGCGCAACGAAAAGACAATGACCGAGCGGCTCTCAGCCGAGCTGCTCGACGCATCCAATAACAGGGGAAACGCCGTCAAGAAGCGCGAGGACACCCACAAAATGGCGGAAGCCAACCGGGCGTTCTCGCATTACCGCTGGTGACGACGAAAAACCTCAAGGAATAGAACTCAAATGCCCCGCGTCCATAAAATCGAGGACTACCGCAATTTCGGCATCATGGCCCACATCGATGCCGGGAAAACCACGACGACCGAGCGGATCCTTTATTATACCGGCAAGAGCCACAAGATCGGCGAGGTGCACGAAGGCGCCGCGACGATGGATTGGATGGAGCAGGAGCAGGAGCGCGGCATCACCATCACTTCGGCCGCGACCACCGCGTTCTGGCGCGAGAAGCGCCTCAACATCATCGATACCCCCGGCCATGTCGACTTCACCATTGAAGTGGAGCGGTCTTTGCGCGTGCTCGACGGCGCCGTTGTCGTGCTCGACAGCAATCAGGGCGTCGAGCCGCAGACCGAAACGGTCTGGCGTCAGGGCGACAAATACAAAGTCCCGCGCATCGTGTTCGCCAACAAAATGGACAAGATTGGCGCGGATTTCTTCAAATCCATGGACGACATCAGGACGCGCCTTGGCGCCAAGCCGGTGGCCATCCAGCTCCCGATCGGTTCCGAGCAGAATTTCAAAGGCCTTATCGATCTCGTACGCATGAAGGGCGTGGTCTGGAACGACGAATTGCTCGGCGCCGACTACCACGATATCGACATTCCCGCCGACATGCTCGACCAGGCGAAAGAATACCGCGACAAGATGATCGAGGCGGCCTGCGAGCTCGATGACGACGCGGCCACCGCCTACCTTGAAGGCAAGATGCCGGACGAGGCGACCCTCAAAAAGCTGATCCGCAAGGCCGTCATCACCGGCGCGTTCTTCCCGGTGCTGTGCGGCTCCGCCTTCAAGAACAAGGGCGTGCAGCCGCTGCTCGATGCCGTGGTCGATTACCTGCCGAGCCCGCTCGACGTGCCGCCGATCCATGGCGTCAATCCCGACAACGGCGAAGACGTCATTCGCGAGCCGAAGGACAACGCGCCGCTGGCGCTGCTCGCTTTCAAGATCATGGACGATCCCTTCGTCGGCACCATCACCTTCTGCCGCATCTATTCCGGCACGCTCACCAGCGGCACCGGCGTGATCAATTCAACCAAGGAGCGCAAAGAGCGCATCGGCCGCATGTTGCTGATGCATGCGAACAACCGCGAGGACATCAAGGAAGCCTATGCCGGCGACATCGTGGCGCTTGCCGGCCTCAAGGAAGTGCGCACCGGCGACACGCTGTGCGATCCCAAGCAGCCGGTGATCCTGGAAAAGATGGAATTCCCCGACCCGGTGATCGAAATCGCGATCGAGCCGAAGTCGAAGGCCGACCAGGAAAAGCTCGGCGTCGCGCTCGCCAAGCTCGCCGCCGAGGATCCCTCGTTCCGCGTCTCTACCGATCAGGAGAGCGGCCAGACCATCCTCAAGGGCATGGGCGAACTGCATCTCGACATCAAGGTCGACATCCTCAAGCGCACCTACAAGGTGGACGCCAATATCGGCGCGCCGCAGGTGGCGTTCCGCGAGAAGATAACCCAGCGCGTCGAGCACGATTATACGCACAAGAAGCAAACCGGCGGCTCCGGCCAGTTCGCGGCGATCAAGATCATCGCCGAGCCGACGCCGCCCGGCACGCCGTTCGAGTTCGAAAACGAAGTCGTCGGCGGCACCGTGCCGAAGGAATACATCCCCGGCGTCGAGAAGGGCCTGGAGTTGGTGCTCGGCTCCGGCGTGCTCGCCGGCTTCCCGGTGGTCGATCTCAAGGTGACGCTGATCGACGGCAAATACCATGACGTCGACTCGTCTGCCCTGGCGTTCGAAATCTGCGCGCGTCAGTGCCTCAAAGAGGCGCTGCAACGCGCAAGACCGGTTCTGCTCGAGCCGATCATGAAGGTCGAGGTGGTGACCCCGGAGGACTACACCGGCTCCGTTATCGGCGATCTCAATTCGCGGCGCGGGCAAATCCAGGGGCAGGACATGCGCGGCAACGCCAACGTCGTCAACGCGATGGTGCCGCTGATGAACATGTTCGGCTATGTCAACAACCTGCGGTCCATGTCTCAGGGCCGTGCCACATTCACCATGCAATTCGATCACTACGCTGAACTGCCCGCCAACGTTTCGGCGGAAGTCCAAAAAAAATTCGCGTGACGATCGCAACCTGAAGGATCTGAACGGAGAGTTCCATGGCCAAAGAGAAATTCCTGCGCAACAAGCCGCATTGCAACATCGGTACGATCGGTCACGTCGACCACGGCAAAACCACGCTGACCGCGGCGATCACCAAGGTTTTGGCGGAGACAGGCGGCGCCACCTTCACCGCCTATGACCAGATCGACAAGGCGCCGGAAGAGAAGGCGCGCGGCATCACCATTTCGACGGCGCATGTCGAATATCAGACCGAGAAACGCCACTATGCGCACGTCGATTGCCCCGGCCACGCCGACTACGTGAAGAACATGATAACCGGCGCGGCGCAGATGGACGGCGCCATTTTGGTGGTTTCCGCCGCCGACGGCCCGATGCCGCAGACCCGCGAGCACATCCTGCTCGCCCGCCAGGTCGGCGTGCCGGCGCTGGTGGTGTTCATGAACAAGGTCGACATGGTGGACGACCCGGAACTGCTGGAACTGGTCGAGCTCGAAGTCCGCGAGCTTCTGTCCAAATACAATTTCCCCGGCGACAAGATCCCGGTGATCAAGGGCTCGGCGCTCGCCGGCCTTGAAGGTAAGGACCCCAAGCTCGGCCATGACGCCATTCTCGAGTTGATGAAGGCGGTGGACGACTACATCCCGCAGCCGGAACGCCCCAAGGATCAGCCGTTCCTGATGCCGGTCGAAGACGTGTTCTCGATCTCCGGCCGCGGCACCGTATGCACCGGCCGCATCGAGCGCGGCATCATCAAAGTCGGCGAGGAAGTCGAGATCGTCGGCATCAAGCCGACCGCAAAGACCGTCGTTACCGGCGTCGAGATGTTCCGCAAGCTGCTCGATCAGGGCGAGGCGGGCGACAACGTCGGCTGCTTGCTGCGCGGTACCAAGCGCGAGGAAGTCGAGCGCGGCCAGGTGCTCTGCAAGCCCGGCTCGGTCAAGCCGCACACGAAGTTCAAGGCGGAAGCCTACATCCTCACCAAGGAAGAGGGCGGCCGTCATACCCCGTTCTTCACCAACTACCGTCCGCAGTTTTACTTCCGCACCACCGACGTGACCGGCGTGGTGCACCTGCCGTCCGGCACCGAGATGGTGATGCCGGGCGACAACGTGGCGATGGAAGTGCACCTGATCGTGCCGATCGCCATGGAAGAAAAACTTCGCTTCGCCATCCGCGAGGGCGGCCGCACCGTCGGCGCCGGCGTGGTAGCGAGCATCATCGAGTAAAGGACTATCCGTCGTCATGCCCGGCCTCGTGCCGGGCATCCACGACTTAGAGGCAGATAAGTAAGACGTGGATGGCTGGGACAAGCCCGGCCATGACGGACAAAGAGAGATAGCAATGAACGGCCAGAATATCCGGATCCGGCTCAAGGCGTTCGATCACCGTATCCTCGATGCGTCGACGCGCGAGATCGTGAACACGGCCAAGCGCACCGGTGCGCAGGTCCGTGGCCCGATCCCGCTGCCGACGAAGATCGAGAAGTTCACGGTGAACCGCTCGCCACACGTCGACAAGAAGAGCCGCGAACAGTTCGAGATGCGTACGCACAAGCGCCTCTTGGACATCGTCGATCCGACGCCGCAAACGGTGGACGCGCTGATGAAGCTCGATCTGGCCGCCGGTGTCGACGTCGAGATCAAACTTTAAAGGCCGGGTGAGGAATCAAGATGCGTTCCGGAGTGGTCGCGCAGAAGATCGGAATGACCCGGCTGTTCACCGAAGGCGGTGAGCACGTTCCGGTCACGGTGCTGCGTCTGGCGCAGTGCCAGGTAGTGGCGCATCGGACCAAGGACAAGAACGGCTACGTCGCGGTCCAGATCGGCTCGGGCGCGCGCAGCGCCAACAACATGATCAAGGCCGACCGCGGCTATTTTGCCAAGATCAAGGTCGAGCCCAAGCGCAAGCTAGCCGAATTCCGCGTCACCGAGGACGCGCTGATCCCGGTCGGCGCCGAGATCACCGCCGATCATTTCGTGGTCGGCCAGTTCGTCGACGTGTGTGGCACCTCGATCGGCAAGGGCTTTGCCGGTGGCATGAAACGCTGGAATTTCGCAGGCCTGCGCGCCTCGCACGGAGTGTCGATCTCGCACCGCTCGATCGGCGGCACCGGCGGCCGGCAAGACCCCGGCAAGACCTTCAAGAACAAGAAGATGCCCGGCCATATGGGCGTCGACCGGGTGACCACGCTCAATCTCAAGGTGGTGCAGACCGATGTGGCGCGCGGCCTGATCATGGTCGAGGGCGCGGTGCCAGGCGCCAAGTCCGGGTGGGTCACGGTGCGCGACGCGGTGAAGAAGGCGCTGCCGAAGGAAGCACCCAAGCCCGGCAAGTTCCGCGTCAGCGAAGCAGCCGAGGCCAAATCCGATGCGAAGCCGGCTGTGGACAAAGCGCCCGCGGCCGACGCAGCCCCCGCCGCGACGGAGGGCGCGTGACATGGAATTGAGGATCACCACGCTGGAAGGCAAGGAAGCCGGCTCGGTCAACCTGCCGGACGCTATTTTCGGCCTCGAGCCGCGCAGCGACATACTGCAACGCTGCGTCAACTGGCAACTCGCCAAGCGCCAGCGCGGCACCCATAAGACCAAGGACCGCTCGGAAATCTGGCGCACCGGCAAGAAGATGTATGCGCAGAAGGGCACCGGTGGCGCCCGCCACGGTTCGGCGCGCGTGCCGCAATTCCGCGGTGGCGGACGTGCCTTCGGCCCGGTGGTGCGCAGTCACGCCATCGGCCTGCCGAAGAAAGTGCGCGCGCTTGCGCTCAAGCACGCGTTGTCGTCCAAGGCTAAGGGCGGCGGCATCATCGTGATCGACAAATTGATCGCGAAGGACGCCAAGACCAAGGCGCTCGCCAAGCAGTTCGGCAAGCTCGGACTGGAGAACGCGCTAATCATCGACGGTGCCGAGGTCGAAGCGAATTTCCGCTCCGCCGCACGCAATATTCCGAACATCGACGTGCTGCCGGTGCAGGGTATCAACGTCTACGACATCATGCGGCGCAAGACCTTGGTGCTGACCAAGGCCGCGCTCGATGCGCTGGAGGCGCGCTTTAAATGAGCACCAGCGATCCCCGCCATTACGACGTCATCCTGTCGCCGGTGATCACCGAAAAGGCCACCATGGCGTCCGAGCACAACAAGGTCGTGTTCAAGGTGCGCAAGAACGCGACCAAGCCGCAGATCAAGGAAGCGGTCGAGAAGCTGTTCGACGTCAAGGTGAAGAACGTCAACACGCTGACCCGCAAGGGCAAGCTCAAGGTGTTCAAGAACAAGGTCGGTCGGCTGTCCGACGTGAAGCGCGCGATCGTGACGCTCGAAGAGGGTCACCGCATCGACGTGACCACGGGATTATAAGGGAATTTCGCGATGGCGTTGAAGACATACAATCCGACCACGCCGAGCCAGCGCCAGCTGGTCATCGTCAACCGTTCCGGACTGCACAAGGGCCCGCCGGTCAAAGCGTTGACCGAAGGGCAGAACTCGACCGGCGGCCGCAACAATAACGGTCGTATCACCTCGCGTTTCCGCGGCGGCGGCCACAAGCAGGCCTATCGCAAGATCGACTTCCGCCGTATCAAGTTCGACGTGCCGGCGAGCGTCGAGCGGATCGAATACGATCCCAACCGCACCGCTTTCATCGCGCTGATCAAATATCAGGACGGCGAGCTTGCCTACATCCTGGCGCCACAACGGCTGGGCGCCGGCGACCAGGTGATCGCCTCCGAGCACGCCGACGTGAAGCCGGGCAACGCCATGCCGATCGCCAATATTCCGGTCGGCACCATCGTGCACAACATCGAGATCAAGATCGGCAAGGGCGGGCAGATCGCGCGCTCCGCCGGCAGCTACGCGCAGATCGTCGGGCGCGACCAGGATTACGTCATTCTGCGGCTGAATTCCGCCGAACAGCGTCTGGTGCACGGCCGTTGCATGGCGACCATCGGCGCGGTGTCGAACCCCGACAACATGAACACCACGATCGGCAAGGCGGGCCGCCAGCGCTGGCGCGGCCGCATGCCGCACAATCGCGGCATCACCATGAACCCGGTCGATCATCCGCATGGCGGACGCACCAAAGGCGGCGGTCACTGGACCACGCCTTGGGGCTTTCCGACCAAGGGCAAGAAGACGCGCAAGAACAAGCGCACAACCAAATTCATTGTCGCCAGCCGGCACGACCGCAAGAACAAGCAGAGCTAAGGACCCCCATCATGGCGCGTTCGTTATGGAAAGGCCCCTTCGTCGACGGGTACTTGCTGCGCAAGGCGGAAGCCGCGCGCGCGTCGGGCCGTCACGAGATGATCAAGATATGGAGTCGGCGCTCGACTATTCTGCCGCAGTTCGTCGGCCTGAATTTCGGCGTCTATAACGGGCAGAAGCACATCCCGGTGATGGTGACCGAGGAAATGGTCGGTCACAAGTTCGGCGAATTCGCGCCCGGCCGCATGTTCTACGGCCACTCATCGGACCGCAAGGCCAAGCGCGCGGCCGCCGCTCCCAGCGCGCCGGCGGCGCCGGGCGCCCCGGCAGCGGCAGCTCCCGGCACGGCGCCGGCGGCCAGTTAAGGAATCGAGAGAGACGTCATGGGCAAAAGCGCGCACGAGCGAAGCCTCCCCGATACCGAGGCCAAAGCGGTGAGCCGGATGATCCGGGTCAGCCCGCAAAAGCTCAATCTTGTTGCGCAGATGATCCGCGGCAAGAAGGTCGCGAGCGCGCTCGCCGACTTGGAGTTTTCGCGCAAGCGCATCGCCGTGGATGTGCGCAAGTGCCTGGAATCGGCGATCGCCAATGCCGAGAACAATCACGACCTCGACGTCGACGAGTTGGTCGTCGCCGAGGCCCATGTCGGAAAGGCGCTGGTGATCAAGCGCTTCAGCCCGCGCGGCCGCGGCCGCATGGGACGCATTTTGAAACCGTTCTCCCACCTGACCATCATCGTGCGTCAGGTCGAAGCGGCAGCCGCAGCGAAAGCCTAAAGGGGTCGTTGATGGGTCAGAAAGTCAATCCAATTGGACTGCGTCTCGGGATCAACCGCACCTGGGACTCGCGCTGGTATTCCGGCAAGGCCGAGTACGGCACGCTGTTGCACGAGGACATCAAGATCCGCGAGGAGCTGATGAAACAGCTCAAGCAGGCGGCGGTGTCGAAGATCATCATCGAGCGCCCGCACAAGAAGTGCCGCGTGACGATCCACTCGGCGCGTCCGGGCGTGGTGATCGGCAAGAAGGGCGCCGACATCGAGAAGTTGCGCAAGTCGGTGGCCAAGCTCACCGACAGCGACGTGGTCATCAACATCGTCGAAATCCGCAAGCCCGAGCTCGACGCGCAACTGGTCGCCGAATCGATTTCGCAGCAGCTCGAGCGCCGTGTCGCGTTCCGCCGCGCCATGAAGCGCGCAGTGCAGTCGGCGATGCGGCTCGGCGCCGAAGGCATCCGCATCAACTGCTCCGGCCGCCTCGGCGGCGCCGAGATCGCGCGCATGGAGTGGTACCGCGAAGGCCGCGTGCCGCTGCATACGCTGCGCGCCGACGTCGACTACGGGGTCGCCACCGCCTTCACCACCTACGGCACCTGCGGCGTCAAGGTTTGGATATTCAAGGGCGAAATCCTCGAACACGATCCGATGGCACAGGACAAGAAACTCGCTGAAGGCGACCAGGGCCGTCCGCGCCGTGAAACCGCGGCTTGAGGGAAATAAGAGCTAAGTCATGCTGCAACCGATCCGCACCAAGTTCCGCAAGGCGTTCAAGGGCCGCATCCACGGCGTTGCCACATCGGGCGCGACGCTCGCGTTCGGCCAATACGGCCTCAAGGCGCTGGAGCCCGAGCGCGTTACCGCGCGCCAGATCGAGGCCGCGCGCCGTGCCCTCACCCGCTTCATGAAGCGGTCGGGGCGGGTGTGGATACGCGTCTATCCGGACGTGCCGGTGTCGAAGAAGCCGATCGAAATCCGCATGGGCAAAGGCAAGGGCACGCCCGAGTATTGGGTGTGCCGCATCAAGCCGGGCCGCATTTTGTTCGAGGTCGACGGCATTCCGATCGGGGTTGCCAAGGAAGCGCTGGCGCTCGCCGCCGCCAAGCTGCCGGTCAAGACCCGATTCATCGAACGTATCGCCGAGTAGAGCCATGAAAGCCGTAGACGTAAGAGCGATGACGCTCGACCAGATCGACGACGAGGTGCTCAAGCTGAAGAAGGAGCAGTTCAACCTGCGCTTCCAGCGCGCTACCGGTCAGCTCGAGAATACCTCGCGCGTGCGTGTCATCCGCCGCGACGTCGCGCGGCTCAAGACCATCGCCGCGCAGAAACGCGCCGGCATGCCGGAGCCGGAAGTGAAGGCCGAAGTCGCTGCGCCGAAGCCGGAGAAGAAAGCCAAAACCGCCAAACCGAAGGCCGCCGCCAAGCCGAAGGCTAAAGCGCGCGCCAAGCCGAAGTCGAAGAAGTAAGGGGTTCGAGATGCCGAAACGTACGCTCCAGGGCGTCGTCGTCAGCGACAAGCAGGACAAGACCGTCGTCGTGCGCGTCGACCGGCGTTTCACCCATGCGACGATGAAGAAGACCATTCGCCGCTCGAAGAAATATCATGCGCACGACGAGAAGAACGAGTTTTCCGTCGGCGATACGGTGTGGATCGAGGAGCGCCGCCCGATCTCCAAGCTCAAGTGCTGGGAAGTGATCCGCGGCGACAAGAAGCAGAAAGTTCAATAAGCGCCATGCGATCACTTAAAATGAGAGCCGCATCATGATCCAGATGCAAACCAACCTCGACGTGGCGGACAATTCCGGTGCGCGCCGCGTCATGTGCATCAAGGTGCTGGGCGGCTCGAAACGAAAATACGCTACCATTGGCGATGTCATCGTCGTCTCGGTGAAGGAAGCGATTCCGCGCGGCCGCGTGAAGAAGGGCGAGGTGATGAAGGCCGTGGTCGTGCGCATCGCGAAGGACATCAAGCGCGCGGACGGTTCGGTCATCCGCTTCGATCGCAACGCGGCGGTTCTCATTACGCCGCAGATGGAGCCGGTCGGCACCCGCATCTTCGGGCCGGTGCCGCGCGAACTGCGCGCCAAGAACCACATGAAGATCATCTCGCTGGCGCCGGAGGTGCTGTGATGGCCGCCAAGATCAGAAAAGGCGACAAGGTGATCGTGCTCACCGGCCGCGACAAGGGCCGCACCGGCGAGGTGATCGAGGTGCGTCCGGCGGACAACCGTGCGCTGGTGCGCGGCGTCAACATGGTCAAGCGCCACCAGCGCCAGACCGCGCAGCAGGAAGGCGGGATCATCTCGAAGGAGAGCACTATCCATCTTTCCAACTTGGCGATGGCCGATCCCAAGGACGGCAAGCCGACCCGCGTCGGCTTCAAGTTCGTCGGCGGGGGGCAGGACCGCAAGAAGGTGCGCATCGCCAAGCGTTCCGGAGTTGAAATCGATGGCTGATACGCAGCAGAATACCGAACCCAAGAAGCCGAAGAAGCCGCAGGTCGCCAAAGAAAGCGAAGCGCCGAAGGTGAAGAAGCCGCGCGAGCGCTCTGACTACGTGGCGCGGCTCAAGACCCATTTCGAGCAGGTCATTCGCGGCGAATTGAGCAAGCAATTCGGCTACACCAACCGCTTCCAGGTGCCGGTGATCACCAAGGTCGTGCTCAACATGGGCATTGGCGAGGGCGTCGCCGACCGCAAGAAGGTGGACAACGCCGCCGCCGACCTGACGCTGATCGCCGGCCAGAAGGCCGTGATCACCAAGTCGCGCAAGTCGATCGCCACCTACAAACTGCGCGACGGGCAGGCCATCGGCTGCAAGGTCACGCTGCGCAAGACGCGCATGTACGACTTCATCGACCGGCTGGTGAATATCGCGCTGCCGCGCATCCGCGACTTCCGCGGACTCAACCCGAAGAGCTTCGACGGCCGCGGCAACTACAGCCTCGGCATCAAGGAACACATCGTGTTTCCGGAGATCGATTTCGACAAGGTCGCCGATTCCTGGGGCCTCGATGTCACCGTTTGCACCAGCGCGCGCTCCGACGACGAGGCGCGCGCGCTTCTGGCTGCATTCAACTTCCCGTTCCGGCAGTGAGGGGCGATTTTCGTTCCCTCAAACGCGGAAACAAGGAGCTAAAGTAATGGCGAAAAAGAGTATGGTCGAGAAAAACAACCGGCGGCGCAAGATGGCGAAGAGTTTCGCCAACCGCCGCAAGGCGCTCAAGGCGATCGCTCGCGACAAGAGGCTGCCGATGGAGGAGCGTTTCGCCGCCACCCTCAAGCTTGCCGAATTGCCGCGCAATTCCTCGGCCACGCGCATCCGCAATCGATGCGAGCTGTCGGGACGCCCGCGTGCCTATTACCGCAAGCATAAACTCAGCCGCATCGCGTTGCGCGACCTCGGCTCCAAGGGCCTGATCCCGGGCCTCGTGAAGTCGAGCTGGTAGGAGGATCGCGATGGTTGTCAACGATCCGATCGGCGACATGATTGCCCGCATCCGCAATGCGCAGATGCGCGCCAAGTCGAAGGTTTCCATGCCGGGCTCCAAGCAGCGCGAACGCGTCTGCGAGGTGCTCAAGACCGAAGGCTATATCCGCGGCTACGCCAGCGTCGCGCATGCCGACGGCCGCAGCGAGCTCGAGATCGAGCTGAAATATTTCGACGGCGAGCCGGTGATCCGCGAGATTTCGCGCGTCTCCAAGCCCGGCCGGCGCGTCTACGCTTCGGTCAGGGCGTTGCCGCGCATCAATAACGGCCTCGGCATCTCGATTCTCTCCACGCCCAAGGGCGTGATGGCCGACCACGCGGCCCGCGACGCCAATGTCGGCGGCGAAATCATCTGCACGGTGTTCTAGCGCATGGAGAACTAAGAACCGATCTAATGTCACGCATCGGCAACAAAGCGGTCGCGATCCCGTCCGGCGTCACCGCCAACGTGGAAGGGCAGACCGTCAAGGTCAAAGGGCCGAAGGGCGCCATGCAGGTCGTGCTGCATGACGACGTCACGGTCACGATGGACAAAGCCGCGGTCAAGCTCGCGCCGCGCGGCGAGAGCAAGCGCGCGCGTTCGCAATGGGGCACTTCGCGCACGCTGGTCGCCAATCTGGTGGCGGGCGTGACCAAGGGCTTCGAGGAGCGGCTGGAGATCACCGGCGTAGGCTTCCGCGCGGCGGTGCAGGGCAAAACGCTGAACTTGCAGCTCGGCTTTTCCCATGACGTGAACTTCCCGATTCCGGAAGGCATCGCGATCGCGACGCCGAAGCCGACCGAGATCGTGGTGACCGGCATGGACAAGCAGAAGGTTGGCCACGTCGCCGCCGAGATCCGCGGCTTCCGCCCGCCCGAGCCGTACAAGGGCAAGGGCGTGAAATACGTCGGCGAATACATCTTCCGCAAGGAAGGCAAGAAGAAGTAGAGGGACGCGCGATGTCGAGATTAAGCGATCGGACTGCGCGGCGGACGGCGACCGTGCGCCGCAACGTCAAGCTCGCCGCTGGCACCAGCGGACGCGCGCGGCTGACGGTGTTTCGCTCGTCTAAACATATCTACGCCCAGCTCATCGACGACAACAAAGGCGAGACGCTGGCCGCCGCCTCATCGCTGGAAAAGCCACTGCGCGACGGTGCCAAGACCGGCGCCAATATCGACTCGGCGAAATCGGTCGGCAAGCTGATCGCCGAGCGCGCCAAAGAGAAGGGCATTAAGGACGTCGTGTTCGACCGCGGCGGCTATCTTTATCACGGGCGCGTCAAGGCGCTGGCCGACGCCGCGCGCGAAGGCGGCCTCAACTTCTAACGGAGCGCATCATCCCGAAAAGTGGGAACCGGTTTTCGGATAAGATGATGCGCAAGGAAACGGACTTTACACAAATGGCACATGAACCCCGACGAGAGCCGCGGCGAGATCGTGAGCGCGGCGGCCGCGATGAACGCGACAGCGAGTTTACCGACAAGCTTGTCCACATCAATCGCGTGGCCAAGGTGGTGAAAGGCGGCCGGCGTTTCGCCTTCGCCGCGCTGGTGATCGTCGGCGATCAGAAAGGCCGCGCCGGTTACGGCCACGGCAAGGCGCGCGAAGTGCCGGAAGCAATCCGCAAGGCCACCGACGCCGCCAAGCGCGCGCTTACCCGCGTGCCGCTGCGTGAAGGCCGCACGCTGCATCACGACGTGCTCGGCCGTCATGGCGCCGGCAAGGTGTTCCTGCGCGCGGCGCCTCCGGGAACCGGCATCATCGCAGGCGGCCCGATGCGCGCCGTGTTCGAAACGCTCGGCATCCAGGACGTGGTCGCGAAGTCGCTCGGCTCGTCCAATCCCTACAACGTTGTGCGCGCGACCTTCAACGCGCTCAAGCACCAGGATTCGCCGCGCTCGGTCGCGGCGCGCCGCAACATCAAGGTTTCCACGCTGCAGTCGCGCCGCCGCGAAGGCGACGCCGAACCGGCGGCAGCAGACTGAGGACTTCGCCCATGGCCAAGCACAGAAAACCATCAAGGTCGAGCAGGTGGCGAGCCCGTTGCGGCGCCATCACGACCAGCGCGAGACGCTGATCGGGCTCGGCCTGAACAAAATCGGCCGCACCCGCGACCTGCCGGATACACCGTCGACGCGCGGCATGGTCCGCAAGCTGGGGCATCTGGTGCGCGTGGTCGGCGAAGCGCGTTAAGAGGACGACTGCCATGAAACTCAATGAGATCGCCGACCGGCCGGGCTCGCGCAAGAACCGCATGCGCATCGGCCGTGGCATTGGCTCCGGCATGGGTAAGACCGGCGGTCGCGGCGGCAAGGGCCAGACAGCGCGCTCGGGCGTGCGCATCAAAGGCTTCGAGGGCGGCCAGATGCCGTTGCACCGGCGCCTGCCCAAGCGTGGCTTCCGCAATACCTCGTTCGCGGTCAAGCTGAACGAGACCAATATCGGCAAGGTACAAGCGGCGATCGATGCCGGCATGATCGACATCAAGAGCCCGGTCGATGCCGCGGCCATGGTCAAGGCCGGTCTGATGCGGCGCGCCAAGGGTGGCGTGAAGCTGCTCGGAGACGGCGAACTCAAGAGCAAGGTCGATTTCGCGGTCTACCGAGCCTCGAAGTCCGCGATCGCGGCGGTCGAGAAGGCCGGCGGCAGCGTGAAAATCCTGGCGTCCGCGAAGGAAGCGAACGCCGAGCCGAAAGGCAAGAACAAACGCATGGCGCTTGATGCGCCAAAGGCGGCGACAAGCCGAAGGGCAGCAAGCCCAAGGCGCAAGCGGCCGAAGACGAGCAAAAGCCGGCCGAGTAAACCGGTTGCGCGGGCGGTTGCCGCCCGCTGCAATTTGCGATGCAGTGCCTATCTAGAGTCTGAAGGCGGCCCGCTGCGGCGGGGTGGAGCAGGACGGGCGCGGCGGCAGGAGCGAAACGATGGTTTCGGCAGCGGAACAACTGGCGGCCAATCTCAACTTCGGCGCCCTTGCCAAGGCCGAAGAGCTCAAGAAGCGCATCTATTTCACGGTTGGCGCGCTGCTGGTCTATCGCCTCGGCACCTATATCCCGCTGCCCGGCATCGATCCAGCCGCCTGGGAGCAAATCTTCAACACCCAAGCCGGCGGCATCCTCGGCATGTTCAATATGTTCTCCGGCGGCGGCATTCACCGGATGGCGATCTTCGCGCTCAACATCATGCCTTACATCTCGGCCTCTATCATCATCCAGCTGATGACGACGGTCTCGCCCACGCTCGAAGCGCTCAAGAAAGAAGGCGAGCAGGGCCGCAAGATCATGAACCAGTACACCCGGTATCTCACCGTGCTGCTGGCGGCGTTCCAGTCCTATGGCATTGGCATTGGGCTGCAAGGCACCGGCAGCGTGGTCAGCGAGCCGGGGATATTCTTCCTGATTTCCACTACCATCACGCTTACCGGCGGCACCATGTTCCTGATGTGGCTCGGCGAACAGATCACCTCGCGTGGCATCGGCAACGGCATCTCGCTGATCATCTTGTCCGGTATCGTGGCGCAACTGCCATCGGCGGTCGCCGGGACGCTGGAATTCGGGCGGCAGGGTGCCCTGTCCACCGGTTCTGATCCTCGCCGTCATCGTGATGGCGGTCGCGGTCATCGCCTTCATTGTGTTCATGGAGCGCGCGCAGCGCCGTTTGCTGATCCAGTATCCCAAACGCCAAGTCGGTAACCGGATGTTCGAAGGCCAATCCTCGCATCTGCCGCTCAAGCTCAACACCTCGGGCGTGATCCCGCCGATCTTCGCTTCGTCCTTGCTGCTGTTGCCGACCACCGTCGCCAACTTCAACGCCGGCGCAGGGCCCGGCTGGCTCACCACCGTCACGACGCTGCTGGGACACGGGCGGCCTCTGTTCCTATTGTTGTACATCGCGCTGATCGTGTTCTTCGCCTTCTTCTACACCGCGATCGTGTTCAACCCGACCGAGACAGCGGATAACCTGAAGAAGCACGGCGGCTTTATCCCGGGCATCAGGCCGGGTGAGCGCACAGCGGAATATATCGACTACGTACTGTCGCGCATTACCGTGATCGGTGCGCTCTACCTCGCCATCGTGTGCCTGATCCCGGAAATCTTGATCTCCTACGCCGCGGTGCCGTTCTATTTCGGCGGCACGTCGCTGCTGATCGTGGTCAGCGTCACCATGGACACTGTGGCGCAGATCCAGGGCTACCTGCTGGCGCATCAATATGAAGGCTTGATCAAGCGCTCGAAGTTGCGGGGGCGCAATCGATGAGGTTGATCCTGCTCGGCCCGCCGGGGGCGGGGAAGGGCACGCAAGCGCAGCGCCTGATCCAGAAACACGGCATCGTTCAACTTTCGACCGGCGACATGCTGCGCGCCGCGGTGTCGGCTGGCACGCCGGTTGGCTTGCGCGCCAAGGCGATCATGGATCGCGGCGAATTGGTTCCCGACGAGGTCGTGGTGGCGATTATCGCCGACCGCATCGATCAGCCCGACGCCAAGCGCGGCTTTGTGCTCGACGGCTTCCCGCGCACCGTGCCGCAGGCGCAGGCGCTCGACCGCCTGCTGGCCGAGCGTGGCCTCAATCTCGACGGCGTGATCGAGTTGCGGGTCGACGAGAACATCCTGATCAAGCGCATCGAGAACCGCGTCGCGGAAATGGCCGCCCGTGGCGAGAAGCTACGCAGCGACGACAAGCCGGAGGTGCTCAAGGGGCGGTTGGTGGCCTACCGGGCGCAGACCGCGCCGCTGGCCAATCATTACGCCGGCAAGGGCATGCTCAAGGCCGTGGATGGTATGGCGCCGATCGACATCGTCACCGCGGCAATCGACCAAATCTTGAGTTCCAGCGGGGGCGGCACCAGCCAGATCGCCCCAAAAACAGGCCGGGATAGCGCAAATCGCGTTTCCGACGGAGGTTGACGAAGGCGCGATGAATCCCTTAATAAGCTGCTCATTCAGGAGTTTGACGCGATGCCGGGCCCCAGAAAACCGGGGACAGGCGTCGTGTTACGCTTTGGGCTATCCCCTTCCAGGGACACAAGAATTCGGCGCGTTCCGCGCGGCTGGCCGTTAACAGGAGAGATAATCCGTGGCTCGTATCGCGGGCGTGAATCTACCCACCAACAAGCGCGTCGTCATCGCGCTGCAGTACATCCATGGCATTGGGCAGAAAAAGGCCCATGAAATCATGGAGAAGGTTAACCTGCCGCAGGAGCGGCGGGTCTCCCAACTCACCGACGCCGAAGTGCTGCAGATTCGCGAAATGATCGACCGCGACTACATGGTCGAGGGCGATCTGCGGCGCGAAGTGGCGATGAATATCAAGCGCCTGATGGATCTCGGCTGCTACCGCGGCCTGCGCCACCGCAAGGGCCTGCCTGTGCGCGGCCAGCGCACCCATACCAACGCGCGCACCCGCAAGGGCCCGGCCAAGACCATCGCCGGCAAGAAAAAGACACCGACACCGCAGTGACGACAGGAATTGCCCGCGCCTGACGGCGGCGGGCTGCGAAAGGATCGAGAATGGGTAAGGAAGCCACCCGCGTCCGCCGGCGCGAACGCAAGAACATCGCGTCGGGCGTGGCGCATGTCGCTGCGTCGTTCAACAACACCATGATCACCATCACCGATGCGCAGGGCAACACCATCGCCTGGTCGTCGTCGGGAACGATGGGGTTCAAGGGCTCGCGCAAGTCGACGCCTTACGCCGCGCAGGTCGCCGCCGAAGACGCCGCCAAGAAGGCGCAGGAGCATGGCATGCGCACGCTGGAAGTCGAGGTGTCGGGCCCCGGCTCGGGCCGCGAATCGGCGCTGCGCGCATTGCAGGCGCAGGGCTTCACGATTACTTCGATCCGTGACGTGACGACGATCCCGCATAACGGTTGCCGTCCGCGTAAACGCCGTCGCGTATGAATTTCATTTTGGGCGGACGTGACATGCGTCCGCTGCCGCCGAAATTTTCCCCACACGGCGGGTGGGACGCGCGGGGCAAGCCTCGCGCCGCTTAATAGGTGAAGACGTGATCCAGAAAAATTGGCAGGAATTGATCAGGCCGAACAAGCTGCAAGTGTCCGCCGGCAACGACGCCGCGCGGGTCGCCACCGTCATCGCCGAGCCGCTCGAGCGCGGTTTCGGCGTGACGCTGGGCAACGCGCTGCGCCGCATTCTGCTGTCCTCGCTGCAAGGCGCGGCGGTGCAGTCGGTGCACATTGACGGCGTGCTGCACGAATTCTCTTCGATCGCCGGCGTACGCGAGGATGTCACCGACATCGTGCTCAACATCAAGGACATCGCCATCAAGATGCAGGGCGAGGGTCCCAAGCGCATGGTGGTGAAGAAGCAGGGGCCGGGCACCGTCACCGCCGGCGAAATTCAGACTGTCGGCGACGTGGTGGTGCTCAATCCCGACCTCGTGCTCTGCACCCTCGACGAGGGCGCCGAAATCCGTATGGAGTTCACCGTCAATACCGGCAAGGGCTATGTACCGGCCGAACGCAACCGTCCTGAGGACGCCCCGATCGGCTTGATCCCGGTCGACAGCCTTTATTCGCCGGTGCGCAAGGTCTCCTACAAGGTCGAGAACACCCGCGAGGGCCAGATCCTCGACTACGACAAGCTCACCATGACCATCGAAACCAACGGCGCGGTGACGCCTGAGGATTCGCTCGCTTACGCGGCGCGCATCCTTCAGGACCAGCTCAACGTGTTCGTGAATTTCGAGGAGCCGCGCAAAGAGACCACAGCGGAAACCATTCCCGATCTCGCGTTCAATCCGGCTTTCCTCAAGAAGGTGGACGAACTCGAGCTGTCGGTGCGCTCGGCAAACTGTCTCAAGAACGACAACATCGTCTATATCGGCGATCTGGTGCAGAAGACCGAAGCGGAGATGCTGCGCACGCCGAATTTCGGCCGCAAGTCGCTCAACGAGATCAAGGAAGTGCTGGCGCAAATGGGCCTGCATCTCGGCATGGAAGTGCCGGGCTGGCCGCCGGAGAACATCGAAGAGCTCGCCAAGCGCTTCGAGGATCATTACTAAGCCTGTCGCGTGGCGGCGTCCGGGAGAGGTGAGACAAGCGCATGCGTCACGGAAAAGTTCACCGCAAACTGGGCCGGCATTCCGCGCACCGCACCGCTATGTTCGCCAACATGGCGGCGAGCCTGATCAAGCACGAGCAGATCGTCACCACGCTGCCGAAGGCGAAAGAACTCCGCCCGATCGTCGAGAAACTGGTCACGCTGGCCAAGAAGGGCGGGCTCGCCGCCCGCCGCCAGGCGATCTCGGAAATGCGCGATATCCCGATGGTCAAGAAATTGTTCGAGGTGATCGGCCCGCGCTACAAGGATCGCAAAGGCGGTTATACCCGCGTGCTCAAGGCCGGCTTCCGTTACGGCGACAACGCCGCCAATGCCGTGATCGAGTTCGTCGACCGCGACGTCGAGGCCAGGGGCAAGGATTCAGGGCCCGTGCAGGAAAAGAAGGCCGAGGAAGAGGCGACGGCGGCGGCTTAATCCGGCATTCCAAGCCGTAATTCACAAGGGGGGCTGTTCGGCCGCCCTTTTGCTTTATCCGCTCGCCGCCTGGAGCGGGCCATGTATAATTGGCGGCAAAATTCGGGGGAGGAACATTATGATTCGCTTTGTCGCAACGCTGCTTGTCGCTTTTGCCGCCACATTCACCGCCGCCAACGCGCAATCCGCGCTGGTCAAGCGCGGCGACTATCTGGTTAACGGCATCCTTACTTGCGGCAATTGCCACACGCCGAAAGGGCCGACCGGCGATATCATGGACAAGGCGTTTTCCGGCGGGCTGTCATGGGACGAGCCGCCGTTCAAGGTGACCGCGCCCAACATCACGCAGGACAAGGAAACCGGCATCGGCAGGTGGACCGACGCTCAGATCAAGACGCTCATGCGCACAGGCGTGCAGCCGAATGGCGTGCACATCGCGATGGTGATGCCGACCGGCTTTTACCACATCATGACCGAGCGCGACGTCAACGCGGTCGTCGCCTACCTGCGCACGCTCAAGCCGGTCGGCAACAAGGTGGCAGACCCGATCTACAAGATGCCGCAGCTGGAACACGTCTTGCCCGGAGGCGAAAAGCCGTACACCGAAGCGATGATGAGCGACAAAGTGAAGAAGGGCTTTTACCTCGCGACCATCGCGCATTGCATGGAGTGCCACACGCCGATGGAGAAGGGCGTGCGTCAGTGGGACACGCGTCTGGGCGCCGGCGGTTTCGACTTCCCCGGGCCCTGGGGCGTCTCGACCTCGCGCAACATCACTTCGAGCAAGACCAAGGGCATCGGCGCGTGGACCGACGCCGAAATCAAGCGCGCCATCACGACAGGGGTGAGCAAAGACGGCAGCAAGCTCAAGCCGCCGATGGGTTACCATTACTACGCCACGGTGACGCCGGATGATCTGGACGCCGTCGTCGCCTGGCTGCGCACGGTGCCGGCGAAGGAGTAATCGGCCTTCATTTAGCCCCGCAGACGGCCTATATCCGGGCGTCTCGCTGGGGATTTGATATTATGTGCCTGAAAAGACCGCGGACCGTCATCTTGCTTGCCGCTATCGCGCTGGCCGCATTTATCCGCGCGCCCACCACGGCGCCCGCGCAGGAGCGGCGGGTGCCGACCGCCGCCGAACTGCGGCTGTCTTACGCGCCGGTGGTGCAGCGGGTGGCGCCGGCGGTGGTCAATGTCTACGCCGCCAAGGTGGTGCAAACCCACAACCCGCTGTTCGACGATCCGATTTTCCGCCGTTTCTTCGGCGTGCCGGGCGAGGGCGGCGGCCGGCAAGTGCAGCGCTCGCTCGGCTCCGGCGTGATCGTCGATGCGGGCGGCCTCGTCGTCACCAACGTGCACGTGATTGAGGGCGCCGACGAGGTCAAGGTGGCGCTCGCCGACAAGCGCGAGTTCGAGGCCGAGATCGTGCTCAAGGACAAGCGCAGCGATCTTGCCGTGCTGCGCATCAAGGACTCGCACGAGCGTTTTCCGGTGCTGGACTTCGCCAATTCCGACATGCTCGAGGTGGGCGATGTGGTGCTCGCCATCGGCGATCCGTTCGGCGTCGGGCAGACCGTGACGCACGGCATCGTCTCGGCGCTCGCCCGCACCCAGGTCGGCATCACCGACTACCAGTTTTTCATCCAGACCGACGCCGCCATCAACCCGGGCAATTCCGGCGGCGCGCTGGTCGATCTCACAGGCCGGCTGGTCGGCATCAACACCGCGATCTTCTCGCGCTCGGGCGGCTCGCAGGGCATCGGCTTCGCCATACCCGCCAACATGGTGCGGGTGGTGGTGGCTTCCGCCAAAGGCGGCAGCCATGACGTGAAGCGGCCCTGGCTCGGCGCCAAGCTGCAAGCGGTCACCGGCGATATTGCCGATAGCATGGGGCTCAAGCGCCCGACCGGCGCGCTGGTCGCGAGCGTCGCGCCGCAGGGCCCGGCGGCGCGCGCCGGCCTTAAAGCCGGCGACGTGATCGTGAGTGTGGACAATCAACCGGTGGACGATCCCAACGCCTTCGATTACCGCTTCGCCACCAAACCGCTCGGCGGCACCGCGGCGCTCGGCCTGCTGCGCGGCGGACGCGAATTGAGCGTGAAAGTGGCGCTGCAAACCGCGCCCGAAACCGCGCGCGACGAGATCACCATCCGCTCGCGCTCGCCGTTCTCCGGCGCCAAGGTCGCCAATCTGTCGCCGGCGCTGGCCGACGAATTGCAGTTGCAGGGCGCCGACGAGGGCGTGGTCGTGCTCGACGTCGACAATGGCTCCTACGCCAGCAATCTCGGATTCCGGCGCGGCGACATTATCGTTTCGGTAAACGGCGAGCAAATCGGCAAGACCCATGATCTCGCGAAGGTCACCGAAACACCGCAGCGGAGCTGGCGCATCGTCCTTAAGCGCGGCGGCCAGACGATTACCGCAATGTTCAACGGATGAGACACGACATGCACGTTTCCCTTCACCTCTCCCCGCTGGGGAGAGGTCGCGCCGAAGGCGCGGGTGAGGGGGGACATTCGCCTCGTGAGACACTTGCCCCCTCACCCGGCTCGCAGCTTCGCTGCTCGCCACCCTCTCCCCTCTGGGGAGAGGGAAGAAAGCTCCACCCATGACCCCGCGCGCCAAGGCAGGACCGACGCTTGTTCGCGGCAGCCCACCTCGACAAGGACGCACCGCGCCCGCTGGCCGATCGCTCTGCGCCCGGCCAGGCTCGATGAGGTGGTGGGGCAGGACCATCTGCTCGGCAAAGATGGCGCGCTCGGCCGCATGCTGGCGACCCGCTCGCTCGGCTCGCTGGTTTTCTGGGGCCCGCCCGGCACCGGCAAGACCACGGTGGCGCGGCTCCTCGCGCAGGAAACCGACCTGCATTTCGAACAGATTTCCGCGATCTTTACCGGCGTCGCCGACCTCAAGAAAGTGTTCGAGGCGGCGCGGGCCAGACGCGAAAGCGGGCAGGGCACGTTGCTTTTTGTCGACGAAATCCACCGCTTTAACCGCGCGCAACAGGACTCGTTCCTGCCCGTGATGGAGGACGGCACGATCATTTTGGTCGGGGCCACAACGGAGAACCCGTCGTTTGAATTGAATGCGCCGCTGCTGTCGCGGGCCCGCGTGCTGGTGTTCAAATCGCTCGACGCCGAAGCGATCGAGAAGCTGCTGGCGCGTGCCGAGCAGATCGAGGGCCGCAAGCTTCCGCTCGATTGTGACGCGCGCATCGCGCTCAAGGGCATGGCCGACGGCGACGGCCGCGCCGCTTTGACGCTGGCGGAAGAAGTCTGGCGCGCCGCGCGCAAGGACGAGCAATTTAGACGCCGCGCAAATTGCAGGACATCGTGCAGCGCCGCGCGCCGATCTACGACAAGGCGCAGGACGGCCATTACAATCTGATCAGCGCGCTGCACAAGTCGGTGCGCGGCTCCGATCCCGACGCCGCGCTTTATTATCTCTGCCGCATGCTCGATGCCGGCGAGCCGCCGCTTTACATCGCGCGTCGCGTCGTGCGCATGGCGATCGAGGACATCGGCCTCGCCGATCCGCAGGCGCTGGTGATTGCCAATGCCGCCAAGGACGCCTACGACTTCCTGGGTTCGCCGGAAGGCGAGCTGGCGATCGCGGAAGCCGTGCTCTATGTGGCGACGGCGCCGAAATCGAATGCGTCTTACGCGGCCTTCGGCGCCGCCATGCGCACCGCCAAGGAAGCCGGCTCGCTGCTGCCGCCCAAGCACATCCTCAATGCGCCGACCAAACTAATGCAGAGCGAAGGCTATGGCCGCGGCTATGCTTACGACCACGACGAGGAAGAGGCTTTCTCCGGCCAGAACTATTTCCCCGATGCGCTGCCGCGCCGGCGGTTCTACGACCCGCCCGAGCGCGGCTTCGAACGCGAAGTGAAGAAACGGCTGGATTACTGGGCGAAGCTGCGGAAGGAGCGGGGCTCCTCGTGAGGCATCGCAAACAAGGACCGCGCCAGCCTGGCGGCGGACGGCAACAGGCGGGGCCGCGTGGCCGCGGTCATGGCCGTGGCCGTGATCGAGACGAGCGGATTAAGGAGCGATCGAAAGAGCGTGCCAATCCGCGGCAATCCGATCTCCGCGTGAAGCATTTGCCGGAACATGGTGACAACCGAAAACCCTCACTCAGTCACCCTGAGGTGCGCGCGCAGCGCGCCTCGAAGGGTGACGGCCGAGGCCACCCCGGCCGGTCATCCACCGATCTCGGGTTCACCCGAGATCGGAATACGAGTTCGCGGGTCGGCCAAGGCCGACCTGCGCTGGCTCGTCCGCCACAGCGCGTCGAAGACGCGCGTGAACGCACTTATGGCGGCCTCGCACCTCAGGATGACGGGTTAAAACCAGCGCAATTTTCTGCCGGCGTGCAAAACGTCAATGTCGCCCCTGACGAAAACGGCATGCGCGTCGATCGCTTCTTCGAGGCGCGGTTTCCGGGCCTTTCCTTCAGCCACATCCAGCGCATCATCCGCAAGGGCGAGGTGCGGGTGAACGGCAAGCGCACGCAGCCGAAGGCGCGGCTCGAAGCAGGGCAAGCGGTGCGGATCCCGCCGCTCAAGCTCGAAGCGCCCAAGCCACGCGACGACGCGCCAGCGGCGCGAAAGGACCGCTTCTTCTTTAAATCGATCACGCTCTTATGAGGACGACGACGTGCTGGTGCTCAACAAGCCGATGGGGCTCGCCGTCCAGGGTGGCTCCGGCACCACGCACCACATCGACGGCATGCTGGGCGCGCTGCGCGGCCCAGGCCCCGACGCGCAGCGTCCGCGCCTGGTGCACCGGCTCGACAAGGACACCGCCGGCTGCCTGCTGGTGGCCAAGACGCGCTTTGCCGCGGCTGCGCTCGGCAAAACCTTTCGTACGCGCGCCGCGCGCAAGATCTACTGGGCGCTGGTTGCGGGCGTGCCGAAGCCGCAACAGGGCCGCGTCTCGACCTTCCTCGCCAAGCAGGAGGTCGAAGAGGATAGCTTCATGCGCATCGCTAAACATGGCGACAAGGACGCGGTGCATGCCGTCACTTACTACGCGGTGGTGGAGACGGCGGCGCAGAAATTGGCCTGGATTTCGCTCAAACCCGTCACCGGCCGTACCCATCAATTGCGCGCCCATATGGCGCATGTCGGCAATCCGATCATCGGCGATCCGAAATATCTCAACATCGAGAATTGGGAACTGCCCGGCGGCATGCAGAACAAGCTGCACCTGCTGGCGCGCCGGATCGTGGTACCGCACCCGCGCGGTGGAACCATTGACGCAAGCGCGCCGTTACCGCCCCATATGGAGCAGTCGTGGAACCTGCTCGGTTTCGACGCCAAGCGCTACGACCCGATCGTCGAGGCGCCGGAGGAGTGAGGCTCATGCGGATCGCCCTTGCCGTGGCCGTGCTGGCGTTCGCCGCAACGCAAACCGCCGCGCAAAATAACAACCCGCATGCGCCGCCGCTGGCGGTCTACCCGATGCCGCCACCGCCGGCGGTGACCACGGATGGCCATGACGTGCCGCCCCGTACCGATCCCGTCGACAGCGCCACGCGCTGCCTGCAATACGGCAAGTCGATCGGCGTGCCTGCGGACCAGATGGCCGAGTATACGCGACGGTGCGCGCTGCAATGAGTGCCGGGATGCCGCGCGCGGTTGTTAGCCGCGCTGCTCGCGCTGAGCTTGGCCATGCCCGCCGTTTCGGCGAAGGCCCAGTCCGGCGAGCGTAGCTACGACATCATGCGGCCGGAGAAGCCTGCGGCGAAAAAACCCCCGCCGAAGCACAAACACAGAGCGGCGCGCGGCTCCTCGACCATCGTCTATCCCGCGCCGTTGCCGCCACCGGCGCATTACAACCCGCAGCCGCCTCCGTCGGTGATTACGCGTCCGGCCGAGGTGCCGCCTCCGCTCCTCGTGCCGCAGACCGGCCGCGTGTTGCCGAACCTGCCGACCGCGGTGCCGTCCGGCCCGAACGGGACGGAGACTTATCAGGATCGTGCAGTTCGTTGTGCGCATCAGGCCGGCGTCTACGGCCAGACGGCCGGCGACCGCCCCAGCTATATCGGCAGCTGTATCAATCAATAGCGTTAAATCTCCTCCATCACCTGGGCGTAGGAGATCAGCGCGAACAACGCGGTGCCACCGACGATATTGCCCAGCAGCACCGGCACGAAGAACTGGCCGAGCATGCGCCACCATTCCCAGTCGCCGTGGACCACCAGCATATTCGCTTCCATGCTGCCGGCGACAACATGGGTGAAGCCGCCGATCGCGATCAGATAAGTCATCAGCGTGATCACCGCGAATTTCGCGCTCTCCGCACTCGGTATCATCCATACCATGGCGGCGATCAGGAAGCCCGACGAAACGCCGCGGAAGGCCATCGGCCACCAGCCGATATCGAGCAAGTCGCGGCTGATGGCCTGCATGCCTTGCAGGAGACTTCCCGGTAGAACGGGCGTGAAGGTGCAGAATATCGCCGCCAGCAGCGTGCCGGCGAAATTCGCCACCAGCACGATTGCCCACAGCCTTCCCATGCGCCAAAGGCTCTTCCATGAGAAGTCCTTGAACACCGGAAGCACCACGGTGATCGTGCTTTCGGTAAATAGTTGCTGATTGCCCAACACCACCATCAGGAAGCCGACGGAGTAGCCAAAACCGGAGACCAAGGGCCGCCACGGCGCGTCGGGCAGGTGCGCTTGCAGGATTGCCTGCGCCAGCAGCGAGAAGCTGATCGATAACCCGGCGGCGACGCCGGACCACCACAGCGAGGTGGCCGGCCGCGCCATTTCCTCATCGCCGAGCCGGCGGACGACCTCATAAATGACCGGCGTGCGGGGAGAGGACATCTCCTCGACGTCTTCGACTTCCTGTTCGGAAATGCCTTTACGGACGCCCTTTTTCCGGCGGGCCTTGTTGTGGGCCGTCATCGCGTTCGGACTTTGCCGGTCGTCATGACGCTCCAACGTACCGACGGATGCGGAGTTCCATTTCAGGACCTTGACAGGCAACCAAAAGGTTGCATATTGTGATTATGGATGCAGTGTTCAAAGCGCTGGCGGACCAGAGCCGTAGGGACTTGCTGGATCGTCTGCGCGCAGAGAATGGCCAGACCTTGGGCGATCTCTGCCAGCGCCTTGCAATGACGCGGCAGGCGGTGAGCAAGCACCTGGGCATCCTGGAAGAGGCCAACCTGATCGCGACCGTCAAAAGGGGCCGCGAGAAGCTGCACTATCTCAATCCGGTGCCGATCCACGAGATCGGCGAGCGCTGGATCGGGAAATTCGAACGGGGGCGTCTTGCCGCCCTCAGCGACATGAAACAAGCATTGGAGTCGTCCGATGAGTAAGCCGAGCTTCGTCTACGTCACCTACATTCGCACCACGCCCGAAAAGGTCTGGCAGGCGCTGACCGATCCCGCGACCATGAAGAAGTACTGGTTCGGCGCCTACGCCGAGACCGACTGGAAGCCAGGTTCGCCGTGGGCGCTCAAGTTCGACGACGGCCGGGTCGCGGACGCCGGCGAAATCCTTGAGTTCGAGCCGCCGAAGCGCCTCGTCATCCGCTGGCGCAACGAATGGAAGCCGGAAATAAAGGCCGAAGGTTGGTCTCGCTGCACCATGACCATCGAACCGCACCAGGGCATTGCCCAGCTCACCATCCGCCACGAGCTCGAAGGCGAAGGGACCAAGTTCATCGAGGCGGTGTCGGGCGGCTGGCCAAGGATCCTCTCGAATCTCAAGTCTCTTCTAGAAACCGGGGCGGTTGCGTACGAGACGAAGGTCTGAAGCATGGTCGACGCTTCGAAATTCAAGCCGAAGACGGTCTACGTCACCTACATCGCTGCCACACCTGAAAAGGTGTGGCAGGCGCTGATCGATCCGGCCTTCAGCCAGCTGTACTTCTTCGGTTTCGCCGTCGATGTCGAACCGAGGCAGGGCGGCGCGTTCCGGCTGCTTTACCCGGACGGCCGCACGCACATCAGCGGCCAAGTGATCGAGTGGTCACCGCCCCGCCGCTTTGTATGCACATGGCTGGTCGAGGGCATGCGGGACTTCGGTGAACTGCCGGAATGCCTCGTCAGCTACGACATCGAACCGTCAGGCGAGAGCGTCCGGCTGATGATGACGGAATCGCACTCGTGGGACGTGCCCGAGGCGATCCTTGCCAGCGGCCGCGCCGGCTGGCCCGCGATCCTGTCCAGTCTCAAGAGCGTGCTGGAAACCGGCAAACCGCTCACGATCAAAATGGAGCCGCCGAAGGAGATGCTCGACGTTGTCAAAAGGGTCATCGCCGAGAAACCTTGGCGGAAATGACTTCGTGCGTGCGTTGTCTGAGGGGAGGCGCTTGTGTGCCGCGCAAGCGCCTCCCGGTTTTTCAGGGAGCACTCGCCCGATCGAGCGCGGCGATGTCGTCCTGCGCGAGCTTAAGCCGCGGCACCTGCATGATCTCGTTGAGCTGCTTGAGGCCGGTGGCGCTCACAATCGGCGCGGTCACGCCTGGCTGCGCAATCAGCCAGGCCAGCGCGATTTGCGCCGGCGTTGCGGAATGGCGCGCGGCTGTTTCGTCGAGCGCCTTCAAAATCCGCAAGCCGCGCGCGTCGAAGTAGCCCTTCACCTTGCCGCCGCGCGCCGGATTTTTCGCGGCGTCCGCGGCCGCGCGGTATTTGCCGGTGAGAAAACCTCCTGCGAGCGAGTAATAGGTGATGACGCCGATTCCTTCGGCTTGGCAGAACGGCTGGTACCGGCTCTCGAAATCGACGCGATCGTAGAGATTGTAGTTCGGTTGCAGGCTTTCGTAGCGCGGGATGCCGAGCGCCTTGCTGGCGGCGAGCGAGGCCTTGAGGCGGGCGAGGCTCATGTTCGATGCGCCGACGGCGCGGACGTTTCCTTGCGCGATCAGTTGCGCATAGGCCGCCATGGTCTCTTCCGGCGGCGTCACCTCGTCGTCGAAATGCGTCTGCAGCAGGTCGATACAATTGATCCGCAGGCGCTTGAGGCAAGCCTCCGCCGCGCGCAGGATGTAGTCCTTCTTCAGGCTCTTGCCTTCGCCCATGTCGTTGCCGATTTTGGTGGCGATCACGACCTTGTCGCGCTTGCCGCTCGCTTTAAGCCAGTTGCCGATAACGGTTTCCGATTCGCCGCCCTTGTGTCCTGAAGCCCAGCGCGAATAGGTGTCGGCGGTGTCGATCCCGTTGAAGCCGGCGTCCACGAACGCGTCGAGAATCTTGTGCGACGTCGGCTCGTCCACGTTCCAGCCGAACACATTGCTGCCGAGCACCAGCGGCGCGATGCGGATGTCGGAGCGGCCGAGGCGGCGGTTTTCCATGTCGGTCATGCGCGGGCTTGACCCGCGCATCCATAATGAAATTCGGCAGGGTAGAGCGTTACGTACGACTACGGACGTTGAAACGCGCCATGGATTGCCGGGGTCAAGCCCGGCAATGACGGCGGGCGGTTAGCGCAAACTGGCGTTGAACTTCCCGAGCGCGGCTTGGCCCGGGCAGAGCTCTTTCTCGCCGAGGGCGTTGAGCGGCCTGTCGACCGTGTGCAGATGCGCGTGCAGGTCTTCCGATTCCTTCTCGACATAGAGCAGGCCGGTGACGATCTGGCCCTCGGCGGCGTGGTGCTGGAGGAAGCCCAAGGCCGCCGCGCGGTCGTGCAGCTCGTAGTCGGCGGCGAGCTTGCGCAGCGTGAGCTTGGAGCCGTCGTGCTGCTCCACCACCTCGACGGTGCCGGGCTCGTACTGCACCTCGATCGGCATGCGGCTCGACATGAAGTCGAGGCGGTTCACCGCTTCATTGTGCTCGCGCACGAAATCGAAGCTCTTGGTCGAGCCGGCATGGTTGTTGAAGGCGACGCACGGGCTGATGATGTCGATGAAGGCCGCGCCCTTGTGGGCGATCGCCGCCTTGATCACCGGCACCAGCTGCTGCTTGTCGCCGGAAAACGAGCGGGCGACGAAGCTCGCGCCGAGCTGTAGCGCCAGCGCCGCCAGATCGATGGAATTATCGGTGTTGATGAAGCCGCGCTTCGACTTCGAGCCGCGATCGGCCGTGGCCGAGAACTGGCCTTTGGTGAGGCCGTAGACGCCGTTGTTCTCGACGATATAGACCATGTTAACGCCGCGCCGCAGGCAATGCGCGAATTGACCGAGGCCGATCGAAGCCGAGTCGCCGTCGCCGGAGACGCCAAGATAAATCAGGTCGCGGTTGGCGAGATTGGCGCCGGTCAATACCGACGGCATGCGGCCGTGCACCGAATTGAAGCCGTGCGAATTGCCGAGGAAATAGGTCGGCGTTTTCGACGAGCAGCCGATGCCGGAAATCTTGGCGACGCGGTGCGGCTCGATCGACAATTCGAAGCAGGCCTGGATGATCGAGGCGGTGATCGAATTGTGGCCGCAGCCGGCGCACAGCGTCGAGACCGTGCCCTCATAGTCGCGGTGGGTGTAGCCGAGATCGTTCTTCGGCAAATCGGGATGGTGGAATTTCGGCTTGGCGAGGTAGGTCATGGCTCAGCCTCTTGTCCCGGACGCGGTGCAGCGCGTAGCGGTGCACCGCAGATCCGGGACCTTCAAGATGTAAGGACCCCGGGTCTGCAGCGCACCACTTCGTGCTGCGCCGGGCCCGGGGAACGGGAAAGTCGGAGTCAAACTCATGACGTCACCTTCGCGGGCTTCACCTTCAGCGCCTCCAGATGATCGCCGATCGCCTTGGCGATGAAGCGGGCGGTGATCGGGGTGCCGTCATAGTGCAGGATCGGTACCAGCCGCACCGGATCGATACCGCATTCGTTGACGATGAGCGAGCGCAGTTGCGCGTCGCGGTTCTGCTCGACGACGAAGGTGAAGTCGTGGCCGGCGACGAAACTGTTGACGCTCGAATGGAACGGGAAGGCGCGCACGCGCATGCGGTCGAGCGAATGTCCGCGCGCCTCGATCATGGCGATCGCCTCGTCCATCGCCGGCGAGGTCGAGCCGTAATAGATCACGCCGTATTTGGTCGGCTTGCCGGCGTTGGCTTGCAGCGGGCGCGGCACCAGGTCCTTGGCGGTGTCGAACTTGCGGATCAGCCGCTGCATGTTGTCGACGTAGGGCGCGCCTTCCTCGGTGTATTTGGCGTAACGGTCGCGCGATGTGCCGCGGGTGAAGAACGAACCCTTGGTCGGATGCGTGCCCGGATAAGTGCGGTAGGGGATGCCGTCGCCGTCGACGTCGAGATAGCGGCCGAATTCCTTGCCGGCTTCCAGTTCCTCGGCGGTCATCACCTTGCCGCGGTCATAAGCGCGCGTGTCGTCCCAGGCAAGCGGACGGGCGAGGTGGTGGTTCATGCCGATGTCGAGATCGAGCATGACGAAGATCGGCGTTTGCAGCCGGTCGGCGAGATCGAAGGCCCGCGCGCCGAAATCGAAGGCTTCCGCCGGATCCTCGGGGAACAGCAACACGTGCTTGGTGTCGCCATGCGAGGCATAGGCGCACGATATAATGTCGCATTGCTGGGTGCGCGTCGGCATGCCCGTCGAGGGGCCCGCGCGCTGCACGTCGAACAGCACGGCGGGAATTTCCGCGAAATAGGCAAGCCCGATGAATTCCTGCATCAGCGAAATGCCGGGACCGGAAGTCGCGGTGAAGGCGCGCGCGCCGTTCCAGCCGGCGCCGATCACCATGCCGATGGAGGCAAGCTCGTCCTCGGCCTGGATGATGGCGTATTTCGCCTGCTTGGTCTCCGGATCGACGCGGAATTTGGCGCAGTGGCGTGTGAAGGCATCGGCGAGCGACGACGACGGCGTGATCGGATACCAGGCGCAGACCGTGGCGCCGCCATAGACCGCGCCGAGCGCCGCCGCCGAATTGCCCTCGATGAAGATGCGGTCGCCGACCTTGTCGCTCTTCTTCAGGCGCAAGCCCAATCGGGCAGGCGAGGTTGAGGACGGCGTAATCGCGCCCGATATGCAGCGCCTTGATATTGGGCTCGATCAGCTTTTCCTTGCCCTTGTATTGCTCGCCGATCAGTTGCTCGACCACCTTGACGTCCATGTCGAGCAGCGCGGTGAGCACGCCGATATAGATGATGTTCTTGAACAGCTGGCGCTGGCGCGGATCGGTGTATTCGCGATTGCAGATCGCTGTGAGCGGCACGCCGATGACGGTGATATCCTGGCGGAATTTGGAGGCCGGCAGCGGCTTGGTGGAATTGTAAAGCAGATAGCCGCCCGGCTCGACGCCGGCGATGTCCTTGTCGAAGGTCTGCGGATTCATCGCCACCATCAGATCGGTGCCGCCGCGCGCACCCAGATGGCCGGCCTCCGAGACGCGCACCTCGTACCAGGTCGGCAAGCCCTGAATGTTGGACGGGAAGATGTTGCGCGGCGCTACAGGCACGCCCATGCGCAACACGGCGCGGGCAAACATCTCGTTTGCGCTCGCCGATCCGGAGCCGTTGACGTTGGCGAAGCGGACGACGAAATCGTTTACGCGGCTGATCGGCGTGGCGGTCGGCATGAAGTCCCTGCGTAAGTCATATCCAACAAGAATTTCTGCATGTCCCAGGCGCCGGTCGGGCAACGTTCGGCGCACAGGCCGCAATGCAGGCAGACGTCCTCGTCTTTCACCATGACGCGGCCGGTCTTGAGCCCGTCCTGGACGTAGAGCGCCTGGCTGAGATTGTGCGCCGGCGCGGTCAGCCGCTGGCGCAAGTCGGCTTCCTCGCCGTTCGGCGTGAAGGTGATGCAGTCCATCGGGCAGATGTCGACGCAGGCATCGCACTCGATGCAGAGCTGCGCCGAGAACACCGTCTGGACGTCGCAATTGAGGCAGCGGCCGGCTTCCGCCAGCGCCAGCTCGGGGTCGAAGCCCAATTCGACCTCGGCCTTGATATCCTTCAGCGCGATCACCTTGTCGCGCAGCGGCACCTTGTAGCGGTTATCGAGCGCGATCTCGTTGTCGTAGGACCACTCGTGGATGCCCATCTTCTGGCTCATCACGTTCACCGCCGGCAGCGGTCGGTCGGCGATGTCCTCGCCATGGAGCATCTTGTCGATCGAGACCGCGGCCTCATGGCCGTGCGCCACCGCCCAGATGATGTTCTTCGGGCCGAACGCGGCGTCGCCGCCGAAGAAAACCTTCGGATTGCTGGAGGCCATGGTCGCGGCGTCGACCTTTGGCATGCCGTGCTCGTCGAAAGCGATGCCGGCGTCGCGCTCGACCCAGGGGAAGGCGTTCACCTGGCCGACCGCGACCAGCACGTCGTCGCAGGGGAAATGCTGCTCCGGCTCGCCCGCCGGCACAAGCTTGCGGCGGCCCTTGGCGTCGTATTCGGCCGTCACCTTCTCGAACACGATGCCGCTGAGCTTGCCGTTCTCGTGGGTGAAGCGTTTGGGCACCAGGTAATTGTGGATCGGGATGCCCTCGTGCATGGCGTCTTCCTTTTCCCAAGGCGACGCCTTCATTTCCTCGAAGCCCGAGCGCACCACGACCTGCACGTCCTCACCGCCGAGCCGGCGCGAGGAGCGGCAGCAGTCCATGGCGGTGTTGCCGCCGCCGAGCACGATCACGCGCTTGCCGATTTTGGAGACGTGGCCGAACGACACCGACGACAGCCAGTCGATGCCGATGTGAATGTTTTTGGCCGCTTCCTGCCGGCCGGGAATGTCGAGGTCGCGCCCGCGCGGCGCGCCGGAGCCGACGAAGATCGCGTCCCAGCCTTCCGCCAGCAGCGCCTTCATGCTGTCGATGCGTTTTCCCCCGCGGAACTCGACGCCGAGGTCGAGGATGTAGCCGCATTCCTCGTCGATGATCTTGTCGGGCAGGCGGAATTTCGGAATTTGCGAGCGGATCATGCCGCCGGCTTGCGGATCGCTGTCGAACACCACGCAATGATAGCCGAGCGGGGCGAGGTCGCGCGCGACCGTGAGCGAGGCCGGCCCGCCGCCGACCAGCGCGACACGCTTGCCGTTCTTGTGCTGGACCGGCTTGGGCAGCCGTTCCTTGATGTCGTCTTTGTAATCGGCGGCGACGCGCTTCAAGCGGCAGATGGCCACCGGTTCATCTTCGACGCGCACGCGCCGGCAGGCCGGCTCGCACGGCCGGTCGCAGGTGCGCCCGAGGATTCCTGGAAACACGTTGGAGTACCAATTGACCATGTAGGCGTCGGAGTAGCGCCCCGCCGCGATCAACCGGATGTATTCGGGGACTGGCGTGTGCGCCGGGCAAGCCCATTGGCAATCCACGACCTTGTGGAAGTAGTCGGGCGCGGCGATGTCGGTATTCTTCATTCACTCCTCGAAACGCGCCCCCGCCGCGGACGATCCCACGGTGTCGCGTCACAGCCTCAGGCGGCTGGTCTTCCCCCGGCGCGGCATTGTTCGCATCGCCGCGATTCAGGGGCGGAATATATTGGTAACAACCCCCCAAAGCTACCTATCCTTCCGTGATGCCTGGAACCTATCAACTGCACGCTTTCACTGATGTTTTTCGCTCCCTGAAAGGGGCGACAGCAAGGCGACCCGCGGGCAATTTCGCTTCGTTACCTTAATGTCTTTGCGTGCCGGACCGGCTATTTTCCATAGTCGCGGCGGGCCGGGGTTCGCCGCGATACCGCCCTTGTTGCGGCGCACAATCACGCAATGCTGATGCGCGACATTTTAGCCGAGATCTTCGAGAACCAGCCGCTTGATCCGCGCGAGGCGGCGCGGCGGGGCGCGCGCACGGCTTTGCGCAAGCGATTCTACAGCCAGGCGGATGTTGGCGAGGTCGAGAGCGGCGCTTTCGCGCTATTGCTCGACGGCAAGCCGGCCAAGACGCCGGCGCAGCGTCCGGTCTCCGCTCCGAGCCGGGTGCTGGCGGGGAAGATCGCGGACGAGTGGAATGCGCAACAAGAAGTGATCGATCCGGCACGTATGCCGCTCACCCGGCTGGCCAATGCTGTGATCGACGCTGTGGCGGATGCGCCGGGGCCAGTCGCCGACGAGGTGGCGCAATATCTCGGCTCGGACTTGCTGTGCTATCGCGCCGAGGCTCCGGCAGGCCTGGTCGAACTTCAAACGCGGCATTGGGATCCGGTGCTGGCCTGGGCGCGCGAGACGCTGGGCGTTCGTTTCACATTGGCGCAAGGCATCGTACACGTGGCGCAGCCAGGCGAGGCGATCGCCGCAGCATGCGCGAGAATTCCCGCCGAGCCGTGGCGGCTCGGCGCGGTGTCGGCAATCACGACGCTCACCGGCTCAGGCCTGCTAGCGCTGGCGTTTGAGCATGGCGCGGTCGAGCCTGAGGCCGTCTGGGCCGCCGCACATGTCGATGAGGACTGGCAGATGTCGCAATGGGGTCGCGATGAAGCCGCGGTCGAGCGGCGCACGCATCGCCGCACCGAGTTCGACGCGGCGGTGGCGGTGTTGCGGCTCGCTTAACCTCGCCCTGCAAGAACGGAGAGAGCAAATGCGTCCAAAACTTGGGACCTTCATAGTGCTGGCAAGTTTAGCGCTGGCCGTGCAGGCGTTGGCGCAGGCGCCCGCGCCATCGCACGAAGGCGCCAATAAAACGGCAGCCGACTACTTCAAGCTGTGTGCGTCTTTGTACAATATGGGCAAAACGGACGCGGATGCGATTGCGGCCTGCGACTTGGCGATCGCCGCCGATCCAAAAAAGGCGGACGCGTATTTCGTCAAAGCCTCCATGTTGTTCGGCAGCGGAAGCATTGACAAGAACAACAAGTTCAAGGTGCCGCCCGGCACCGCGGAAACTCTCAAGCAGTATCTCGCCGTCGCTCCCAACGGCTCGCACGCTCCGGACGTCAAGCAGATGCTTGATGCGCTGAACTGACCGCGCAGGCTTTTGCTTTAACGCAGTTGGCTGCTGCCCGGCTTAATGCCCGGTCGGGTCGCCGCGGCGGCCGGCCTCGTAGAGGAACCAGACGCGCCGCTCCGCCTCGTCGATGTAGACTTCGAGCAGGCTGGTGGTGGCGACGTCGTTGTGTTCCTCGCAGACATCGTGGGCTTCGCGCATCGCCGCGACCAAGCGCTGGTTGTCGTCGCGCAGCTCCGCCAGCATATCGTCGGGCGTGACATAGGCCGCGTCGTTGTCGGCGAGACGCTGATGGCGTCCGATATCGCCGATCGAGCGCAGCGTGGGCGCGCCGAGCTTGCGCACCCGCTCGGCCAGCACGTCGGTCATGGCGAAAATCTGGTCGCCATGCTCGTCGAGCAGCAGGTGGTAGTCGCGGAAATGCGGCCCGCTCATGTGCCAGTGGAAATTCTTGGTCTTGAGATAGAGCGCGAAGGTATCGGCCAGTAACGCGTTGATCGCGCCGGCGATGTCTTTGCTGGCATTGGCGCCGAGATCGGTCGGGGTTTGCAGGCGCGGGGCGGGTTTGGCGGTGCTCATGGACAATATCCTTTATCTTCGCGGTTCCTCAGGCCCCACCAATACTCCTTCCCCCGATAAAGTTCCATGTCAGCCGCGTGGCGGGCGGCCGGCGGCAAGCCCGCGCACGGCCTCGGCGATGCGCGCAAACACCGGCTGCCATTGCCGGGTCGCGTCCTGACGAAACAGCCGCATGGTCGGGTACCAGGGCGTGTCGTCGCGCCCGATCAGCCAGCGCCAGTCGGCGACCGCCGGCAGCGCGGTGAACACCGGCCGCGCCAGCGCGCCGGCAAGATGCGCGACCGAGGTGTCGCAGGTCACGACCAGATCGAGCCCGCTCATCACCGCGGCGGTGTCGAGAAAGAAATCCACATCCGCTGCGGGATCGGCGTTGAGCGCCACAACGCTGCGGCCGAACGCGACCTCGCCGAGCTGCACGGTCGCCGGACCCTTTTGCAGCGAAATCAACCGTACGCCGGGCAGGGCGGCGATGGCGGCGAAATCGGCGAGCGCCATGTCCCGCCGCCGGAAGTGCGGCTTGTCGGAGTGGCCGGATGCCCAGTTGATGCCGATCTTGAAGCCGGTGCCGAGCCGCGCGCGCCACGCTGCGGCGCGCGCCGGTTCGGCCGTAAGGTAGGGCACCTCCGCCGGCACGCTGTCGGGGGTGACGCCGAGCACCCCGGCCACGCTCAACAGCGGCAGCCAGCGCAGCGGCCGCGGGTCTTGCGCAAGCGCTTCGGCGTCGGTTGCGATGGTCACGCCGGAAAGCGTCGACAGCAGCGGCGCCATCGCCCGGCGCGTCAAAAGCGTTACCTCGATGCCGCGCGCGGCGAGCAACGGCGCGAAGCGGCAGAACTGGATGGTGTCGCCGAGGCCTTGCTCGCTCACCAGCACGAGGCGTTCGCCCGCGCGCGCTTGGCCGTCCCAGCGCGGCTGCGGCAGCGGCGCGTAGGTCGGCTCGCCGGCCTGCGCGCGATAGTCGTAATCGGGAAAGCCGGCCGCCCATTTGCCGCGCAAGAGGTTGAGCCAGCCGCGCCCGAGGCGAGCCTCGGCCAGTTTGGGATCGCGCGCGATTGCGGTTTCATAAGCCGCCGCCGCCGCGTCGAAGTGCGGTGAATTGTCATACGCCGCCAGCGGCGTCGAGGTGGCCGATATCCTTGAGCGCGTTGCCGCGATTGACGTGCGCTTCGGCGACGTCGGCGCCGCATTTGATCGCCTTGTCGAAGCTCGCCAGCGCCTCTTCGTGGCGCCCGAGCGCCTGAAGCAGCGAGCCGCGGTTGAGCCAGTCGGTGGCCGAGGCGGGATTGAGCGCGATGGCGCGGTCGAAGCTTTTGAGCGCCTCGTCCGGAAAACCGGCATCGACCAGGATATTGGCGCGGTTGCCGTGGGCGTCGGCGAAATTCTCGTCGAGCGCGATGGCGCGGTCGTAATTCTTGATCGCCTCCAGCCGCTCGCCCTGCCGGTACAGCGCCTGGCCGAGCAGATTGTGTACGCGTGCCTGCGGCGGGCCGTTGGCGATGGCGCGGCGGGCGAGCTCGATGCCCTGCTCGTACTGCCCTTCCTGGCAGGCGGCCACGGCGACGTAATAGAGCGCGTCGGGGTTCTGCGGATCGTTGCGCAGCACCTCGACATAGCGCGCCATGGCCTGCGCCAGGTCGCCTTGCCGGTGGTGGAAGAGGCCCTGCTGCAGCAGCTGCGCGGAGGTCGAGGGTTCGGACATAAGCGGGTTGTAAGCAGGCTTTGCCGGCGATGCCAAGTCAGGGCAGGGGCCAAGCGGCATCCGTCTTCCCTCTCCCCTTGTGGGAGAGGGTGGCGAGCGCGGAGCGCGAGCCGGGTGAGGGGTCTGAATCCGACAAGACTCGACCCCTCACCCTGTCCTCGCCTTCGGCTCGGACCACCCTCTCCCACAAGGGGAGAGGGGAAGAAAGAAGCCTGTGCCGTGGTATGCCTTTTTGCATCCGAAGGCCGGTAGAAGTGTGCCGGGGCAGGGGCTAAACGGGCCATGAAGACATCCTCGACAAACTCGAAAAGCGGCGGGACGAGGCCCGCGCTCGGCGGCGGCGAAAAGCGCATCGAGGCCCAGCACAAGCGCGGCAAGCTGACCGCGCGCGAGCGCATCGAACTCCTGCTCGACAAGGGCTCGTTCGAGGAGCTCGACATGTTCGTCGAGCACCGCTCGTCCGACTTCGGCATGGAAAAGACCAAGATCCCCGGCGACGGCGTCGTCACCGGCTGGGGCACGGTCAACGGCCGCACGGTCTTCTCTTCTCCAAGGATTTCACCGTGTTCGGCGGCTCGCTGTCGGAAGCGCACGCGCAGAAGATCATGAAGGTGCAGGACATGGCGATGAAGGCGCGCGCGCCCGATCATCGGCCTGTTCGACGCCGGCGGCGCGCGCATCCAGGAGGGCGTCGCGGCCTTGGGCGGCTATGGCGAGGTGTTCAAGCGCAACGTGCTGGCCTCCGGCGTCATCCCGCAAATCAGCGTCATCATGGGGCCGTGCGCGGGCGGCGATGTCTATTCGCCGGCCATGACCGATTTCATCTTCATGGTGCGCGACACTTCCTATATGTTCGTCACCGGGCCGGACGTGGTGAAGACCGTCACCAACGAAGTGGTCACGGCGGAAGAACTCGGCGGCGCCACGGTCCACACCACCAAATCGGCGTCGCCGACGGCGCCTTCGAGAACGACGTCGAGTGCCCTGCTGCAGATGCGCCGGCTGATCGACTTCCTGCCCGCCAACAACGAGACGGCGTGCCGCAATGGCCGACGCACGACCCCTCGACCGCGACGAGGCGTCGCTCGACACGCTGATCCCCGACAATCCGAACAAGCCCTACGACATCAAGGAGCTGATCCTCAAAGTCGCGGACGAGGGCGACTTCTTCGAGATCAGCGCGGCTTCGCCAAGAACATCGTCACCGGCTTCGGCCGCATTGCCGGCAACACGGTCGGCTTCGTCGCCAACCAGCCGATGGTGCTCGCCGGCGTGCTCGACTCGACGCCTCGCGCAAGGCGGCGCGCTTCGTGCGCTTCTGCGACGCCTTCAACATTCCGATCGTCACCTTTGTCGACGTGCCCGGCTTCCTGCCCGGCACGGCCAAGAATATAACGGGCTGATCAAGCACGGCGCCAAGCTGCTGTTCGCCTACAGCGCAGTGCACGGTGCCGCTGGTGACGGTGATCACGCGCAAGGCCTTCGGCGGGGCCTATGACGTGATGGCGTCAAAGCATGTCGGCGGCGACTTCAACTACGCCTGGCCGACCGCGCAGATCGCCGTGATGGGCGCCAAGGGCGCGGTCGAGATCATCTTCCGCGCCGACCGGCGAGGACAAGATCGCCGCGCGCACCAAGGAATACGAGGACCGCTTTCTGTCGCCCTTCGTCGCCGCCGAGCGCGGCTATATCGACGACGTGATCATGCCGCACTCGACGCGCCGGCGCATGGCCCGCGCGCTGGCGATGCTGAAGGGCAAGAAGGTCGAGATGCCGGGCAGGAAGCACGACAACTTGCCCCTCTAACCGTCATGCCCGGGCTCGACCCGGGCATCCATGATGACTCTCGGCAGAGAAAGGACTTACGTAAATAATGCGCTTGCTGCACAACGTCATGGATTGCCGGGTCAAGCGCGGCAATGACAGGATAGGGGATGCCGACCGTCTTGCGCTGGGGCCCATACCGCGCCTTCTTCTATTCCAACGAGGGCGACGAACCGGCGCATATCCATGTTCGGAGCGGCAATAATGAAGCCAAATTCTGGCTTGATGATCTCGCGGTTGCGGTCAACGCCGGGTTCCCGGCGCGTGAAATCAACGATATAATCCGCCACCTGAAACAGAATCGCGATTTACAACTGAGCGCTTGGCATGAGCACTTTGGAAATTGACGTTGTGATTTGCGTGCCCGTTCGGTCGAGTTCACCGCAACCGAACTGGTCGTGACGCTTGGCGACGGCCGCCGGATCGCGACCCCGCTCGAATGGTATCCGCGCTTGCGTGCGCCACGACGGCGCAGCGCGCCAATTTCGAAGTGATGCCGATGGGCATTCACTGGCCCGAGATCGACGAGGACCTCAGCATCGCGGGGATGTTGAAGGGGCGGAACGGGGCCTAATCGCGTCGCATCGTAGGCGAGTTTACGCAGCCTGTGCCAACAAAAGGCGCGCGCTGGCGATGCTCAAGGGTAAGAAGGTCGAGATGCCGAGCCGCAAGCACGATAATTTGCCGGTATAACTTTTATGGCGGACATCGAATTCCAGCGATATCTTCGAACAGCGCTAAGGATTCACGAAGCCTTCTTGCGGCGGCTTTACGCCATCATTGCTGAATTTGCGCCTGATGCACCGGTCAACGTCACACT